>DFJV01000105.1 GCA_002373205.1 Treponema sp. UBA3662
GGAAGCCACAAGTTCCTTTTCCTGCCTTGCAACATATTCCCATTCCGCTTCCGTTGGCAACCTGAATCCGTTTGCGGAAAAATCGCAGGCAACATTGCTTCCGTCCACTTTGTAGCAGGGCTTATAACCGGCCTTTTTGCTAAGCCTGTTGCAGAATTCAATTGCATCGAACCAGGAAACGTTTACAAGAGGATCTTCCTGCTGGGGATTTTCCTTGATTTTCATAATCTTTTTGTAAAGTTCCACTGATATTTCGTTTTTGCTCATCTCAAAGCCGCTGAGAATTACCGTATGAACCGGGACCTCGTTTTCTTCACCGGAATCATTTCCCATATAAAGGACACCGCCTGGCACGCTTACCATAAAAAGATGAATGCCCTGTTCGTCAAGAGACCTCTTTGCACATGAGCCAAAGCAAAAAAATATTACTGCACACGCAGCCAAAGCAGCTGCAAACCTGATAGTCTTCATCAAATTCCTCTCTAGAGCAAATATTATATTATTTGCACAATCCGTACAAGTTGTATTTTTCGCACAAAGTGTATATTATATTGCCATGCAAAAGATGATGACAATTCTTTACCCTGTAAAAACAGGGCTTTACGTAAACCTTACAAACCGCTGCCCCTGCGCCTGTACTTTTTGCATCAGGAAAAATGACGACAAGGTTTATGATGAACCAGATTCCCTTTGGCTTGAACACGAGCCTTCTTTTGAAGAAGTAAAGGCCGCCTTTGCCAAAGAGGATATGACGCGCTACACGGAAGTTGTATTCTGTGGCTTTGGGGAACCAACCGAAGCTTTGGAAACCCTTTTGCAAACAGCCCGCTTTGTAAAGGAAACTTACGCCATGCCAACCCGCCTTAACACCAACGGCCTTGGCTCACTGATAAACAAAAAAGACATTGCCCCTCTTTTTAAGGGCTTGTTCGATGCAGTCTCAATCAGTCTGAATTCCAGCAGCGAAGAAATTTATCTTGAACGAATCCGCCCAATCTTTAAGGAAAAGGCCTACCCGGCCATGCTGGAATTTGCAAGGGAATGTAAAAAATATGTTCCAGACGTTACCATGACAACCGTCCACACTACAATCACCGAGCAGGATGAAGAAAAGTGCGCCCGACTCTGCAAGGAACTGGGCGTTAACTACAGAATAAGGGAATATGTTCCGCCGGCAAAATAAAATGAAAAGCCAGCTTACAACCCTTTGTTATATAGAAGAAAACGACAGCTACCTTATGCTACACCGCACCGTAAAGGCCAATGACGAAAACCATGACAAGTGGATAGGAGTTGGCGGCCACTTTGAAGGCAATGAATCTCCAGAAGAATGTCTTCTTCGCGAAGTAAAAGAAGAAACAGGCCTTACGCTAAATGACTGGAGCTTCCGCGGAATAGTTACTTTTGTTTCTGATGACCATCCTGCTGAATACATGCACCTTTTTACAAGCTCAAATTTTACCGGCAAGCTTTGTCCCTGCGATGAAGGGGATCTTGAATGGGTAAAAAAATCAGAAATTTCCTCGCTGAACCTTTGGGAAGGGGACAAAATCTTTTTAAGGCTTTTGGCAGAAGGAGCACCGTTTTTTTCGCTAAAGCTGGTCTACAAAGACGGAGTTCTTGTTAGAAAAATCCTTGACGGAAAAAATCTTTCTGACTTAATGCCATAAAATATTCTGATGATGAAAATTGCTGCTAGGAAGCACCCCTTAGCATATAAAAGCGCGGCAGGCACTGGAGGGGCGAGTTGCTTGCAACTCGTTGCGCTAGCAATAGAGCGGGAAGGGACCCGCGGAACCCCGCAAGCGCCACACACAAGAAGTGTCTGGCAACAGAAAAAATACAATGTCCTAAAAGGAAGCGCCGCAAAAAAAAGGCTGCATCCAAACTTGGACACAGCCTTCCATTGCTTGCAAACTTGCAAATATGGATTCTATTTCTTTAGCAGAGCCGCAAAAGGATTGTATGTTTCGCCGTCGTCGCTGCTATGCTTTGAAAGATATTCGTTGGCATTGTCCTGCTCTTCGTTGCTAACAACAGGCGTAAGGGAAATCCTCTTTTCTTCAACGTCAACCTTTTCCACAATAACAGGAATCTTGTCGCCGCTCTTGTAAACCTTGCGCAAATTGGTGTTGCGCTCAACCGGAAGCTTAGAAATGTGAACAAGGCCGTCAATTCCGGGTGCAACTTTTACAAAAAGGCCAAAGTCTGCAACGCGGCTAACCTCTCCGTCAAGCTTTGTGCCTGCGGGAAGCTGCTTGTCCAAACCGTCCCAAGGATCTGCTTCCAGTTCCTTTGTGCTAAGGGACATTTTTTCGTGTGCCCAGTCAGCCTTTATAATCTTTGCGGTAACTTCCTGGCCAACCGTAAGCTTGTCGTGAATGTCGTTTACGCGCTCACGGCTAATTTCGCTGATAGGAAGCAGGGCCTGGAATCCGTTAACGTCAACAAAGGCACCGTAGCTTTCCAGAGACTTTACTGTACCAGTAACCGTCATGCCAACCTTAAGCTCTGATGCAAGTTTGTTCAGCTGTTCATTAGCCTGCTGTTCAAGAATCATGCGGTTGGAAACTACAACATTCTTTCCGTCGTTTTTGTATTCCTGAATCTTGAATGTAAGATGCTGGCCAACGTATTCGGCAGGCTCTTTGCGGGTGCGGTAGCCCATCTGTGAATAAGGACAGAATGCGCGTGTTGAACCAATCATTACCTCAAAGCCGCCCTTAATTTCTTTTGTAACATGTCCTTCCACAGGAATTGAATTCTTATAGGCATTTTCAAGAACTTCTTTTCCTGCATCCTTTCCGCTAAGCTTGGTTGTAAAAGTAAGCTCTTCGTTTTTTCCGCTAAGGAAATACACTTTTATTGAATCGCCCTCTTTTACTGAGCAATTTCCATTTTCATCAGTAAGCTCGGCCTTGTTAAGAATACCTTCGCTCTTAAGTCCAAGGTCAAGAAAAATCGTGTCGTCTGTTATTGCAACAATTTTTGTCTCTATCTGCTGACCAACTTCGTATAATGGTTTCATTCACCACTCCCAAAATAATTTTTTACAATAGTAATGTTTTTTTCTTATATAAACAAGGGCTTTCTCAAGGAGGGGGATGTCTCCCCCTCGCTCCAAAGGCAAGTCGCTCCACAAATGCCAAAAGCGGCAAGCAGATAAAACAGGAGACCGTCACCCTGAACTTGATTCAGGGTCTGTAGCAATACAAAATACACATTCTTACAACAAGCCGCTTCTGTCATTTGCTCCGCTTTGTTGCCTTTTCCGCTACCCTCTCTGCGGGCTCAAACGCCGCCCGCAACGCCTGCTCCCCACCCCACTCGTCATGCTGAACTTGATTCAGCATCTATTTATTTTAGACTACCTGAACTTTTTCATCAAAGAATTGTATTCTTTTATTAAGGATGCAACTTCTTTTGAAGAATAATTGTCCTGGGTGTTTCCGCAAACGGAAGCTTTTGCCTTTAAGATTCGCAAGACAGATTCTTCCAAGCGTGGGCGGGACAAACCTTTTACAAAGGCATCGCATATTTGGCCAGCTCCGTCTGAATACACGGAAATGCACACCATGTCTGCCCCGGCATTTATTGCAGAAAGAGCTCCGTTTACAATGCCAAAATTTTTTCGTATGGCGGCCATTTCCAAATCATCAGTTATGATTATTCCGTCAAAGCCCAAATCCTGCCTAAGTATTCCTGTTAAAATTTTGTGGGACATTGTAGCAGGATATTTTGAATCAATCTTGGGGAACATGATATGTGCCGTCATTACAACTGGGATTTTTGCCTCTACCGCAGCTTTAAATGGCACAAGCTCAAACTGCTTTAGCTGGGCATGGCTTTTGTTCACGCGGGGAAGGGCCAGGTGGGAATCCGTGTCGGTGTCTCCGTGGCCGGGGAAATGCTTTACCGCACAAACAACGCCGCCGCTCTGCAAACCGGATGCCATCTGCAAGCCGTATTCAACAACGGTACTGGCCTTGCTTCCATAAGAACGCTCACCGATTATTGGATTTTTGGGATTGGAGTTAATGTCCATAACAGGGGCAAAGTCTACGTTTATTCCGCAAAGACGCAGCTGTTTTGCAGTAAGCTCGCCAACCTTAAAGACTTCTGCCGGAGTTTTGTTCTTTGAATAATAAGAAGCCCCTTTTAGCGAAAGGAGTTCCTGTGGCAGGCGCACAATTTTTCCGCCCTCCTGGTCTGTGCAGATAAAGGCTTCAAAACCCGTGTTCTCTTTTACAATTGCCTGAATTTCCCTACAGACACGCCTTGTCTGCTCAACGCTTCGCATGTTGTCGGAAAACAAAATAACGTTGGAAACACAATATTTTTTTAGAAAAGCCTTAAATTCCGGGGAAAGCTCCGTGCCTGTAAAGCCGCAGACAATCATCTGTCCTGCAAGCTGGCGCACGGTCATTTTCTGAACAGCTGTCCTTAGTGTTTTTTCATCAGTCTTTTTTGGAGGAAGCTTTGGCTCTGGAGCAGAAACGCATGACACAATAAAAAATGCTGCCCCTGCCAACAAAGGCAAAAGTAATGGAAAAATTCTTCGCTTTTTCATTTAGGCAGTATAGCATGATTTGCGGATTTTTTAAACTGGATAAGATGTTTTAGAAATATTTCTCTACGAACTTTATGTCTTTTTGTTTTTTTGCCCGATATCTTTATTTGCTTTCATGTCATCCAGTGATTTTTGCAAACAGTGGGATTTTCTCCATACCAACAACAGTAAAACTATTGTCGTAATATAGCTTGCAAGAGCAATACCAGACGTGGGTATATCACTATTAGATTTTATATAGTTCTTCCATCGGTTTTTAGCAAAATCCTGAATGCCAATTAGCAAATACCTCGCTTTCGTATTTTTGCTTTAGTACTATTTGACAAAGCATTTTGTCCCCCGCTTTTTATCTATAGGTATACAAATACCTATTTGACGGAGAAAAGACTTGTTTTTCTAGACATCCAGAAAACACTAAATATAGTGCATCCTGATAAAAGATAATTAATTATCATAAATCTTATCACGAAGTTTTTTTACTTTATTTTCAAATTGACCTTTTAAGTCTGTAGTGACAGGATAATTATTTAATATGTGACTAACCACAACTTCAAATTTTGCAAGTATTCGTTTTTTCTGATCCATATATTTTTCGTCTTTATATTCATCAAAACTTTTCAAACACAAATCATATAACTCGGAAAATTCCATAGAATTAAATTCTCTGGCTCCATAAATAATTTCTGAAGATACAACTTTATTTACCGTAGATAGAATATATTCATTATCAATTATCTTTGGCTCTTTAATAGGAACAACTAATAAATATGGAGATGATTCGATATCATTTTTAGACTTATCTGCTAAAGAAGTTGCCATTTTTGATTTCTTTGATTTTGTTATGAAATTATCCAAAGAAATATACTTATAATCTTTTTCAGATAAAATTGAATCTTTATATAGAACATGATATCCATCATGATTTATTAGGAATCCATCTTCTCCCCAAAAAAAGAAACCGTTTCTGGTAAGAACAATTGATTTATCATCTTTTTCCAGACAAAAGAATCCTTCTCCGTTAATTGCAGCAACTGTAGAAATACCAAAATTCTGTAATTGCCCCTGAGAATTAATATATTTATCTAAACCTAAACTTATTGGTCGATTTCCATAGTTCAAATAACACTGTACATCTTGTTCTACATCATCTAATGAAGTTGCAAACAAAAAAGATGGAAAAATAAAAATTAATAAATAACAAAAAAACTTATTCAATTGGCAATACCTCTTTTTTTGAATTTATAAGAATGATTTCATCTGTCTCTGGATTTTGATAAATATCTATTTCATTTGAGATAAACAAAAATGAATTAGCTCTAGGACCTGTAAAATTATCTGGTCCGGAGTCTTTAGAAAAATAAATATAACCACCTGTGCTTTTAGAGAACTCTAAATCATCATAAGTTATTTCATCTGATCCAAAAGCTTTAGACAATACAGTGTATTTATTTACTTCTACAGAAGGTTGCTCTGAATAAAATTTACCACTCTGTTGTTTCAATTCATTGAGTTTTGAATAAAATGTTTCATCAGAAGTAACAATCATAGTAGAAAAAACAAAATTTTTAAATCGTGATTCTTTTGGTTGGTTTAAACTTCCTCCCATCGTATCACTAATATAACCATTTCCTATAATATTTCCCTTACCTAAATATAGATAAGTAGATTTATCATCTTCCCTTCCATCCGGGTCTATATAGCGTACAGGATTATTCCCCGCGTAATGGAACAAACCGGCATTTGCTGGGACTAAAGCAGAATTTCTGCGGAATCCGGTACGTCTGGATGCTAAAACCCAATTTTTTGAGGACGGTTTGTATTTTTTTAGGCAGGAATTTTCCATTTTTTGTTCCTAAACTCCTCTTTTTACAAAATTTTTACTGCAAACTGCCCCAAAAAAGGGGCAATTTCCGCGTTTCCCCATCAAATACCTATTTGGCGGAGAAAAAGGCGTTTTTCTGGCGGCCGCAGAAATGCTATGGGTAGCGTATGGTGATTCAAGCCCACCTGTATAATACCCTGTTCATCATTGTCTATAAGCTGCCCCCCTATTATAATCGTCCATGTCTTCCAAACACCACCACCGACACTTCCAAATTTTAACGTTTTCTTTAATCTGTTGAAAGTAAAGTTTGTATATACGACATAGCTTCATCATAAGACCTTTTATCAATGCCATATTGCATTACTATTTTGTTCTCATATAAAAAATCTATACGAATTCTTATAAAGCCATCATTTTCGGAACGAATGCGTTCAAAAAATGCCACTGTCGCTGTATCGATGGTTTTTAAATAATCATATTCCCTATTTATTCGCCACAGACACATTTTATTAGATATATTTTCTAGTGTCACAGGAGCCCTTGTAGAAATATATTTAGGAAGACCGTAAACTCTTATCTCATCATAATGTTCTAGAGAAGTATTTTGTAATACATTCTGTGAATTTAAAAAATTACAGCGCACAATTATTAAAAACAAACACAATAAGCAAATTTTAACTCTCATTTAATTTTCCTCGATTTTTTTCACTTTAAAAGACATATTTACCTCTGGAACAGTTATAAAGTCCACGCAATCTTTATAATTTTGTCTTACAGGCTCATTTAATTCATTAGCGATAATTATTTCATTCCTATCCAAATTATCTCTTTCGCATTCTGTTTCATCTGAATATTTGTTAAAAGTTCCCAAAATATCTTGTTCTGCATGTCCCATTTCGTGAGCAAGACCCAAGGCTGGAGATTGCAATCCGCCTGTTACCCCAGAAGATTTTTCCTTAGATTTTACAATAAGACCGTTTTTTGGATTCCATTTTATTGTTTTTAAATCCCAATCATATCTATCATCAGTGCTTTCTATAAAATCTATAGTAAAAACTTCTGGAGCTTCTTCAAGTTTTTCTATTAATTCTTTTGCCCTAGCAGATTGTTTTAGATAAAAAACTGCGGTTTCGTATGATTTTATTTGTTCGGCTGTAGCACTTTTACAAAATACTATTTTCTTCCCATCAGGGTCTATATAGCGTACCGGGCAGTTCCCTGCGTAGTGGAACAAACCGGCATTGGTGTGATTAAAAATTCCTCCCATTCCGGGCAAATTTGCCATATCCTTGGCATTTGCCTTGCCTGCGGCGGGGATGTACTCTCCAAGGGCAGGGTCTGTGCTAATCCAGCGGCTGTATTTGGGGTCAAGGTACCTTGTTCCATAGGATTTCCGGGTATGTTTTCCTCTGTAAATTTGGTTGCGACTGAATTTTGCGCGTGACGGTGCTTTCCAGATGCACTCCGCTGCAAAAAAGAAAATGCGTCTGGAGAACACATCCTGTTGCAGCCTTACCTCCGGCAGGATATGTCAGATTTTGGAATGTCAAAAAACAGTGCCCAGGGATAAGGTCTCGTCGGGCTACTTATGTATAATTGTACTACTTAATACTACTCAGCGGATATAAATAAGCATCAATCCCATCATCATAATGCAGTATAGCACGATTTGCGGAATTTTTAAACTGGATAAGATGCTCTGGCACTAGATCTTATTCACAACTTTTTGACACCTTCCGTTAGCAATTTGCGTATTTCTTTAAGTGTATTGATGTATCTTTCCTTATAAGGGGTGTTCCACGTTCTGATATTATTTTCCTGCCAGTCTACGCAGTCAAATGCATTCATTTCAGTACCGTTGTAGTCTACAACATCATATGGAGAAAGCCCCTGTTCAAGTAGCCAGGGTATACAATCAGATTCCATGTTTACAATTGCATCCAAAAGACAAACTTTGTTTTCTTTTACGGGAAGATTCGATTCTTTTAGCTTTTCAACATATTGAGAGAAAACTTTATCAGGAAAAAAGCGCATTACGACAGCTATTGCATAAGGTGTTTTTGAAAAGTTTTCAAAAAAATCTTTGTCTTTAAAAAGCAGGTCAATAAGTTCTAGTTCTTTTGCAAAGAAAAGGTTTTCTACATTCTCCGGCTTAAAGGTCTTGGAATTTATTTTTCTTTCCGCAGGCATTTCTTTGGTATATTCCTTTAGCAGCTTGCGGACTTCTTCAAATTTTTCTATGCTTTCTTTTTCCTCCTTAGACAAAATATACACTTTGTTTTCTGCGTCATAGGTACTGCCCATTCTGACAAGTTTTTCTTGCCAGTGTATGCAGTCAAAGGTATTCATGTCGGAGGAGGTACCGTAGTCCACATACTCATACGGTGAAAGCCCCTGTTCAATTAGCCAAGGAATACAATCAAATTCTCTGTTTACGATTGCAGACAAAAGACAACTGGGGTCTTCCATTACAGGAAGATTGGATTTTTTTAATTTATCTATATATGGCTGATAAACTTCATCAGAAAAAAAATGCATTACGACACCTATCGCATAAGGTGTTTTTGAAAAGCTTTCAAAAAAATCTTTGTCTTCAAAAAGCAAATCAATAGTTTTTAGGTCTTTGTTATAGAATAATTTGCTGACATTCTCCGGCTTAAAATTTTTAATATCTATTTTGTTTGCTACAGGCTTTTCGTCTTTAGCTACAGGCTGCTCTGCCTTATTTTCTTTTCTGCTGCAAGAAATGACCGCAAGCAGGCATATAAACACAAAAACAAACTTTTTCATAAATTTCCTCATGGCGCACTTTTTTGTACATAATAATATGTGCAATTTATATCGTCAAGGAATAAAAAAGGCCTCCCAAAAAGGAGACCTTTGTTTGCGGTAAAACAGAATGTTTTGTTTATGCTGCTGTTATTGCAATTTTTTTGCTTTCGGTTAATGCCTTGTTGCGCGGCATTGTGATGGTGAGGACTCCGTTCTTGAATGAAGCGGAAATCTTTGAGCCTTCAACGTCGTCCGGCAGGGTAAAGCTGCGGCTAAAGGAAGAAGACGTGCGCTCGTGGACAATCCATTCGCTGTTCTTTTTGTTTTCTTTCTTTTCTTCCTGGGTGGAAGAAATTGTAAGAACATTGTCCTTTAGGCTAAGGTCAACATCCTTTTCCGTGAGGCCGGGCAAGTCCATGTCCAAAACATAGGTGTCGCCATTCTGCTTTACGTCAACCTTTGGCATTCCAAAGTGCGTCTTGCGCAATTCAGGGAATCCAAATCCGTCTTCAAAAAGTGAATTAAACAAAGCAAGTTCGTTCATAATCTATGCCTCCAAATATGAATTAAGTTTTTTGTACGCGGAAGGAGCTTTTCTTTCTTTGTACACTTAACATGAAGCAGATTCCGTGCCAAGTTTTATTTTTCTTGCCCATCAGCAAAAAGCCCAAGGATGGATTTCCCCAGGTCATACGCCGCCGTGGAGCCCCGGCAGTACCGCCACAAGGCGGTATGAGCGTTAGCGAAGGGCGGAAGGGCGGTGACGAAAGGCCTATCCGGTCGAATTAGCCAAGGAATGAATGGTAGAACAGGCAAAAGTATCGTCCAAAAAGAAATCATCAAACAGAAAACTGTGTCACTTTGACGCAAAACGGTATGCGGAATTTGTAAAAAAAGTGGCATTTTTACCTATAATTTACTCTATAGCATAAAATTTGTTTCTATTATATACTCGTAAGAATGATTGACACTTCCAAAGCAAATTTTAACAGTATCTATAATACGCTAAAGAATGCGCCGGATTTCCGCAACCAAATGTACAACACCATGATTGAACTTATGGACAATCAGGAAAAGCTGTTTGCCAAGCAGGAATCAAACCTGCCACCCGATCTTGCAGAAAAACTAATCCGCATCAGGCAAAGATCTTCCGAGCATCCGGTCTTTCAGCTTTTTAGGGACAACCCCTTGGCCAAGGCTCTTACGGAACGCTACAACAACAAGCAGCAGCTCCGCCTTATGAAGTACATGACCCGCGTTCAGGACAAGGCCGCTCAAAAAATGCTGGAAGACAAGGAATTTGCAAAGCCTTTTGCCGAGCTTGAGGAATTTGACGCAGTAATCCTTTCCGTAGACATCCGCCGTTCAACAGAGCTTATGCTCCGTGCAAAGTCCCCTCAGTTTTATGCAGAATTTGTAAACGAGCTGAACACCATGCTTATAGACGTGGTAAAAGAAAATTTTGGCATCTACGACAAATTTACCGGCGACGGACTTCTTGCCTTCTTCCCGGACTTTTATTCTGGCAAGGATGCCCTAATTTATGCGCTTGAATGTGCAGACGAATGTAAGGCTGTTTTTAATTCCATATTCACCAAATATGAGGACAACTTTAACATTGACCGTAAGATAACTGGCCTTGGTGCGGGAATAGACTGCGGTTCGGTTTACAAAGCCGGCGTGGAAACCGAATACACGGTTGTAGGAAGCCCTGTTGTATATGCGTGCAGACTTTCTTGCGCCCCAGCAGGAAGCACATACATAACTGTCCGTGCCCAGAACAAGCTTTCTTCCATGAACTGCACCTACTTTAATTCCCAGCCAACAAAGGTTGCCATTAAGCACGAGGCTACAGCTTATGCATTCAGCATAACAAGAAAACCCAATGCAAGGCTTCACTTGAACGAGCCGGAATGGTACAATTCAACTACGACAAAATAGCAAAGAGTTTTATCTTATGATTAGTTCGCCATTGGTATTGGGTATTATTTTCTTAGTGGCCGCCTTTTTCTTTTGCATCTTTGCCTTTTTTATGGGCAGACCAGAAGCCGTAAAAAAAACGCCACTCTTTAAGCCAAGCAGCTTTATCTTTTACCTGATAGGCTGCCTTACTTTTGCAACCGGAATTTTATTTGTTACGATGCGAAATGAACTTTCTAAGCAGGCAATCCAGATTATTGCACTTGTTTACCTTATCATACTGATTGTCATTTTCTTTATCTTTATTCAAATGATGGGTAGCAAAAAGAAATGAATCCTCCGCCACGCAACACCCTCCACCATGTAAAGGCAAGCACGCAGTACAAGCGGGAGCACAAGGCAGACTATGGCCGCGAGCAGATAGAAATCCTCTACGAAGACAAGGACATTGTTGTTATAAACAAGCCCACGGGTCTGCTTTCCGTTCCCTATCCTGGAAGCAAGGCAAGAACCGCACTTGACCTTCTGGAAAAAATCATGCGCTCGCGGGGAACCTTTTCTGCAGGACACAGGCCTTTTACCGTTCACCGTCTGGACAGGGACACAAGCGGTGTTATGATGTTTGCCCTTAACGAAAAGATGCAGAAAAAAATCATGGACAGCTGGCACACCATGGTAACAGAAAGGCTTTACCATGCCGTTGCAGAAGTTTCGCGAAAGGCATTGCCGCTCCAAGACTCTGGGCTTATAGACGACCCCTTGGCACAAAACGCCCACCACGTAGGCTATGTTCCACACGACAAGGACGACAAGGCAAAAACAGTTGCCGCCCGCACCCACTACAAGATTTTGCTGCGCGGAAAAACACATTTTCTTTTTGAGCTTTCCCTTGATACAGGCAAGAAAAATCAGATACGAGCCCACCTGGCAAGCAAAGGCTACCCTCTGGCAGGGGACGAAAACTACCGCGCAAAGACAGACCCTTTTGGCCGCCTTGCACTTCACGCCCGCACGCTGGAATTTGACCACCCGGCTACTGGCCAGCACATGAAGTTTGAAGTTCCCGAGCCTGACGAATGGGCAGAATACGTAAAGAAGGGAGACCCCAATCCCCAGGCTCCTGTCTGGTCTGCAAAAAATCCCTACAACGCAGAACTAAAGCAGAGGCAAAGGCAAATGGAAAAGGCCCTTGCAAAAAAACAGGAAGAAAAGCAGCTTGCCCCACGACTTTCCGCAAAGCAGAAAAGCCGCATGGATTTTATTGCCCAGGGCAAGTTTAAAAGCGGTAAAAAGTAACAGGTTATTACTTTATCGTTAAGGACTCGGCTATTTCGGCAAACGTTTCTGCAAACGAATCGTAATTATCTTCTATAGCCGTACAGGTAAAGAGAAAATATGTTTTCTTTTTATTGCTCTTAACAAACTGAACTTCCTTTATGTCAGCACCATCACTATTGGAAGCTGTATAAACATGGAAATATTCGCCCCTGTCAACAAGATTAAAATTCTTAACAGATGATGAATAGTAATTTTCCAGAATATCCAAATATTCCCCGGTGGTATATGCCTTGTCCAAAGTTTCCTTTAAAAGAGACACGCTTGAGCACACTCCAGTTTTTGAATCAGCCGGGGAGGCAAAATTAAAGATGGAAGAAGAATTTGTGTACTGTCCAAGCCATTCCACAGGTAATCTTACCGAACAGTCACTTGTGCTCAATTCAATGGAATCATCAGATATGGCTGAAGGCTTTATTTTGAATGACTTAAAAATGTTCTTATACTCAGAGTAATAGGAGTCAAAACTTTCCACAGGGCTTGATCCAGTGATGATATAGGATTTATTGTCCTTGATTTTTATAAACTGAACTTGCTTTACATTCAGGCCGTTTATCGTAGCAGTATAGATGTGATAATTTTTCCCTTCCTCAATCATCTTAAAATTGGGAAAAAGAATTTCAAGTTGTTCTTTGCCTGCCTGTAGAGATGCCTTTTCGGTAACATTTTTATTGACAACCCCGGACGTTATGTTGCAGTTACTTTGAAAAGCCTCGCCTTGCTTTTTGGGAGCCAAAAGACATAACACGCTTGTGCCTTTTACAATCCGGAACGAATTCATAGCGCTCCAGCCTTCGGGAACAGATACGGAGCAATCCTTCGTACCAACCGTCATAACATTTTCTTTTGCAAAGACTGCCGCAGAAATAAATGCGATTATTCCTGCCAATACAAACAATTTTCTTTTCATGCAAGCACTATAGCATATTGGGGCAAGCAATGTCCAGTTTTGATTTTCATTTTAACGATAGCATTTATGACGGGAATCTTTAGGACGAGAGTCCTACTTGCTCTACGATTTAGTCTTTGGCTAACTCGACTGAACATGCCTTTCGTCACCGCCCTTCGCTATCCGCTCATACCGTCCTGCGGCCGGTACTAAAGGGTTGCAAGCAACCCGGGGCTCCACGGCGGCGTAGGCTGGTCTAACCACTTTTACTCTCCGCTAAGGGCTACAACAGGGTCAAGCTTTGCGGCACGGGAAGCAGGGCTTAGGCCAAAGAAAACTCCCACGAAGACAGAAAAGACGAATGCAATAAAGCAGGACTTAAAGCTGATTACAATGTCTTGCGAGCGCACGTATTCCACGGCAATGCTTATTGCAATCCCAAGAATTATTCCTGCAATTCCTCCCATAAGGGTTATGCTTGCAGACTCAACCAAAAACTGCTGGCGTATGGTATTGGGACTTGCGCCCAGTGCCTTTCTTATGCCTATCTCCTGCTTGCGTTCAGTAACCGTAACAATCATTATGTTCATTATTCCAATTCCGCCAACCAAAAGAGAAATGGTTGCAATTCCTGAAAGCATCATGGAAAGCGTGTTGGTTATCTGGCTAACCTGGTCTATCATTGTCTGCATGGACATAACCCTAACAGAACCTTCCGTCCCGGTAAGATTCTTGCAGTAGGTTTCAAGTGCAGTTGCCAAGTCGGTTGCCTTGTCGGAGGACACAGCCTGAACCATTACCGTAGAGGCATTGGGATTTGGCGCGATTTTTTTTGCATAAAAGCCCCGCGTTACGTAACAGCCGGACGCCGTAGACTCCATGCCCGAATTCTGCTCGGCAAAAATTCCTATGACTTCAAAATTAAAGGGCACTTTGTCTGCAACAAGGGTTATGTGCTTGCCAACTCCGTCTCCGTTTGGAAAAAGGGAAGATGCAACTTCGCTTCCCAATATAATTTTTTGCGTACCCATTGCATCGTCGGTTACGTCAAAGCTTCTGCCCTGCTCCACTTTTAAACCGCAGGCCTCTATGTAACCAGATTCAACCGCGGTGCAGGAAGCGCTTGCACTTGTGTCTCCGTACGCTACAGTTCCAGAAAGGCTGTTCTTGTACCAAATCTTTTTTATTCCAGAAATATTCCCGAACAAATCTTCGCGGAAACTTTCGTTAAATTCTATGGTAACAGCCGCCACCCCCCTGCGCATAAAACCGGAACCAATGCTTACCATGTCCAAGCCGGATGAACCGAATGTGTTCTGAATCTGCATTGTGGAGCTTTGACCCATGCTCATGATTACGATTACGGATGCAACACCAATAATAATACCCAAAAGAGAAAGCACGGTTCTTGTCTTGTTGCGCCTAAAGTTTTGCAGCGCGTTCAAAAAATCCTCAAACATAGACTATGCCTCCTGCCCTGCCCCGGAAGGCTTTTCTTCTGATGAATCAAAAGACTCCGGTTCCTGCTTTTGGTCAGACTGAATCTTTCCGTCAAAAATCCTTATGCAGCGGTCAGATGCGGCACCAACACGCGGGTCATGGGTAACAATAACAACCGTTGTTCCCTTTTTGTTTATTTCCCTAAAAAGACGCATCACCGCTTTGCCTGTTTCGCTGTCCAAGGCACCGGTAGGTTCGTCGGCAAGAATTATGCGGGGACTCGTTACTGTGGCACGGGCAATTGCAACACGCTGCTTTTGACCACCAGAAAGCTCGTGGGGACGGTGGTTCATTCGCTCGGCAAGACCAACTTTCTGCAAGGCTTCTTTTGCCAACTCCGCCCTTTCCTTCCGTTCAACTCCAGCGTAACGCAGGGGTAGCATTACGTTTTCAAGCACGGTCATAGACGGAAGCAAAAAATACTGCTGGAAAACAAAGCCAACGGTCTTGTTGCGGAGTTCAGCCAATTCACTTTCATCCATAAGAGCCGTTTCTTTTCCGTTTATCTTTACAATGCCGCCAGAAGGCCTGTCCAAGCAGCCAATCATGTTCATGCAGGTTGACTTTCCCGAACCGGATGGGCCCATTATGGTAACAAATTCACCCTGTGTTATGTCAAAAGAAATGCCCCGCAAGGCAAAGACCTGGGTGTCTCCCATTGTATATGTGCGCTTTACGTCTTGCATAGTTATTACGGATTCAGCCATCTTGCACCTACCTTCCGCGGGGAGGCATACCGCCACCCATTCCGCCGCGCATTCCTCCCATACCGCCCATGCCTCCCCTTCTGCGTCCGGACGTTTCAGCAGAACTCTGGGCCTTTAGAACCTCGCCACCCTTTAGACCGTTTTCTATCTTTACATAGTCAGCAGTGTAGGGGCTTACCGTAACATTTATCTTTTCTCCGCTGGGCACAAGCTGAACAAAAGCCTGTCCGTTTTCGCGGCCAACCGCATAGCGCTCTACAACAAGAAATTTTTCGTCCGGGCTGATTTTTATCTTCCCGGAAAAAGAGAAGTTTGGAAGGATTCCTTCAGGATATTCATCAATGCGAACCTTTGCCTTTACAACCGTTGCACCGCGGGATGTAACTTCACCAATTGCAGGCCAGCTTACAACATATCCGTTAACGGTTTTTCCGCTCAGGGCAGAAAAGGTAAATTCAACAGTCTGACCAACTGCCAGCTTGGAAACATCCGTCTCAGAAATTTCAACATCGGCGGTCAAATAGGAAACGTCAACAATAGTTCCTACCGAGTCCTTTGCTTCAAGTGAATCTCCAACGGCAACATCTATATCTGCAATGATGCCGTCAAAGGTTGCAGTAACCTTGCGCTCTTCCACCTTTTGAACAAGGGCATCCCTCTGGGTTTTCATCAGCTGGTACTGGCGGGCGGCTCCTGTAATAAGGGTGGTCTGCATGTCATAATCATGCTTTGCAAGGTTGTATTTTTGCGTAGTGTCATCAAGCTGGATTATTACATCACCTTTTTTTACGACATCACCCTGCTTTACGTTTACGGCCACAACAGTTCCGTCGGAAAGGGCCTGAAGGGTCTGCTTCTGGGCTGCGGAAACAGTACCGGCAATATCTATTGCATTTTCATAAATTTCTTCGCGGACTTTATATGTAGTATTGTTCAGCTTTTTTGCGGCAAGAAGTTTCTTTACCACGCTCAATGCGCCAATAATCACAACTACCGACACAATAAGAATAAGCAAAAGTTTTAACCATCTATTTTTCTTTTTAGCCATAAAATCCCCCTATTTGATTGCCTTAATTTCATCATCACGGCAGAACAAAAGCTTTGTCTCGTCGTTGTAAATCAGAAGTTCAATATCGTTTATAAGGCACTGAATTTCATAATTCTCTTTGTTTGCCTTTGCATTCCTGTATTCGCTCTGGGTAACGTAGCCCTGCCTGTAGTAGCGCTCTTCATCAGCGGCAAGTTTTTTGTACATGTCAAGCGACTCTTCGTTGGTTTTCTTTTTCCACTGAATGTCTGAAAGCTGGGTCTGGCGGCTAATCATTTCCGTCTGGTAGTCTTTTTCTGCAGACTGAATGTCTATCTTTTCCTGCTCTTCGGCAATCTCTTTCTGCTGATCCGTTATGTTGGCAAGCAAGAATGGCTGCGGGCTAAAGGAAAGGCCAAAGGTGTAGACAGGGTAAAAGCTGTCGGTTTTGAGTGGCCAGGAAACTCCGGCACTTGCGGTAAGACCCGTTCCGTTCCAAGTAAGTGATGAACCCAAATCAAGGGTGTCTGAATCCGTGGAGGAATTGTCAAAAGTGTAGCCTGCCTTGCCCCGCACGGTAATTTTTGATTCGGCATTACGGTTCAACGTATTGATGCGGTTGGTCCATGTGGCTTTTTCTATCTTTGCAAAGGCTTCCTTCTTAAAGGATAGCACGTCCACCGCTTCTGCCTGTGGAACTGAATCTGGCAAAAATTCAACAGCATCATTACCATCGTATTCTATACCGCACTTGGAGGCAAAGATTTTTGTCTGGCGTTCAAGTTCACGCTTGTTTATCTCTACGTTGCGCTCCCCGGAGAGAACCTTCATTTCTGCCTGGCGGTATTTGAGGGAGCCTGCTATGTATCCCTTGGCGCGGATTTCGTTAAAGGCCAGCTGGTCATCATACAAATCGTTTTCCGCTTTTACTATTGAGGCTGCAGTTGAATAAAGCGACTTTAATTCAGTGTAAAAATCCTTTTCCGCGGTAATAAGGCCATTTTGCAGTGCACGGCTTGCTTCAAGAACGCTGCGCTCTGACTTTAGCTTTGTCACTTCCAGCTTTTGCTTGTTTTTTGAATACAAATCCACGCTCATGTAAAGGGACTTGTTCTTTGTGTCCGTGTCGTCCTCTTCCTTATACTTAATGTCGGCAGAGGCCCCAAGCGTAAGGTTGTTCAGCTGGGGGATGGAAAGTTCTGCGGAGGGAGAAAATGTAACCCGTCTATGCTCTCCGTCAGTCGTTACTGTAACAGTACCGCTTTCAATCTTAAAATTCCATCCGTTGGATATCTTTGTTGCTTTGTCTTCCAAAACTTGATTCTGAAGCGAATTTGTAAGCTTTTTTACATTCAAATCATTTTGCAGATAGCCCTGCAAAAGATCCTCCGCTTTCTGGTGGGCAAAAAGAGGCATAAGAGAAATTGGAAAAAACAAACATAAAAGTTTAAGTCTCTTCATATACTAATAATACAAATAATCATGCAAAAAAGTAATATTTTTTTAGAAACATTATAATTTTCTTATTTTTCGACCAACAGCCTGCCTTACTTGATTATCGTTTTTCTTTATGCTACCGTAAAAATATGATATTATCAATTTTACCAACATTTTGGTTTTCATCTTGGTTTTGGCTCGCAATTTGCGTGATTTGCATTGTTATAGAAGTCTCTACGCTCTCTTTAACAACAATCTGGTTTGCCATTGGCGCTTTTGCAATGGTCTTTATCTCCATGATAGCTATGCCTTTCCAGATTCAGCTTTTGATTTTTACTATTATATCTGTTCTTCTTTTGATTTTTACCCGACCAATAGCAGTAAAAAAGCTGGCTGTTAAACGCGCCGCAACAAACAGCGACAGTATAATAGGAAAGAAAGTTGCCGTTACCGAAAAAATTACGCCTCTGAACAAGGGCGCCATAAAGGTGAACGGCTTAATCTGGACGGCCACGGTCAAGGATGAAAGCGAACTTGAAGCTGGAGAGCTTTGTGAAATTGTTTCTATTGAAGGAGCTACAGCAGTCGTAAAAAAGGCTGAGTCTGTAAAGGCGGATAGCCCTTCACAAGAATAGACAGCTTTAATTCCAAGTTCTTGCAAAAAATCGTCATTGTCAAAAATTTGAAATTAAGCAAAAAATATCCATATAAAATAAGGAGAATTTTATGGGACTTTATGTTGTAATCGCAGCCGCATTTGTAATCATACTGTTGATTATCACAAACATCAGGATTGTACCGCAGTCACAGGCATACGTAATTGAACGCCTTGGAACTTACGCTTCCACTTGGCAGACAGGTCTTCACGTAAAGACACCGCTGATTGACAAAATGGCCAACCATGTTTCGCTAAAGGAAAAGGTTCTGGACTTTCCGCCACAGCCGGTTATTACAAAAGACAACGTTACCATGAAGATTGACACCGTTGTTTACATGCAGATTACGGATCCAAAGCTCTACACTTACGGTGTAGAAAACCCCCTGCTTGCCATTGAAAACCTTACCGCAACAACCCTCCGCAATATTATAGGCGAACTTGACCTTGACGCAACGCTTACAAGCCGCGATGTTATCAATACAAAGATGCGCTCTATCCTTGACGAAGCCACAGACCCCTGGGGAATCAAAGTTAACCGTGTTGAAGTAAAGAACATTGTGCCGCCGGAAGCCATCCGCGAGGCAATGGAAAAGCAGATGCGTGCCGAACGTGAACGCCGCGAAAAGATTCTTATTGCAGAAGGACAGAAACAGTCAGAAATCCTTGTTGCAGAAGGAAAGAAGCAGTCAATGATTCTTCAGGCCGAAGCAGAAAAGGAATCCACAATCCTTAGGGCTCAGGCAGAAAAAGAAGCCCAGGTTCAGCGTGCTCAGGGTGAAGCCGAGGCTATCCGCGAAGTTCAGCAGGCAACGGCAGAGGGTCTTAAGATGATTAAGGACGCCAACATTGATGCCAACGTAATAAAGCTCCGCAGCCTTGAAACTATGGAAAAGGCCAGCAACGGTCAGGCAACAAAGATTATCGTTCCAGCAGACTTCCAGAACTTAGCAGGTGTTGTAAGTGCAATTTCTGCTATTGCAAAGAAATAAAAAAAATGATTAGCTTGAATGAATGACAATGCTTTTACAAAACTAGCCATTCGAGCTAATCAACGGTTGGTTAATCACTTCAATACTGATTGACACATTAATCAACGAACCGCAAACCAAAGCGTCGGGGTATTGAACTCTCCACGCGAATAAAAAAAACCGGCAATCTTATCGCTAAGACCGCCGGTTTTTTAGTTTTAGAAAACTCTCTTTACCAATGCCTATTTCTTATTTCTCTGCTTAGAGACAATATCAAAGATAACAGCCAAAAGCAAAACAAGACCCTTTACAGCCTGCTGCCAGTTCATGTCTATACCCAAAATGGACATACCGTTGTTCAAAACGCCCATGAATATAGCACCGACTACAGCACCGCCGATTGTACCTGTTCCACCGTATGCAGAAGCACCGCCGATAAAGCAGGAACCGATTGCATCCATTTCATAGCTTTGTCCAGCCGTAGGAGCTGCTGAATTAAAGCGTGCGATACAAACCAAAGCAGCAACAGCTGAAAGGAATCCCATGTTTGTATATGCAAACATCATAACGTTGTCTGTGTTAACACCGGAAAGCTTTGCAGCCTTTGCGTTACCACCAATTGCATACAAGTAGCGGCCAGGAACCGTATTCTGTGTGTAGTAGCTATAGAAAACAACAACCGCAGCAATCAGAACCAAAACAGTAGGAATACCGTGGTGATGTCCCAACTGCCAGCAAACAAGAAGAACAACTACCGGAATAAGGATAAGGCGAAGGATGAATGAAACCTTGTCTGTTACTTCGTATCCCTTCTTTACTTTTGTTGCACGGCTCTTGATAGAGTAAGCAATCATTACAACACAGATTATTGCAGCAATAATCATTGTCGTTACAAGGCGGATGCGCTTAAGCTGGTCTGTAGCAGGGCCAATCAAGCCTTCGTTCTGTGAAGCATTCAACAGATCCGGCATAAATACTTCTGGAACATAACTTGCAAACAGGTTAAGGTACTTCTGCGGGAAGGGGGAAATTGTAAGACCGTCAAGAACGATAAGGGCAACACCGCGCCACAAAAGCATACCGGAAAGTGTTACGATGAAAGGCGGAATATGGACATAAGCAATAAAGGCTCCGTGCCATGCACCAATCAAAAGACCAACAAGCAGACAAATGATAATTGCCGGCACTATTGGCATCTTGGCATCTACAATCAGCTTACCTCCGATTGCACCAACAAGACAAACTACGGAACCAACAGACAAATCGATGTTACCACCGGTCAAGATACACAGCAACATACCGGCCGCAAGAATCAAAACGTATGAGTTCTGCAGGATGATGTTTGTAATGTTTGAAGGGGTAAACATTGTTGCGCTTCCCTTCAAAACAATCTGAAGCACCTGGAACATAATCATAACCACAACAAGAATAAGAAGCATTGTGTGGTCTTTTAAAAGCTTTTTGGTAAAATTCAATGGGCTTCCCGCTCTGGTATTTTCAGCCATAATTTTCTCCTCTATTATTATTTACCGGACTCAATAATCCGTGTCATGATTTTTTCCTGGGTGGCTTCAGAACCCTTCATCTCACCAACGAACTTTCCTTCGTTCATGATGTAGATGCGGTCGCACATACCCAAGATTTCTGGCATTTCAGAAGAAATCATCAGAACAGACTTGCCTTCAGAAACCATCTTGTTGATAATGCAGTAGATTTCGTATTTTGCACCTACGTCAATACCGCGTGTCGGTTCGTCAAGGATAAGAATGTCCGGTTCAGCAAAAAGCCATTTGCCTATAAGAACCTTCTGCTGGTTTCCGCCGGAAAGGTTTCCAACGTCTTCCTGGACAGAAGCGCACTTTGTATGCATATCCTTTGCCATTTCAACCGAATACTTGTTTTCAAGGTCAATGTCGATTGAGTGGTACTTGTTTACAATCTTCTGAAGGTTTGCACTTACGGTATTCTTTGCGATAGACTCGCTAAGAATCAATCCGTTACCCTTGCGGTCTTCCGTAACGTATGCAAGTCCGTGCTTGATTGCAGACTTAACATCAGGGAAGTGAACTTCCTTGCCGTTAAGGAAAATCTGGCCGCGGATGTTGGCACCGTAGCTGTGACCAAAGATACTCATTGCAAGTTCGGTACGACCTGCACCCATAAGGCCTGATATACCAACAACTTCACCCTTGCGGATGTTAAAGTTTACGTGGTCGCATACCTTGATTCCGTCAAAAACCGGATGGTCAACGCACCAGTCCTTTACTTCAAAGCAAACTTCGCCAATGTGAGGTTCACGCTTGGGGAAGCGGTCCGTAAGATCACGGCCAACCATAGCCGCAATGATTTTATTTTCATCTACCCCGTCTTTTTCCTTGTCAAAAGAAGTTACAACTGTACCGTCACGGATAACGGTAATCGTGTCTGCAACATAAGCAACTTCATTCAACTTGTGGGAAATCAGGATAGAGGTAATTCCTTTTTCTTTCTTAAGCTTAAGGAGCAAGTCCAAAAGCTTCTTTGCTTCCGTGTCATTCAAGGAAGCCGTAGGTTCGTCAAGAATAAGAAGGCGTACATCTTTGGCAAGAGCCTTTGCAATTTCTACCAGCTGCTGCTTACCTACGCCAATGTCTTTTATAAGTGTGTGCGGATTTTCGTGGAGACCTACTATAGCCAATTGTTCCGAACACCTTTGGAAGGTTTCATCCCAGTTAATCTTTGCCTTTGAACCGCATTCGTTTCCAAGGAACATGTTTTCAGCAATGGAAAGAAGTGGAACCAGAGCCAATTCCTGGTGAATAATTACGATACCTTTTTTTTCGCTGTCTTTTATAGTTTGGAATTTACAAACATCACCGTTATAGACTATATCTCCTTCATAAGTTCCGTATGGATATATTCCGGAAAGAACGTTCATCAAGGTAGATTTTCCAGCTCCGTTTTCTCCACAAAGCGCATGGATTTCTCCGTCCGCAACCTGAAGGTTAACGTTGCTAAGAGCCTTTACTGGTCCGAACGTTTTGGTGATTTGTTTCATTTCCAACAACATTTTTGCCAATTGGAAGCCTCCGTAAAAAATAAAGTCCCTAAAAAAACCGCCCACTTATTCGGCAGGCGGTTCTTAACTTTCAGTCTTTTGTTAAAGACTATTCAATGTCTGATGCGCTGTAGTAACCAGAGTCAATGAGCAATGACTTGTAGTTGCTCTTGTCACCGTATACTGGTTCGCAAAGGAATGAAGGAATGATTCCTGTTCCGTTGTCATAAGTCTTTGTATCGTTAATCGGAGGTTCTGAACCCTTAGCGATAGCATCGACCATCTTTACAACCTGGCTAGCAAGTGTACGTGTATCCTTGAATACAGACATAGCCTGTGTTCCAGCGATCATGTTCTTTACAGATGGCTTGTCGCAGTCCTGTCCAGTTACGAGTGGGAAGTTTGCTGCTGTGTAACCAGCTGCTACGAGAGCGTTTGTGATACCCTGTGCAACAGAGTCGTTTGAAGAATAAACAGCGTCAAGTTTCTTTCCTGCAGGACCGTATCCCTGAGCAGCGATAAGGTTTTCCATACGCTTCTGGCCAGCTTCTGTAGACCAGTTCAAAGTTGCACACTGTGCTTCTGAAGTCTGTCCAGATGGGCAAACGAGAACGCCAGAGTCAAAGTATGGCTTAAGAACATCCATTGCACCACCGAAGAAGAAGTGGATGTTGTTGTCATCAGGTGAACCTGTGAACAATTCGATGTAAGCTGGATCGTCTGCTGTGCGTTCCTTGAGCTTAAGGTTGTCTACGAGGTATGTTCCCTGGATTGTACCAACTTTGTAGTTGTCGAATGTTGCGTAGTATGTAACTGCATCGCTGTTCATGATAAGGCGGTCATAAGCGATAACTTTTACGCCCTGCTTCTTTGCTGTGTCAAGAACACCCTTAAGTGCGCTACCATCGATAGAAGCAATAACGAGGATTGAGTCGCCCTGTGTGAGCATGTTTTCAATCTGGCTTGTCTGCTGAGCAATGTCGTTGTTAGCATACTGAAGGTCTACGAAGTAACCGGCAGCTTCCAGTTCCTTCTTCATGTTAGCACCGTCCTGGTTCCAGCGCTGAAGTGATTTTGTTGGCATAGAAACACCAACTTTTACCTGCTTTGTCTTATTGCAAGATACGAATGAGAGTGCACTTGCAACCATTGCCAAAGATAAGAATAAACTAAGTACCTTTTTCATAGAAAAAAGCCCCCTTTTCTTTAATTTTTTTCCCGTTTCTAATTCGGATAATTATATATTACACGAATTCCACCTGCGTGGATTGGCATTAATCTTGAATTTTTTGCGAATATAAGGATTTTTTTTGCTTTTTTTCATAACTTTTTTGCCTGCCATCTGGATTTTTTTGTGGTCAAAAAATTACCAAGCCTAGCCGGGATTGAAGGGGACGCAGTACGTGTTCAGCATACCTTCGTTGCCTAAAAGCATGGCTTTCTGCTATAATTATTCATTATGAAAACAACTTCTAAACAGACAAAATCCCACGGAACTCTTACCGGAGACAACCACAAGGCTTTGTGGAGCGGACGCTTTGCAGAGGGACCAGATGCCGCTGCAGTAGAATTTGAAACTTCTATTAACGTAGATGAGCGCATGGCTCTGGATGACATCCGGGGCTCCGTTGCACACGCCACAATGCTTGGCGAGCAGGAAATCATCAGCAAAAAAGAGGCTGCACAGATTGTAAAAGGCCTAGATTCTATAGAAAAAGACTTGCTTTCCGGCTCACTTAAAATAGACTATTCAGCGGAAGACATCCATTCATTTATAGAAGCAACCCTTACGGACAGAATTGGAGAGGCTGGCAAAAAGCTCCACACCGGACGCAGCCGCAACGACCAGATTGCCCTTGACGAAAGGCTTTACCTCCGCCGCGTAATTCCGCTTTTGCAGAACAGAATAGTCACAACCATGGAAGCCCTTGTTAGCATAGCAAACGAACACAAAAAGACTCTTCTTACCGGATACACCCACATGCAGCACGCCCAGCCCGGAACCCTTGCACAGCACCTTTTGGCCTGGACCTGTATGCTGCGCCGCGACTGGGAGCGTCTGGAAGATTCCCTTGCACGCATATCCGAATCTCCTCTTGGCAGCGGGGCTCTTCAGGGCAGTACCCTTCCTCTTAACCGCGAGTTTGTTGCAGAAAAACTTGGCTTTGACGGGGTAACGATTAATTCGCTGGACAGCGTAAGTGACCGCGACTACTGCATAGAATTTACTTCTGACTTTGCCATGCTTCAGTCCCACCTGAGCCGCATGTGCGAAGAAATTGTCTTGTGGAGTACAACCGAGTTTTCTTTTGTGGACCTTAGCGAAAAATGGTCTACCGGTTCTTCCATAATGCCGCAGAAAAAAAATCCCGACTTTGCAGAACTAATCAGGGGACGCACCGGAAAAGTTTACGGTGACCTCTTTAACCTTCTGACTATGGTAAAAGGACTTCCACTTGCCTACGACCGAGACCTGCAGGAAGACAAGGAGCCTCTCTTTGACGCGCTTGACACCGTAGAAGCAAACCTTAAAGTATTTACCGCAATGATAAGCAGCGCAAAATGGAATGTAAAGAAGATGGCAGAAAGCTGCGACGGAGGCTTTGCAAATGCCACGGATGTAGCAGAATACCTTGTGCAAAAGGGTATGCCCTTCCGTACAGCACATGGGGTTGCTGCAAAAGCAGTGCGCATGGCTATAGACGCAGGCCTTACTAAAATAGAAGATTTGTGCATGGAAGAACTCCAGCAGTGTTCTGAACTGATTCAGGAAGACATCTACGAAAAGCTTGAACCGGTAGCTTGTGTTGCCCAAAGAAAAACCACAGGAGGACCTTCCCCTGTGACTACTGCAAAGCAGATAAAATTTTTGCAAAACTTCTGCAAGAAAAATAGAAAGTAAAGCAGCTACAGGACTTAAGGACGGTGCTCTTTTAGGCTCTACCATTTTGTCCCTACTCTAACTCGACAAACATGCCTATGCGTCACCGCCCTTTCGGGGTTCCGCCCTCCGGCTCCATTGCCTACGGCAACGCTCCGCGCCCCTCCACGGCGGCGTAGGCTCTTTCCCCTATTCCCACAAATTGCTATTTGGCGGGGGAAAGGGCGTGTTTTTACACGTTGCAAAAACGCTATCTGTAGAGTAGACAAAAATAACGTATCAGTCTACAAAATGCTTATATCTTCGCTAAGAAAAGACACTCTGGTATTTTTACGGAATGTCTTTTCTCTGTGGCTCAAATTCCCATGAATAAATTTGAGTCGCTGTATTTGTCCTGTCAAAAAGTATTTTATGAGTTTCATCTATTCATGGATAGATGAAGGAAGCAAAAATGTTACATTTGATTCACAATTGTAATATTAACTATTATGTT
>DFJV01000115.1 GCA_002373205.1 Treponema sp. UBA3662
GCTGGCGGTTTTCCCTGACAATAAGCTTCATACTGGCGTCTTTGGCATCTTCTGCAAAACAGTTTATTAGCGCTAGAAAAGGCAACAAAAAAATAATAAATAGCTTTTTCACTTTTTATTCCTCCAAACATGGATTTTTATATCAGGTTTAATTTTGAGCTTGTCTTCCACAATCCCCTACTCTCTCATTGCAAGCCCTACGCAGGCAACCCCCAGCAAAAACAGCGAGCCCAACAACACAACGAAGGCCTTTGTTAGCATATCCGCCAACTTCTGATTGCGCCAATACTTTTTGCCGACCCATTCAGAAAAAAAGTATTCCGCCACCAATAACACGGGCACTCCAATTTGCAAAAGACGTTTTGGAAAGTTAACGACAAGCATGCAAAGGAACATCAGAACATCCATTATTAGCAGCATCATGCATGCACCGGTTTTTCTGGACACTTCATTTACAAACACAAACAAATCTCCTTTGTTTTTAATGACGTAAAGCTAATGGCATTTTACACTCCCCCTGTACAAAAATCAAGGAAAATAAAAGGTATTAGACTCGCTACGCGGCTTGAAGCTACGCTGCCGGGTTCGCACCGCGCAAATGCTTTTTTGCCGCGTTTCCCGCCTCCATTCCAGTGCTTTCTTTACATAGTTTTGCATTACAATTGTTGAAAATATGCACTTGACTTCTATCCCCATCGGAAAAAATAACAAAAGAAGCCTAGCCCCGATTGGAAGGGCGGCGTAGCCGTTGCGGAACGAAGTGGAGCAATGGAGCGGCAGCGAAACCCTGCAAAGCGGGATAAAATTCCTTCCGCGGCATTTTATCCCGCAAGTTTCCCGGCAAAAAATGACGCGCCCCGCTGGAAGCTACGCTGCGTGCCCCCTTGGCGCTGCTTGTTTTACAGGATAAAATGCCGCGGAAGTCTGACCGTTGGCGAAGGCAGGCACAGTAAAAAAAGCAATGTGCTCCAAGAATGTAAAAAAAATTTGCAAGACGGCAAAAAGGAAGTTATAATAGTATATTAAGAATAAAGGGACTGCGCATGATTTCTGATATATTCACCATAAAATCCGCCCACGTGACTTTTCTTCTCTGGGGAGCAATATTCTGCTTTATTGCATCAGGAATTCTTGCCCCAAGCAAAGGCATTCTAAAAGACCGCAAGATAACCCTTATACTTATTGAACTTTCAGTGGGAATACTACTCTGCATGGACGCAACCGCCTGGGCATTCAGGGGAGTTTTGGGCACGGTTGGCTACTACGCGGTAACAATTAGCAACTTTATGGTATTTGCCTTTAGCTACGTCGTAGGGCTGTGGTATTCGGCATACGTAATTTCCTATGTTTTTCCGGAGACTCTTACCCCAAAGAATTTCTTTCTTCCGCTCGGAAAGAACAAGCTTCCGCTAATGTACTACGTGGCGGTCTGGTCTTCCTTGGCAGGCATAATGATTACCGTCCTAACACAGTTTACAGGCTTTCTCTACTACATTGACCCCATGAACCTCTACCACAGGTCTTCCATGTACCCGACTGGCCTTTTTGTGGGAATGGTTCCAACCCTGGCAGACCTTATAATTCTTATAGAGCACAGGAAAAAGATTCAGAAAAGGGTTTTTAAGAGCCTTCTTTCCTATATAATATTTCCGGTTGCAGGAATGGTAGCCCTAATTTTTATATACGGAATTTCCTTTGTGAACATAGGAATTGGCATTTCCTCAATGTACATCTTTTTTGTTACGGTGCGCGAACAGGACATGGCGCTTTACGAGGATGCGCAAATCATTACCAGCATGCAGGAAGGCATTATCATGGACTTTGCAAACATGGTGGAATGCAGGGACAAGAACACTGGCGACCACATAAAGAGAACCTCGCTCTACGTAAAGACGATTGCAGACGAGATGATGCGCAAAAAAATCTACCGCGACGAACTTACGCAAAGGCTTATAAACAACATGGTAAAATCAGCACCACTTCACGATATTGGTAAGATTAAGATTTCCGACTCCATTCTGAACAAGCCCGGCAAGCTGACCAACGAAGAATTTGAGGTGATGAAGACGCACACAACGGAGGGCATGAAGATTCTTTCCAAAACCCTTCTTAGCACAACAGGCAGCGGCTACCTAAAGGAATCAATAGACATGGCTTGGTGCCACCACGAATGGTGGAACGGCAAGGGCTACCCCCGCGGACTTAAGGGGGAAGAGATTCCGCTTTCCGCACGTATTATGGCTGTTGCGGACGTGTTTGACGCCCTTCTTTCCAGGCGCAGCTACAAGGAGCCACTCCCCTTTGACAAGGCAATTTCCATCGTAAAAAACGAATCCGGCACCCACTTTGACCCTCTGGTTGTGGCAGCCTTTCTTAACACGGCAGACTTTCTTAGGGAAGCGCTTGAGTACATTCTGACAGACGGCAGGTAGGCTTTTCTTTTTTTGTTTTTTTGGAGCAGCTTTCTTTTGCAGGCGAATCTATTTTTCCGCTAAGCAGAAGCCGCTTTTGTTACGGGCTTTCCGGGGTTCCGCGGGGCC
>DFJV01000114.1:0-30936 GCA_002373205.1 Treponema sp. UBA3662
ACCGCTAACAAGCATCCGTCACCCTGAACTTGATTCAGGGTCTGTACCTATACGGCACGCTGCTTCCCTCGTTTGTTCCGCAATGTTGCCTTTATGCAAGGAGAAATTTATGGGTTTAATTTCAGATCTATTCTTTGACAAAAGTCCAAGCCGTAAGCCCGGAAAGTCCAAGCCCTCTTGGCGTGACCAAAAAGACGATGAAGACGAAAAGTACGGTGAAGACGAAGATGCCGACGACAAATTTGACTATGACGGCTTTGACGAAGACGAGGACTTTTAGATTTTGCCACTAGCCCTGTAACCAATTTGCAGCACTGTGGTTTAACAGTTGATTGCAATAGCAACAAACCTTGTTTGTCAATACAATCCATGTCGCAGTTTTTCCGGCATTCACCAGCGCACACATGGTACTGCCGGTTTTTACTGCATCCTCCTCTCCTTTTGCCCTTCTTCTGTACCATGTATGGAAGAAGGGTTTTTTGTTGAACAAAGGCCCGTAAACGTGTAGAATATTCATTATGAAAAAGATTTTTGCACTACGGCTCGTAGTTTTTTTTATTTCAGCTTTTGCATCTTTACAAAAGTCACAGGGGCAGGCAGTAAGCATGACGCCTCCTCCCTACAAGGCAGTTTCCGTTCCCTTGGAAAACAACATGGGAACCCTCCACATAATGTCTCTTACTAACGGCCTTACCATTTTCGTAAAGGAAGACACAAACTCCGCTGTAATACGTACAGAATTTGTCTGCAAGGCTGGCATGTCTTCGCAAAGTGCAAGCAACGCAGGTTTTTTTAAGCTATACGCAAACCTCTTTCCGCAAACTTCCATTGCACTTGGAACAAACGTGTTCAAGAGCGTAAAGGTAACCCCCTCATGCAACGCAGACAGTGCAACATACACGGCGGACTGCACCCCGGGCGACCTTGAGGACGTAATAAAGGCTTTTTCCCAGTGCGCCATGCAGCCCCTCTTTTCCGACGAAGAAATTCAGTATGAATACGACAAGCTAAAAAAAGAAGTTGACGACTACGCAACAAGCACTACCGGTTTTATTAACTCCGCAATAGACGGCAGGGTCTTTTCCCAAGAACCGTGGAAGCAGGACTCTGGAATTTATCCCGCCCTATTTTCCAAGTATTCACCCCAGGAAGTGCGCACAGTTCTTATGGATATTGCAAAACGCTACTACACTCCGGACAATTCAGCAATATTCATTACAGGAAACATTTCCGCACAGTCTGTCTACAACCTTGCGCTAAAGTATTTCTCACTCTGGTCATCATATTACGAAGGAGACAGAAAGCGTTCCCCGGCATCACAGGGGCTTTCCCCTTCAAGCGGAAAAGATGCAAAGAAAAAATTTGTCCTTACAGACCCGTCTTTTTCCAAGGACCTTACCCAGATTGTAATCCAGTACACAAGCCTGCCCATGACCCATGCAGACATTGCGGCGGCGGCATTCAATTCAGCTGGCTCTGCATTCAAAAAAGGTGAGCTTGCATCCCCTGTAGTTTCAATACGCTCAAAGGACTATCTTAATGCGGCCAGTGCCCAGAGAAGCTCAAGCTCAAGGCTAATCCTACAGGCACTTTTGGAAAAGCCCTATCTCTTTGCATCAGCGGCGGACAAAAAGGCAAACAAGGAAGTTCCTTCTCCAGCAGACCAGTGCGAACTTTTTGCGGCCATTGCAAAAAATTCAGCAAGCTTTTCCGAAGAGGAATTCATCACTGCACAAAATTCCATTTTGGCAAAATACCTAAAGCTTACGGGAGATTCAGTTGAATGCATGAAGCTCCTTGCAGACTGGTGGGCACTTGACTCCAGCATGGGAAGCGAAGGTTTCTACGAACGATTCTTGAACCTTATGCGCGACATAAAATTTGCAGAAAGGCAGCAGATTGCAGACGAAATAAAAAAAGAAGAGCCATACACATTTGTACTTTTGAACAGCGAAGTCTACCAAAGGTCAAAGGCGGCTTTTGACCAGAAGGGCTACACCCACATAACAACGCAAAACGCATCCTGGTATTCAGACGAACTTGAAATCCAAAAGGCTTTGCAGATGGAACAGAAGCAGCTTAGAAAAGCAGAGCGGCAGATGAGCGCAGGAATTGAAGTTTCCCCACTCAACACGGCTGAATATTTTTTCTACAAGAATGCACCTCTAATCCAGACCACAATGCTTTCAAACGGAATTCCCCTTACCGTAAAAACTACGGCGGACTCCCGCACGGCACTTCTTTCCATAGCGATTAGCGGAGGTGAATGTGCCTCTCCGGAAAAGGAACGCCTCTTGCGCACCGTAATGGTCAACTCATTTGCCCGCAACATACAGACCCTTCTTTCCAAGCAAAAGCAACAGAACACTTTTGTTGGCATACCGGAAATTCTTGCATGGACCCAGCAGCGTGTTTCCTACATTACGATTGAATGTCTTAGCTGCGACCTGTCGGCTGTATTCAAGGCCGCAAGCGACGCCGTAATTTTTGGCGAAATGGATGCGGTTATAGCAGACTCCCTTGTTCACGAGCAGAAGGCACAGTGGGCAAGCACCATCATAGGCCTTGGAAACCAGCTTAACTTTAATGCGCTAAAATACCTTTACCGTGGAACCCCATACGAAAGGCTCTACGACACGGAGACGGAAGTCCTAAAAGAGACAAGCCTTAGCTCCATTACAAACGCCTACACTCATCTTTTGAACGCAACGCTTTATTCCCTGGTTGTTGTTGGAGACGTTAAATTCAACGAGATAGAAAAATATGCAGAGTCAAGCTTTGGAATCCTAAAGTCAATTGGTTCAAGGGCAAAAGCGGAATTTCCAAAGGCTGAATTCAAAAACAAGACAAGACGGGTTCAGCTTAGGCATTTGTATGCAACGGACAAGACACCGGAGATGGCACCCAACGGAGTTCCAATCCTTGTTCCAACAAAAGACTTCTTTGACCCAGTGCTCTACTACTTCCAATGCCCGGAAGAAAAAAAGCAGAGGGTTCTTTTTAATGCCCTATTGATTGAACTTAGCGCAAGAACCCAGGAATTCCTAAAGGCACAGAAGGACGACATAAAGTGCAGCTACACACTTGCAACTCCTTCTGTTCAGGTGGGAATGCTAAAGGCGGATGCTGTCCTTCACACAAACAATTTTTACAGCGCTTACAAAAAGGCATTCAATTCGCTAAAGAGCGACCTTACGGTTTTTACACCTTCTGAAGCAGATGGTGATGCAAAAAAGAAGAAAGTGCGCACCCAGCAGGATGTGGAAAAGAGCGTAAAGGCAATAAAGACAAAGTGGATTTCTGGCGAGCTTAGCAAGACGCAGACAAACTCTGGAACCGCAGAGCTTATTCAGCAGGGGCTTTTGGAGGGGAATGCAACCGAATACCTTTCCAATTATGTGGAGCTAGAAAAGGCTACGGACAAAATGTTCCTTGAAATACTGGAAAGATATCTTCCCGAAGATCCAATCTTTAAGGTCTTTTCTGTTGACTCAAAGAAATAGAATTTTTCGGCATCAGGAAGGAGAAAGAATAAGATTCATCTTGATGTCGTGTGACTCGCAGGGGAGTTCCGGCAGCAGCTGAAAGTCAAAGCAAAGACCTGCGAGGGTTACGGAAGATTCCGTTTCGCGGCATTTTTCCAAGAGGCGCTTTATGTAGATGTCGTAAAAGCCCTTTCCGTGGCCAAGGCGCAGGCCTTCTTTTGTAAAGGCCACCCCTGGAACAATCACCGTTATTCTTTTGAACTTTTCAATAAAGGGAAAGAAGTTTTCGCAGCAGGCAGAAGGTTCGTCAATGTTCCAAGAGCCTTTGGTAAGCTGGCTTTGCAAAGGAAGGTCTTTTTTTATAAGGTAAAAGTCCATGATGTTTGTATTGGGAACAGTGCGCGGCAGGGCAAGAGCCTTTCCGTCTTTTAGCGCGGCTTCTGTTATGCAAAGGGGCGACGCTTCCTTTGGCATGGGCATGTAGCTTAGAATTGCATCGCTTTCTTTATAGAGCCTTGTCTGCAAAAAGGCAGAGCAGATTTTATTTGATTGGCTTGCAAGATCCTGTGCGCATTTGGAAGCAAGAAGTTCCCTTATTTCTTTTCGCACCTGGGGCTTTGTCTTTGGCATGAAAAAATTATAGCAGAAAAATTGTTTTTGTAAAAGTTGCAGGACTTCAGCTGCAGAAAAGGCAAGTACAAATCTTAATGTAAGATAGTAAATGTAAATATTAACACGAAAGCACTTCCATTCCCGGCAGAAAACGTGTCAAAAAAGCAAGGGTTGTTTACAACCCCATGCGCTGATACAAGGTATCTGACTCGCTGCGCGGCTTGAAGCTACGCTGCCGGGTTCGCTCCGCGCAAATGCTTTTTTGCCGCGTTTCCCGCCTCCATTCCAGTGCTTTCTTAACATTTTTTGCATTACAATTATTGGAAATCTACATTGCCTTCTACACTTATTGAGGAAACAGAAGTCTGTCATCCCGAACTGCTACGCCACATTCGCATGCACTTGCTACGAATGTGGTTTCGGGATCTGTAGAAGAAGAAATCCAAAACTTATACAGACCCTGAGTCAAGCTCAGGGTGACAGCACTTCGTCAGGGTGACGGTTCTTCGCCATGATAACAGCTGTTCGTCTGTGTAAAACTTGCAGGACTATGGCAGATGAAGCCTAGCCGGGATTGGAGGGGCCCGCCGCAGGCGGGTTGCGGAACGAAGTGGAGCAATGGAGCGGGTAGGGGCCCCGCGGAACCCCGGAAAGCCCGTACAAAATGGCAAGGTGTTCTTTTTAAAGAAACGTTTGTCCACCAAGACGGCTGCTCCAAAAAAAGAAGAAAGAAAAAATCATTGAGAATTCAAGGCCAATCTGCTATTATTTAAATATGAAAGATTCATTTGCAAAGGTTCGCACTTGCCCCGAAAACCCCATTTGGGAACAGTGCATCAAAAGGGAAAACTCGCTTTACAACCGGGGTAACGACATCCGCTCAGAATTTGAAAGGGACTACACGAGGCTTTTGCACTGCGAGTCATACCGCAGGCTTAAGCATAAGACCCAGGTTTTTTATGCCCCCCACAACGACCACATCTGCACCCGAATGGAACACGTTAACCACGTGGAAAGCGTTGCCACCACAACCGCAAAATACCTTGGCCTTAACACGGAACTTGCAAGCGCAATTGCCCTTGGTCACGACATTGGCCACGCACCTTTTGGGCATACGGGAGAATCGATTCTGAATTCGCTCATGGTTCAGAAGGAGGGGAAGAATGCGCCAAAGAAATTCTGGCACGAGCGCAATTCGCTTTTTTTTGCAGACTACATAGACACACTTAGCGACCCAAACGGATTTGAGCGCAACCTTAACCTTACCTATGCGGTAAGAGACGGACTCATCTGCCACTGCGGGGAAATTGACCAGCATTCGCTAAAGCCGCGGGAAGAGGCCATGAACCTTTACGACATAAAGCGGCCAGGGCTTACCAATCCCTTTACCTGGGAAGGATGCGTTGTAAAGATAAGCGACAAGATTGCATTCCTTGGGAGGGACATAGAAGACGCTCGCACTTACCACATTCTGGACATGGGGGCTTACAGGCAGCTGCGCGAAATTGTTGCAAGCACACTGGGCTTTTACGACGGTCGCGATGCAAGCGGAAAGAAGAACAGCGAGACTGCCGCCCACCGTTCTGGAAGGGCTGTAAACACTACGGTTTTAATAAACGACATGATTGTGGACCTTTGCGAAAACTCATCCCCGGAGAAGGGCCTTTGCTTTAGCGAGCCTTACTTTAAGTACATTACCGAGCTTAAGAGGTTTAGCTTTGCAAACATCTACAACAACTGGCGTCTTTTGGAATTCCAGAAGTATGCGGAGGTTGTCCTTGGCACTATTTACCGCACCCTGATGAAGACACGGATTTACGCACAGAACCACCGCCTTGAGCAGACTTTGCAGTACACGCCCAAGCTTTTAAAGACTTTTGTTGACTGGGTAATCCGCTACGCAAACTACGACAGCGGACGCAAGGAAATAATGAGGTGCCAGACCCAGGAAGTGTTCAACATAAACGAAGAGGAAAGCTTTGAAAAGTGCGTGATTGAATACATTTCCGGTATGACCGACCAGTTTGCAATCAGCGTGTTTGAGGAAATTGTTTCCTTCTGACTCGTGCTTGGTGGGTGGACTGGCATTTTTTATAGTAAACAAAAAGGCCGCTTCTTTACAGGATTTCTCTGCAAAGAAGCAGCCTTTTGCTTTAACCGGCCAAATCTCCGGTCAGAAGTTTATTTTGCCAAAAGCTCTGCAAGCTTGTCTGCTGTAAAGCCAAGGTGTTCTGCAACCTTTGCGGCAGGTCCTGATTCGCCAAAGTCGTTGAGCGTAAAGAGGTCGGACTTCTTTGCAAAGCCTTCCCATCCCATGCGGGAACCTGCTTCTGCAACAACAACGCGCTTTGCTCCTCCGATTACTTCCTTCTGCAAGGCTTCGTCGTTGGAAAGCTTTGTAAGGTCAAATACAGAAACTACGCGGATCTTCTTTGAAGAAACCTTCTTTGCGGCTTCAAGTGCCATGTTCACTTCTGAGCCTGTTGCAAGAATGGTAATGTCCGGAGTGTCTGCTCCCTTCTGCACGATGTATGCACCGCGGCGGGCGTTCTTCTGCCAGTCCTTGTCTTCCTTTGCGTAAACAACCAGTGCCTGGCGGCTGAATGCCATACAAACCGGGTGATCCTTTGATTCCAAAGCCATTTCCCATGCAACCTGGGATTCTTCTGCATCACCTGGGCGCAAAACCTGTACGTTTGGAATAACGCGGAGGGCTGCAAGGGTTTCGATTGGCTGGTGGGTAGGACCGTCTTCGCCAACGTAGATTGAATCGTGAGTAAGGATGTAGATGTTAGGAATTTTTGCAAGTGCTGCAACGCGGAGTGAACCGCGCAGGTAGTCGCTGAACACAAGGAATGTTGCGCCGAATGCGCGGAGACCACCGTGGAGGTTGATGCCGCTCATCACCTGGCTCATTGCAAATTCGCGGATACCGTATTCGATTGTGCGTCCCTTGCGGTTTGCAGCTGAATATGTTCCGTCGTCATTCTTAACCTTTGTCTTGTTTGGTGCCTGGAGGTCTGCTGAACCGCCAACGAGCCATTCAAAGCGGTCTGCCATAACGTTAAGGCTCTTTCCGCTAGCATCGCGTGTGGCAAGCTTGTCGCCAACATTGTATGATGGGGCAGGGCAGTCTCCTGTCTGCTTTTCTGTCCAGTAGGCATCCCACTTCTTGCGCAGGTCTGGGTTTTCCTTTGACCATGCGTCAAATTCTGCCTTCCACTCTTCTTCTGCTGCGGCAAGTTCCTTGCGGCGGCTTTCGAAGAATGAATATGCTTCAGGAACAACATAGAAGTCTTTGTCTACAGGAAGACCAAGTGCCTCTTTTGCAGCCTTAACACCGTCTACGCCAAGCGGTGCGCCGTGAACGTCTGCTGTACCCTCTTTTGGAGCGCCCTTACCGATTACAGACTTAAGGATGATGATAGTGGGCTTGTTCTTTTCTGCCTTTGCAATGTCAACAAGGTCGATGATTTCCTTGATGTTGTACATGCTTCCGCGGAGAACCTGCCATCCATAAGAGTCAAAACGCTTCTGGATGTCGTCCGTAAAGGTAATGTCTGTGCTTCCGTCAATGGAAATTTTGTTTTCGTCATAGAAAAGGATAAGCTTTCCAAGCTTAAGGTTTCCTGCAAGGGAACATGCTTCCTGGGAAACGCCCTCTTCAAGACAGCCTTCACCGGTCAAAGCGTATGTGTAGTGGTCAACGATTGTGTGGTGGCTTGTGTTAAAGCGCTCTGCAAGCATTGATTCTGCAACCGCAAAACCAACGGCAGCAGCAATGCCCTGACCGAGTGGGCCGGATGTGCATTCAACACCGTCTGTGTATCCACGCTCCGGGTGTCCAGGGCACTTTGAGCCAACCTGGCGGAAGCTCTTTATGTCGTCCATGGAAACCTTGTAGCCTGCCAAGTGCAGGATTGAATAGAGGAACATGGATGCGTGTCCTGCAGAAAGAATAAAGCGGTCGCGGTCAACCCATGAAGAGTCAACAGGATTGTGCTTCATTACAGCACCGTACAAAACTGCCGCAAGTTCCGCAGCTCCAAGTGGTGTTCCCGGATGGCCAGAATTTGCCTTCTGAATGGCATCCATAGAAAGGCTGCGAACGGAAAGCGCTACAGCTTCCAAATCTTTTGTATTCATATACTTCTCCTTTTAAGGGTCTAAGGACCTTCCCTAAACGCCTGAATTTACAATTGCTGAAGTGAGTTTTTTTATGTCCGGCCTGGTTTCCAAAAGGTCTCGGAAAGCCTTGTCGTGTATTAGCTTTGCAATGGCAGAAAGCGCCTGAATGTGAACCTGGTTGGACTTTGAAAGCAGAATGAACATTGTGCCCACCTTGCGCTCATCCGGCTCACCCATGGAAAGGGGCTTCTTGGGGTAGCAGACTATGATGCGCTGGTCTTCATCGTTTTTTATAAGCGGCTTCCTGGGGTGGGGAATTGCAATCCCGTTGCCAACAGCCGTGCTAAGGATTTTCTCGCGCTCAACAAGCTCGTTCCTAAAGACGGTGCGCTCAAGGCTAATCGGCAGCGGCACAATCTTGGAAACGGCATCATAGATTTCTTCCGGGGTTGAACCTTCAATATTGTCAAAAACCCCACCGTTTTCTATAAGCTGACAAATGTTAAAAGCGGAATCCATTTTTTCTCCCCAACCTCTTTGCAAAGGTCATCTTACAATCTTAAATCTGTTCGTCTTTTGTGACAGCACGGCTTCCCGCAGAACGTCACAAATGTCTTCAAAATTCCATTCCATGCCTTCAAGAGAAAGCAAAAGCGCAGCCCTGTCCTCCTCCACATGGTCGTTTTCTGCCACGGAATGAAGAATCCTAACCAGGTGCGAATAAAGCTGCGTAAGCACAACAAGCTCCTGCTGGGGGAACTTGCCCATGGAATCACTGGACGAATCTATGGAAAAAACAAGCTCGTTCACCTTGGAAAAAAGAGCCAGAGCCTTTTCCCTAACCTCGCCGCAGTCCTGATCCGCAAACCAGTTGTACTTTTTAGAGATTATATCACTTCGTTCCTTTAGTTTCAACAGAACATCTTCTTTTTCGCCTTCCTGAAAGACATAATCCTTGGGAAACATAAAGCTTACCAGGCCCGGAATGTCCACCTTGCGCTTAAAATGCATGTTGATTATGTACTGGTCCACAATCTCCGGCGGAACGTGGAACCACAAAAAGTCCTTGCCCTTGTAGGCCGGGTTCTGCTCAATCCTGTCAAGATCCTCTTCGTTCCAGGAACCAACGGCAGGAACGTCCTTACCCTTGTGCCAGAAGCGCGACTCAACTCCAAAGGGCTGAATTCCCACGTTCTGGGCATATTGATTGATGAATTCTTCTATAGAACCGCACAACGGAATGCAAAGCCGCTCTATTTCCCTGCAAAAGACGTTTGCAAGCTGGTCTTCCATGCAGGCGCATGGGCCGTCAATGTCAAAGCTCCGCTGCAGTGCGCTCTCCAGAGTCTTGTACCACTCAAGGCGCATGCTGCCCTCAAGCCCCCGGTTAAAGACGTTGTCCCCGTCGTGAACCACAGTCATCCTTATGTCGCCACGGTCCCAGTCCGAAACACAGCAGAGAAAGCGGTCCCCCTTCTGCATACCGTATTTTTCTATGAATGGCGTAATGTCTATACCCGTAAGGTGCACCGTATTGGGAAGCTCAAATTCCCTCTGAACAAAGTCCAGGTCCTTGTTTGCCGGGTCTGCAACAATGTACTGGGGCGCATATTCCTCCCCGTAGAGAATGAACATGTCTATGGCAAGGTCACTGTCAAAATCTGCGGTCTTCTTCTTTAGCTTCTTATTGTCCTCATCGTAAAAATTCAGGGTGGAAGAAACGATTTCGCTGTCCACAAAGGGAATGCAGCGCGAGCCGGGAATCAGAATCTTCTGGTCAAATTCCTTGGCGGTGGGCTTTATGCTAAAAAGCTCTCCCGTAAAAACCCCGGCCCTTGTAATGTAGCGGCCGTTTTCCAGACAAAAAACAAGGGGACTTGACTCCAGGTACTCCTGGGCTTCCTTTGAAGAAATCTTAAATTCGCCTCCAAATTCAGCCGTAAGCCTAGACACATCGCGCGCTGTAAAGTTCTTGCAGCACCTTCTGAGGAATTTGTCTATTATCAACTGAGTCTGAAGATTCATACACTATAAGATAACGTATTTTTGCAAATAAAAAAAGGGTTTTGCAAAAATTTTAGCCTAAATCAACAATTTGCCATTCTTCTGGAGCGTATTTTGTCTTTTAACTGTGTCCGGCACTCCGTGTCCGGCCAGAACCGCGGCATTTTATCCGGTAGAACAAGCAGCGCCATGGAGGGCGCGTCTTTTGTTTGCAGATAGCAATCTGCAAGTTTTCGTAAGAAAACTTGAGGGTAAAAAATTGCAAGGAGGCAATTTTTTACCCAGGGCCCTTCCAATCGGGGCTAGGCTTAATATCAAGTAAGCCCGCTAAGCAAAGCCCCAGTGGCATGCCGTCATTATTCTTTCTACTCCCTCAAACACCCCACCGGCACCACATAGACTCCATCTTCACGACGGTATGCATATTTTCCAGTTCCCGTAAGCACCATCAGGAATGACGGTTCTTTCATTTTCTTCGTATCAATTTTATCCCTGAACTTCTTAAGGTTTTCGGCTCCTTCTTCAATCAAATGGTCTCCTCCAAGTTTTATTTCAATCAAACCGAATGAACCATTTCGTAAATGAATAACTGCATCGCATTCAAGGCCAGATTTATCACGGTAATGGTACACTTCTCCATCAAGACTTTCTGCATAAACACGAAGATCTCGTACACACAAGGTTTCAAAGAACAAACCCATTGTATTCAAATCTTTTACAAGATCATTTGGACCAAGGCCTAAGCTTGCTGTTGCAATTGATGGGTCAGTAAAGTATCGGGTATCTGAAGTTCTGATTGCGGTTTTTGAACGGAGGTTCGGATTCCATGCCGGCATATCTTCTATTACAAAGATTTTTCGCAATGCGTTTGTATAGGCATAAACGGTATCTTCTGTAAGGCTTTCTGCATCATTTGCCAGAATATCATCACGAAGAACAGTATAAGCAGTTTGTGTGCCCTGATTTCGTGCATATGATTTCATAAGTCTCTTTGCTCGTTCTGAATCGCGCTTTACATTATCAACCCTGGAAATATCTGAGTTTACAATTGCATCAAAATAATCTAAGGCCTGCTCAAGAGCAATGTCATCTTCCATGTCAATAGCTCCAGGCCAGCCTCCTCGACAAATTAAAAATGCAAGTCTATCAATGCTTTCTATTTTATTTTCAGCAAGAAGCTTTTTCGGTTGATTGAACATTTCCTTTAAGCTGACTTCTCCAGATGATTCACCGGATTCAAACAAGGACATAGGCCGCATTTTTATCCATGCAAAACGGCCGGTTCCTGTGTGAAATATTTCATCGGTTTCAGGAGGTACTGCCGAACCTGTAAGAATAAACTGTCCTACAGTATTTCTATGGTCAACTTCAAAACGAACTGCATCCCATAGCTTCGGCGCAATCTGCCATTCATCTATCAGACGCGGAGTTTCTCCCTGCAGAAGTTTTGACGGGGCTATATCTGCAGCCGCAAGATTTGCTTTAACATCTTCGGGCTTAGACATATACAAAATACTTTTTGCCGTCTGTTCTGCAGTTGTCGTCTTTCCGCACCATTTAGGCCCCTGGATAAGGACAGCTCCTTTTCCTTTTAGCTTGCGGGCAAGGATATTGTCTGTAATTCGCGGTCTATACATAACTACAGTTTACATTCTGTTTGGCGTTTTGTCAACTTTTTGTTTGGTGATTCGGCGGTTTTTCATTTGGCGTTTTGGCAATACCGGGGAGAGCTACAAGCCCACAAGACCGATTACTATGCTTACCGCTGTAAGATAATCAACAAAGTCCTTTATGTGACCCTGACAATCAACTGGAAGGGCAGAAAAGAGGTTTTAGGGCTCTGACTTGCAGACACCGATGGAGCAAAACTCTGGATGAGCGTTCTCATAGACATCAAGAACCGCGGCGTTGAAGACTTCCTTATTTCTCGGCTTTAATTACCCCCTGCCATTTACACAGAATTTANNACGTTTCAGAAGTACGCAGAAAATATATTGATGCTCTTAGAAAAGCAGACGCAGGCGATTATACAGATTTGTTGAATTTTACAATGAAAAAATAAATGAATAGTGACAAATGCGGGACCCTGCCATTTACACAGAATTTATGACAGGGGCGTAAAAATTGATTCAATGTTTCAGAATATCTTCCCGCTTTTCAATTAATTGCATGATATTATTGTAATGCCTCTTAATTTTTCCTTTATTCCATGTATATTTCTCTTCAGCATCTTGTGTCATTTTATACATGATTTGTCTTTTTGCGCCTAAATTTCCCTTATTAAAAGTCTGGACTTTCTCCTTAATATCTCTATCACTTAATCTAGAATTAGAACTCTTACTTATTAAGCATAAATTTCCAAGACAATCGATATAGTTATCTTTATCTGGAACTTGATCAATATTTCGTTCTGCCCATTCTTGAGCCATATGATGCTCAACAGAATTCCAATATTTAAAATCAAAATCCTTGATTTCATATTCTGTATTAATACTTGTAGGATTCTTATTATCTACCCAATATAAATAATCTATGAAATTGAAAATGAAATGAGGCGTATCAGTACCAAGCGAATATGAATTACTTTTGTTAATATCTTCATTTTCCGGAACAGGAGAAGATAAGAACTTCCTTTCTTCATAATATTTTAGAATGAGGTCATCTAATAGACTTTGATATTCCATTGCCGTAATATGAACATCTTTTTGTTCTTCCCAAAACCATTTCAAAATATCTTGCAGCCAGTTCTTATATATCCTTGTTCTAAAAGTAACTTGTAACATAGAAAGAGCTTTTACAATTCTATCCTGTTCTGGCGTATCGCCAAACGTAGAAGTGTATTTCCAGCTTTTTTCATATTTAGTAGGTTTATGTAAAGTCCATTTAATTTCATCTTCAACATTTTGATCAGAAATTGTTTTTACAATAAAGCGGTCAAAAATTGTACGACAAAATAATAAAGTATTTATAAAATCTTTAGGGCTTATTTGATTACCTATACTGTCATAGACTTTCAAAAGATATTTTTCATTTAATTGAATTTCATTCACACTTGTTTTGTATCTTAATCTAAGAATATGCATTAAGAAATTTGGGAAATCAATTATAGATTTATATTCAGAAGCTTCTTCCTCTATTTCTTCATCATCCGCACTTTTATTATCTGTTAATCCTTCATCGGCTTTTCCTTGAAGAATATCAGAAATGCTGAACGGCTTTAATTGACTTATTTCTTTATTAACTTCTTGCGAATCGTTAAACGGACGTATAAAATCATCATATTTCTCCCCAAAGTATTTTCTTCGTAATTCCGCGTTAAAATTTCTTTGAATAGGAGAGTCCATTTGTGAACAAGCATCCCAAATATATGCAAACTCCTTTTGCTCGGCTTTGTTATCAATTTTAGCCATAAGCAGAGATTTTAAGATTTCATGCTTCTGAAGTTGAACGCCTCTATTATTCATTATCTCAAAATATGAAGCAACATCTGTGTCAGCAGGAATTTCAACTCTAATCAGGATTACATTATTTGCAAAGAAATTTACAAAAGCTTCTTTATTTGCCAATTTGTGTATCGTAACTGGTGTAGTATTATTTGCATCTAAATTAGCCTCTTCTATAAATTCAATAGCATTTTTAAAATGAGTAATTTGAGGATAATCTAGGTTTTGAATATTGCCATCTGTTTTATAGAATTCCTTAAAGAATTCTTCAACCTCTGGACGAGAATCATAAAACAAACATGGAATCTTTGAAATTCCAAAAATTTTGGTAATTAATGAAAGCGTTGTTAATCGTTGTTGACCATCTATTACCTCAAAATCACCATTTTGCCGTTTTAAAACAACAAGACTTCCTATGAAGTAATTGCCATTTGGATTTTTCTTAAAAGCTTCATAAATATCTTGTAACAATACTTCAATTTCATTTTTACGCCATGCATAATTCCGCTGATATAAAGGAACTACATATTTTCCGCTTTCAAATATTTCCTTTACATTTTTCTCTAAATTAACAGTTTCCATTGTTTCCTTCCTTTATAAAATTAATAATAGTTATAGATTTATCTCTATTGAAATTAGAAAAATTATCTAAGTTTGCTTTTTCGTTTTCTAAGTTTTTGTCTAATTCTTTTTGTAATTTAGATAAATCTGCTAGATCCTTTGCTTGATTTATAATATCAAAGTATTTATGTGGAAGTTCTGCGACAGAATTATATTTAACCTGATGTTTTGTTAATCTATATAGGTAAACTAAACGATAGAGTGTTTTATAATATTTATTTAGTCCCTTTTCTCCAAATTTATCAAAGAGTACAAATACTAAAGATTTGTATAATTCTCTCAGATAAGAATCGCCACTTCGACATGCGTTTCCTTTAGGATAAAAAGCGTAGTCTTTAGACCGTTCTGTTTCAGTATCCCCATAATTTAAGCAGTATTTATAGAAAAAGCCTTTAAATTCTGCAAGCTGGTAAGTGCCTAAATCTATAAACATACGTTTATAAATTTCAACATAAGTTTCTATAAAATCAAAAAATGGTTTTCCGTTTACAATATTCTGATTTATATTTACAAAAGGATTTATTTTTCCTTCATCTCCAGAAGTAAATCGTGTTTGAGTTGAGATAGTACCTTCTAATACATTTTTATAAAACTTTGAAGTCAGATATTGTAGTAATTGAGGATTTTGATAAGGGAATTGTGCTAAGTGATTTTTATCGATAGTGAATCCCTTAAACTCTTTTATTTCCTTTTTAGAGAAATTATAAGCTTCATTTCTTTTGGACCATAACCTACTACGATATAATTGTTCATCAAATAATTGCTTTAAAACATCAATGTTTCCATTTGCATCTCCAATTATGGTTGGTGTTACATCATATAAAGTTGCTGATTCCCATTGTTTATCACATTTTACTTTCTCTTCCTGGCAGTTTTGTTCCATAGCCCTGATATGGTAAGCTTTCAATAAATTATAGGCTTCTAATTCTTTACCACGCCCATTTTGAGAATCAAACATCTGAAAGGCTTCAGATAAATCTGTAACATCTATTTGTACGAAAGAGCAAGAATTTTCTGTATAATTCCAAAACACTTCTTTTGAGACACTTATTGTCTCATTAACCCAAGAGTTTATAAAGTTGTAATTCTCTTTAATATGAGTATATGAATCAATATGATTAAATTTTAACTTCTCATCTATTTCTTTGCCACAAACCTTTTTTAATAAATAGAGAGTTGTAAGTCTTTGTTGACCATCTACAATAAAATATATACCATCTTCTTTATGTAAAATTACACTTCCTATTCTGTAATCTTGTTTTTTAGACTCCATACTATAAAGTATATCTTCAAGCATTTGTCTAACATTTTCAGCTTCCCATCGATATGGTCGTTGATAATCTGGAATCTCAAGATTCAAATTCATTACTTCATTAATTGAAACTATTTTTGCAGCTACATTATTCTCCATAGTTAGCTCCTTGCTAAATATTTTATTCGAATTTTTCGTTACATTTCCGTTATAATCAAAATACTACACTACAGTTTAAATTCCGTTTGGCATTTGTCAATTTTTCATTTGGCGTTTGGGCAATTTTGAAGATTGACTAAAATACGCTTCTAATGAAGCCTTTCTATTTGCTTTTGAAGTTCTGATATTTGTTCTGAAAGTTTTTTTAGTGTGATTTCATTGTTGCCATCGGCCTTTTTTTCTTTTTCTTTTTTGTGCTCTCGTTCTTCGCTCATTGAATCAACGATAATGCCGACAATTACATTCATGATTATAGAAGCCGCTATAAATACATATGAAACAAAATAAACCCATGCTAGCGGATAAACTTTTATTATGGGGCGAGCCACACCCGAAAACCACGAATCAAAGGTTGTAATCTGACATAATGTTAAGAGTGAAGTCCCTAAAGTCCCGAAATAATCGGGATATTCTTCATTAAATATATTTGTTCCAATAATTGCATAGACATAGGCAAAAACGGCTAGAAAAGCAAATGTCCATAAAATTCCAGGAATAGCCCTTACAAGTCCTTTGAAAGTAGAGCGCAAATCTTCAAATTCATTTACGATTTTAAATGATTTTACTGCTCTCAAAGAGCGAATTGCTTTCATCACTTTAAATGAACGGAAAACTCTGAAAACCCTAAAAACTGTAAAGTAGGGGAGTGATGCAACAAACGAAACAAGCACAATAATCAAGTCTGATATGTTCCATTTGTTCCAATGAAAATATTCTTCTGGCTTACCATTTTTACCGATGTGATTTTCATCAATGCGTTTCTCTCCAAAAAAATACTTATTATACACAACGATTTTAAAAAGGAGTTCTATAACAAAAATCCAGAGACATATTTGGTCAACCACAAATAGAATGTTCCTGAAATTTTCTGAAATGTTGCGCGAGGTTTCAAGCCCAAGTGAAATCGTATTTATAGTGATTACAAAAAGCATAAATACTTCATAGGGTGTATCAACTTCACCATCAACATAATCTTTGAGATTTCTTTTTGATTTCTCTTGTTTGTCCATTTTTTGTACCTGTGGGAAATGTAAAAAAAACTCCCCCGGTTATAGGGAATTTGGGGGAGTATGATTGTGAGCAGAATTATTTTGCTGGCTGATGCTTTTTGTTTGGACTTTTGCTACAAGAAAATGATGTTAGACTAGACAAAGTTGAACACTTGTAACCACAATATTTGCAGGTATATTGGATTTTCTCTCCACCCTCATACGGGAAATGTTTTCCAGTTGGGCTTTTGCTACAAGAAAATGATGTTAAACTAGACAAAGTTGAACACTTGTAGCCGCAGTATTCACAGTAATAAGAACTTTGTTCCGGTCCTTCATACAGTTCATGTTTTCGACTGGGGCTCCTGCTACAAGAGAAGGAAACCAAACTTTGTACATTCGATGCCTTATAGCCACACCACTTGCAATAAAAATTCGCCATAATATTCCTCCTTATTGACATATAGATATGTAATTGCAATTATCATATCACCTGACGTTATCTTTCAGGATAATGATTTTATTTCTTTGGAAACAAAATATTTATGACAGGTTCATAGAAACATTCATACGATGGTTTCATCCATGCGGAGAAATGGTATGTGTTTATGAACTTTGCAGTCTTGCCATTCAAAGTGAAGTCAGCGTAATCTGCAACGTTCTGTCCATATTTTTTCCAGCTGCCAAAGTTTTCGCTTGGGAAACACTGTTCTAGATATTCTTCTTTTACGCCGCAATCCCATAAGTTTGCCGTGATGATTACGTCTGGCTCAAGAAGTTTGAGTTCCTCGAGAAAAAAGTTTCTCTTGTCAAGTTCGGAATCTTCAAGGAAACGGTTCATCATTTCAACGTTTCGTGTCGCACCCTCATCGCTGTCGTTTGAATACTTTGAAAGCTGCATGACTGCAAAACCAAAATCATTTGTTTTGACCATGTTTTTTGCAATATCATTTGCACAAGGAACTTCTTCAAATGCCACTCTTCCTTCCTTTTGAATTCCGTAGAGCATATAAAGCACATTACGCCAGAAAGTACTGCCATTTACATTTTCATTCTCAAAGAATCCGTAACTTGTATTGCGGAAATCAAGACCGGTAATCCATCGTGTTTCACGGCCTATAAAAAGAATCTTTCTTTTCTGTTCAAAATATCCCGGAAAAAATCCATCGTAGGCAAAAAAGTTTTCCGGCGGATATTCTTTTCTGTCATCTTGAAAGACTATCGGGGCTTTTGATGAAATCTGCTTTTTCCAATCTTCCTCGAGTGCCAAAAGATCCAAAGTCTTCTGAATCTCTGTTTCGCTCAGCTGCCTTTTGTTTTCAAATGCAAGCACATTTGCATTGTACAGGTGCAATCTAGCTTCAAGCTCATCTCTTTCTTCTTTTGTCATGGAAAAAACTCCTTGTTCTATAATTTTAGCACATTTTATCAGCCTGTCAACTATAAAGCGTGAAACTTTAGAGTGTGTAATTATATTTCTTCAAAGCATATAATAGAAGATTATGAATATTGGACAGGCCATAATCACCATCCGCAAGGAAAAGAATCTCAGTCAGGAGCAGCTTGCTTTTGAGGCAGGCATCTCGCGGCATTTTATGTACCGTCTGGAAAACAACCTTGCAAGTCCAACAATCAAGACTCTGGAGAAATTAAGTGCGGCTTTAAACATTAGGCCATCTGCAATCCTCCTTGAAGCTGAAAAAATCAGCTAGCTTGTCCTAAACTTATAACACATCAAACTATCTTTTTGAGATAATTAAAAAAAATAAAAATTTTTTTCTGACTATCATCAAATGATAGTCTATTTGTGCTATATTGTTCTTATGAAAGAGACAAGAAAATCTGAACGGACGCTGAACAAAAGGCAGCTTGAAAGGATTATCATCATTCACAATGCGATAAAGTCTGGCATTTACCCTGATGCGGAAAAGCTGAGGCGGCTTTATCTTGAGCAGACAGGCTATGACAGTCTTAGCCTGCTTACCATTTACCGTAATATTGAAACGCTGCGCGTAATCTTTGGTGCACCGGTGGAGTATGACAAGCGGAAAAAAGGCTACTATTACCTTGATGAAAACTTTGACTTTGCATTGAACAATATTTCACCAGAGGAAGCTTTTTATCTTTCGGCGGCAAAAACCTTGCTTTCTTCTTTTGAGGGCAGTCCCGCCTACAGGCAGATTGCGGCTGCAATTGATTTTGTTACCGATACTCAGATGGCTGGAAAAAGTGCCCTTTTAAAGCGCATTGCGGTTGCGCCGACTCCCAAATTTGTGACGGATGAAGATGTTTGGAAAAAGGTGCTTGAGGCGTTGCAGGACAATCTGATTGTGGAGTTTGACTATAGCGGAAGGTGGAAGACGGAGCTTTCGCACAGGAAGGTTCATCCCTATCAGATTCTGATGGAGGGCGGCAAGTGCCTTTTGTTTGGCTATTCAGAGGAGCGCGGAGCGGAGAGGCTTTTTGTTTTGAGCCGGATGTCCAACTTTACGATTACGGATGAGCATTTTGATCTGCCTGAGAATTTTGATTTTTCCAAGCGCTGCGGGGGAGGGAAGTTTGGTGCCTTTATCTGCGGGAAAACTTTTGATTTTGCAATTGACTTTTATGATGATGCACGCACTTATGTTAAGGAGTGTATTTGGGCGGACGATCAGAAGGTTACTGATTTTGATGATGAGGGAAGGACTAGGCTGGAATTTTCTTCCGGACAGTGGCTGAATGTTCTTGAATGGGTTTTGTCCCAAGGACCGAATGCCAGTCCTCTTGCCCCGGACTGGTTTGTTGGTGAATGGAAGAATTCTGTAAGACTGATGGCGGAGGCGGCCGGAGTCTAGGTGACGTGGCGGCTAGGACTTTTACAGATGCTGAGTCAAGCTCAGCATGACGGACTGCGTTCTGTATGACGGAAGAATGTGGCTTTTTACAGATGCTGAGTCAAGCTCAGCATGACGGACTGCGTTCTGTATATGACGGAAGAATGTGGCGTTTTACAGATGCTGAATCGAGTTCAGCATGACGGATTGCGTTCTGCATGACGGGTGGGTGTTCAGTATGACGGAAGAGTGTGGCTTTTACAGATGCTGAATCGAGTTCAGCATGACGCCTTTTGCAATTCCAATCCTACGCCCGATTGGAGGGGCGCGGGGGTGCATGCACCCCTTAGCGTTGCCGCAAGGCAATGGAGCCGAAAGGCGGAACCCCGGAAAGCGGGGAAGGCAAACGGGAGTGCTCGGTTTGCGAAAGAAACTTTTGCCCCGCAGCTTGCCTTCCGTCCAAATTCAAGAAAGAATTGGCTTTGTTGCGAGAGTCTATTCGTACATGCTGTTTAGTACGCGGTAGACCATGTTGACTTTTTCTTTTTGCGCAACCGAAAGGTCGGAATTGCTTGCGTCGTCGATGAGCTTTTCCAGTGAGGAGAGGCTTTCGTTTAATGCCGTGGCAAATCCGCGCGAGACTTTGAACCAGTATGTGCCGTTTCCGTCCGTGAAGAGGCAGATGAAGCCCAGTTCGTGGGAGGCCTGCTTTGCAACGGTTACGCGCATTAGGCAGTCTATGGAATTTACAAGTTTTACAAGTCCTGTCGTGCCGTCGCTTTCCACGCTGTTTATGTTGATGTTCATTTTGCGCTGCCAGCGGTCTTCTGCAATGGGGTCTAGGTTCAGGCGGTTTGCTGCCTTGATGATTAGCTCAAGCTTTTCGCCGTTCATGAGTTTGAAGCCGTGGCCCGGGTATATGCAGCCGCGCATTTCGCCAATCTGTGCAAGAAGGCTCTGGTTCTCTTCTGCCTTTGCCGCTGGTTTGAGTTTGTCCCAGGGGAGCTTGACGACTTTCTTTCCCTTTGCCTTTTCAAATTCAAAGATTTCGCCGCCGAAGCTGATTGTGTTTTCCAGTGCCTTTGCTTCTTTCTTTTCTTTTCTGCTTTTCTTGGATTTTTCTTTTTCCGACTTTTCCTTTTCGCGGAAGGACGTGCCTTCGTATTCAAGGTTGCCGGTGAGGCTTCTTCCCTTTTTGCCGCGGGCAGAGCTTAGCTGGCTTTCCAGGTTGGGGTCAATTTTGTAAAGCTCCTTTTTGGTAAGGGGGGAGACGCTCATGGCAAAGGTTCGGCTTGTCTTTACAATTTCGCCTGCAACGATGTAGAGCGGGTTTGTCCTGAACATGGATGAGCCGGGGTGGATTGTTATGTGGTCTGCTGTTAGGCTGCGGTAGGTTTCCCTTCCTTCCCTTACGCAGACGAACTGAATCATTCCGCTTGCAATGCAGCAGAGGTAGTCGTCCATGCTGCCGCCACCCGTGATTGGAAGCTGTAGCCTTTGCGATACGATTTCTTCCAGCTGTATTTTTATGTTGAGGATTTCTGCCATTACGCGCTCGTCAAGGTAGTTGTTCCTGCAGAACTTTTCCTTGTTGCTTGCGGACACGTAGTTTTTAAAGAGCTTTACGTAGCTAACAAAGTCTCCCTGTAAGTCGCGGAAGGAGTGGTGGGCCTTTCTTGCGTCCATTTCTTCTCCGGGCGGAAGTACGAAGGGGGAGTTTGCGCTAAGGAATGAAGATGCTATTAGAACTTCTTCAAGGACATCCGGGTAGCGCATGATGCTTTCTACGATGATGCGGCTAACGCGGGGCTCCAGTGGGAATTCCACCATGAGCTTTCCTGTCTTGCTTAGGGTTCCGTCTTTTTCTATGGCCCTTAAAAGGTTCAGCGTCTGGACTGCTCCCAAGAGGCCTTCCTTCTGTGGCGGTGAAATAAAGTCAAATTTGTCAAAGTCCGTAATGCCAAGTTCTGCCATGCGGAGGACTACCTCGCTAAGGTCTGTGCGGTAGATTTCTTCCGTCGTGTATTCCTGGCGGCTGTCGAAGTCCTTTCTTGGGTAAAGGCGGTAGCAGGTTCCGGGACAGGTTCTTCCTGCGCGTCCACGCCTTTGGTTGCAGCTTGCCCTGCTGACAGGCGTTTCTATTAGGCTTGACGTGAATGTGCGCGGGCTGTAGAAGTTGAGCTTGGCAAGGCCTGAGTCTATTACAGTTGTAACTCCGTTAATTGTTACGGATGTTTCTGCTATGTTTGTGCTGATTACGACCTTTTTCTTTCCGAATGGGGGCGAGTCAAAGACCTTTTCCTGGTCTTCCTTGGGCAGCCTTCCGTAGAGGGGAACCAGGTGCAGCTTTGAGTGGAAGGGGGCGTTTGCAAGGCGTTCCACGCAGTCCTTGATGATTTTTTCGCCGGGGAGGAAGATTAGTATGCTGCCGTCTTCCTTGTTGTCTAGCACGCGGTCAATCGTCTGTTCTATCTTGGTAAGAAGGGCGTCGCTTGAAGCGTCTGTTAAAGTGCTTGCGGGTATTGCAGGCGGATCGTAGACCATTGCCACCGGGAAAATCTGCGTGTCTATGGTGACTATTGGGCAGCCGCCAAAGTATTCGCTGAAAGCCTCTGCGTTCATTGTGGCAGAGCTTACTATTACCTTAAAGTCCTTGCGCTCTGCTAAAACCCTTTTTAGAAGTCCCAGTACAAAGTCAATGTTAAGGCTTCTCTCGTGTGCCTCGTCCACCATTACAACGGAATACTTGGACATCCATGGGTCAAGCTTCATTTCCTGCAGGAGGATTCCGTCGGTCATGATTTTTATCTTTGTGGTAAGGTCCGTCTTGTCTTCAAAGCGCATCTTGTAGCCTACAAGACCCGGGTACTTTGTGTGCAGCTGCTTGGAGATGAATTCGCTTACGCTAAGGGCTGCAATGCGCCTTGGCTGGGTTACCGCAATCACACCGTTTTCCGAATAGCCTGCCTCATGCAAGATTACCGGAATCTGCGTGGTTTTTCCAGAGCCAGTGGGGCTTTGCACTACAATTACCTGGTTTTCCTTTAGCGTGTCAAGGATGCGCTGCTTTTGTTCGTAGACTGGAAGGCTTTTGTAATCTATTGCCATAGGGTTTTTCCTTCAAATTGCTCCATCAGTTTTTTTCTCTCTCTTAGGTAGTTGCCCCATCTTTTTTGCCCTTCTGCGTTAAGCTTTTCAATTAGCTTGTCGTCAAGAATCCTGATTTCGTAGAAGCGGTCGGGGGCAATGTATGTGGTAACGATGACGGGATTTACAAGTGCTATGGAAAGCTTTGAGTCGCTGTCCTTTAAAAATCTCACCTGGGTTATGTATCCTTCACCGGTGTAGTCCCTGTTTGTGTCTGGCTTTGAAAACTGCGGGTTTGTCCTTTGCCCGCTGATTGTGTTGCCCATAGAATAGAAGATAATCTTGCGGGGAACGTTTCCAGAATCCGCCACAACTTCCCAGTCCTTGGAGACGTGGGGGTGGTTGCACCAGATTACGTCCGCGCCGGCATTTAAAAGCTCGTGGTAGAAGTTTTTCTGGCTGCTTCTTATTGTAAAGATGTACTCCGGGTCGGAGCAGTGTATGCTTACAACGAATATGTCGCAGGGATGGGCCTTTCTTAAAGCCTTCATGTCTTCTATAAATATGCTGCGGTTCTTGCTGTTGGGAACAAGAAAGTCTATGTAGGAAGAGCAGGTTGGGCTGTTGAGGATTTCTGTAACAGCAACGAAAAGAATCTTCCAGTTGCCGCTTTCTATTACCTGATAGCTCCAAGGGCCGTTCTGCCTTTCCTTAAGTCCTGCCGCGTAAACAGGGCGGTCGCTTCCCTTTGTGGCTTCTATTTTTGCGTCAAAGTATTTCTTTGTCTGCTGGATTCCGTTCAGGCCCTGGTCGTTGGTGTGGTTGTTGGCAAGGCTAAAGACGTTGAATCCTGCGTCTATTGCTGCCTGGGCATAATCTCCGTGCACGTTGAATGCAGGGTAGTTGGAGAAGGGACGGTTTTCCGCAACCGGTGTCTCCAGATTTGCAAAAGTGAGGGGGCTTTCCTTAATCAAGGCCTCAATGTCCCTGTAGATGCGGGGAAAGTTGCCCCTGGACCAGTTTGGCGTATGGGCCATTATGTCTCCCGCAAATGTTAAAAGGATGGAATCCTCTGAGTCGAATGCACTTTTTGAATTTACAATGGCTGTGCCGTCTGCAAAGTGGGTGTTGTAGTAGTCTTTGCCGTGGCCGGAAGCCAAACCCTTTGAGTTTTTGCCGCCGGTCGTTGCACATGATGATATTGCCAGTGACAGCGCAAGGGAAAGGGCAAGCCCCATTAGCCCCAGCGCCACCGTTTTTGTTGATTTTACAACCATCAGCTGATTTTTCCTGCCTGTACAAGGGTGATTGCGCTTGTTACCACAATCTCTTCCACTGAACAGCCGCGGCTAAGGTCGCTGATTGGCTTTGCAAAGCCCTGTAGGATTGGGCCGTAAGCGTCTGCGCCAGCAAATCTCTGCACAAGCTTGTAGCCAATATTTCCAGCCTCAAGGCTTGGGAAGATAAGGGTGTTAACCTTTCCTTCTATTGGTGAACCAGGTGACTTTCTTGCCGTAACTTCGGGAATAAGGGCTGCGTCTGCCTGGAGCTCTCCGTCCAAAAGCAGGTCTGGTGCCTTTTCCTTAGCAAGCTTGAATGCTTCCTGAACCTTAAGAACGTCCTCAAGCTTACCGCCGCTTCCCTTTGAAGAGAAAGAGAGGAGGGCAACTGCCGGTTCTGCATCCAAAAGCTCGCGGCAAGACTTTGCGGAATCAACTGCTATGTCTGCCAGCTGCTCACTTGTTGGGCGTGGGTTAACTGCACAGTCTGCAAAAATAACGTAGCCGTCCTTTCCCCACTTCTTGTTGTGTGTGTCCATGACGAAGCAAGAAGATGCGGTCTTTGTTCCTGGGGCTGTACCGATTACCTTAAGGCCTGCGCGGAGAAGGTCTGCCGTTGCGCTCAAGGCACCGGAAACCATTGCGTTTGCCTTTCCTGTGCGGACCATCATTGCGCCAAAGCTTAGGGGGTCTTTTAGCATGTATGCCTTTCCAGCTTCCACATCGGGAACTTCTGCCTCTCCTGTCTTCTTGTTAACCTTGCCCTTGCGGAGCTCAAAATATTCCTTTCCAAATTCTTCAAGCCATTCAGACGAAGCGGGGTCAATTACGCTGATTCCTTCAAGTGAAACGCCCTTTTCAGCGGCAACCTTTTCTACATCAGCCTTTTTTCCAAGCAGGGTAACAGTCTTTGCAAGCTTTTCCTTAACAATCTTTGCGGCAGCCTGTACGGTGCGCTCCTCTGTTCCTTCAGGGAGAACCAGCGAATTCTGGTATTCCTTGGCCTTGTTTTTCATTTCTTCAACAAAATTCATAATTTATGCCTCTAAAGTAAAAATGTTGGTAAATTTTTGCGGAATGTCCGTTGAATGTATTCTACTATTATTGAAGTGAATTTACAAGTGGAAACTTTTTCCTTACTTACTATGCCAAAAAGCTGGGAATCAATCTTGGGCGCAGCGGAAGGCAAATACGGCTGAAAACACGCATTGGAGCGGAACGAACGCAGTGAGTTTAATTTCCTATTCCGCGACACAGCAGGTTTATCAGACGTATTTACCTGGGAGCGGAGCCCAAAATTGATTCCCGTGTTTTTTGTATGGCGGCGCTTGGCTTTGCTGTCCGACTGCTTCTTTGCTGCCGGGCATTTCCCGTGTGTGGCGCTTGCAGGGTTCCGGCATTCGCCTCCATTGCTCCACTTCGTTCCGCAACCCGCCTTCGGCGGGCCCTTCCAGCACCTGCCGCGCCTTTTTTTGCATACCGGATTTCCCGCGAACTAGTATAACGAATATACAATATGGTAATTTTATCGAACCACGGTTGGTGAGCTTGTCGAACCATGGTTGGTGAGCTTGTCGAACCACGGATGAATGGTGGAACAGACCCTGAAACGAGTTCAGGGTGACTGTTAATTGTTATTTGCCATGCTATCTGCAATTATTGGGAAAATTCATGGAGGACATTACCTGCGAACTTGAAAGCCCCAAAGAGCCCATGGATGGGCGACTTAGCAGCATGCAGAATTGCGAAGCGGTTCTGCAATCCTTCCGAAAATCCATGGAGGGATTTTCGGAAGGCCTAGTGCCGCCCAAAAAATTTAAAAATCCCTTGAATTTAAAGAAAAATATGGCATAATAGAAATATGTCAGAAGAAAAACAAGTAAAATCCGGATTTTTTATGCGCCTTTTGAGCTTTATTGTCGGACACGAGGTTGGAGCGGCAAATAAAGGGGCAAAAGCTTTAAAATCAATACAGAAGCAGCTTAACAAGTCGGGATATAAATTCTTCAATTTAAAAAAAGATTTGATTAACGCTCAGTTTGCAAAGTTTGTATATCAGGTTTATGCGGCGGTGGCACCATTCCGCGAATTTTTTATCCAGAACACCCAGGACGAATTTTATGCGGCCCAGATTCTGAACTATTCTCTTGATACTGACCAGCACGAGCTTGTTGCAAAGCTTTCTTCCCAGAGCATTCAGGTTCTTGCCACCAAGGTAGAGCTTAAGAGCCTTGCCGAGCAGGGGATGAATTTCTTTGTAGCCCTCCGCGACGGTCTGGAAAATGAGCGTGCCGGTGAGATTAACAACACCTATAACGCCCTTGTGCTTTTAAAGCAGTTCTGCGTCATTGACTATTATGCGGGCCTCCGTAAATTCCATGGGGTCTTTAGGGAAAATTCCTTTGAGGAGCTTCCACACTTTGACTCTGTTCCCACCGCGTACATAAAGGAATTTGTGATGGACTTCCTTACCGCAACCTCCCTTTTGCTTAGCATTCAGGACTGGGGCAATGTCTTTGACTTCCTAAAAAAGCTTTCCGGCATAGAAGACCAGGCATTTTTGCGCCTTAAGCAGCAGATTGCGGTCCTTCATTCTATGGAAAACAACCGCGTCTTTGTTGGCATGGTAAAGCTTGTTAGCCATGACCCGGATGCAGAGCTCCAGGAAAACACTTCTTCCAAAAATATTGTAAAGCCTTATCTTGAAGGTATTTACCAGGAATTCCGCTCTACCGTGGAAGAGATTCACCACAAGAGGGTTATAGAAAGTCAGAAGAAACTTGTTGACGATGTTTTTGCAGGCCACGCACTTGTTCCGCTCAAGTTCTATAATGCAAAGGAAAACGAGAAGTACGTGGAGAGCAAGGCCCACTGCTTTGAGCACTGCAACGCCTTCCTCTATCTGAATTCCTTCTTTGCCCTTTATTTCCGCGACGAATTTACAAAATTTATAGAGAATTTTGAGATTGTTGCCCAGTGCAACCGCCAGAACTATATTTCTGATTTTACCAGCCTTTACCACGAGCTTAACGAGATGCAGGCTGCTGTTACGGAGCTAGACACAAAGCTGGACACAAAGTTTGCTGAAGGCTACAAGCTCAACTCGCTTTACCTTCGCCTTGGTGTGAATGATTCCGTTGTTGCAAACTTTAACATGGAGATTGATTCAATCAACATGAAGGTTAGGGCTATAATAGACCGGTCCCTAAAGGCACTGCAGAAGATTCTTGTCTTCTACGACGAGCTGATTCACGAAAGAAGCCACGGAACGTTCGACCTTATTTCCAACTGGGACGAGCTTAACAACAAATTCGAAAACGGCTGCCTTCCCCTTCTTAAGCGCACGAAGAACCACATCTCAACCTTCCTTGCGCTTATGAAGAACTTTAAGCAGCTTGAGTAGCGGTTCTTACCAATGTCTTTAGTTGCGTTAATCTTAAACAAAAGCCTTGCATGTTGTAATTTTTGAATGCTTGCTCAATATATTTACCTCTTACCCAATTAGTGTAGAAGGCAAGTGTGTATTTTCAATAATTGTTATGAAAAAAATGTAAAGAAAGCACTGGAATGGAGGCGGGAAACGTGGCAAAAAAGCATTTGCGCGGAGCGAACCCGGCAGCGTAGCTTCAAGCCGCGAAGCGAGTCAGATACCTTGTATCAGCGCATGGGGTTGTAAACAACCCTTGCTTTTTTGACGCGGTTCCTGCCGGGAATGGAAGTGCTTTCGTGTTAATATTTATATTTGCTAACTTTTACTAGTATTTGCGCTTGCCTTCTGCACTGGCATTTATGTCGCATTGCAAACAGTCGCTTTTTTTGCTACAATGGCCTCATGTTCAACAGTTTTACAGGCACCATCACTTTTAAAGGCCCTCAAAAATTATGCATAGACACCCACGGAATTGAATGGGAGCTTACGGTTCCAGAAAGCTCTCTCCTAGACATTCCACCTGTAGGACAGGAAGGCCGTGTCTACACCTGGCTCCAGCATACGGATGCACTTATGAACCTCTACGGTTTTGCATCCGAAAGCGACAGGGAACTTTTCCTTAACCTCTTAAAAGTTGACGGAATTGGGCCAAAGGGTGCGGTAAAAATAATGAGCAACATTTCTGCCGCAGACCTTGCATCCGTTCTTGAAAGCGGGGACGTGGACCGCCTGCAGAAAGTGCCGGGCGTTGGAAAAAAGACCGCGGGAAAGATGCTGCTTGCGCTAAAGGGAAAACTTTCCTTGTCGGAGGATTCATCTGTGTCCCTGCCCAAAAAAGATGCACTTCCATTTGCAGACGTTGCCCTTGCGCTTTCCAACATGGGCTACGACAAAAAGACTGCCGAAGCCGCCGTTGCAAAGATAGCCGGAAGACTTGCCGAAGACCCCTCTTTTGCCTCGCAAAGCCAGGTTCAAAAAGAAGAGTTTGTTTTCCGCCAGGCAATTGTTGAGCTTGCCTAGGAGATGCGGCCATGAATAAAAGCGTAACTCACAAGACATCATATACAAGAAAAACAGACGACACCCTTGACGAAATGAACATAGCTGCCCAGCTTGCAAGCCAGGCCAGCGCAAACGTAGCAAAGGAAAGTGCCGGTAAGACAAAGATTGTCCGCGCACAAAATGCCTCTTCCTCTAGCTCAGATGACATGGGTGGTGCAGGTGCAGTTTCCGGGGCAAATGCAGCCGCCCAGCCCCAGACCCGCATAGTAAGGGCAGACCTTGCTTCTGTAGATGATGCACAGGATTCTTCCCTAAGGCCAAAATCCCTTTCGGAATTCCTTGGACAAAGCGCAATAAAGGAAAACCTCGGCGTTTTCATAGACGCAGCCAGAAAAAGGCAGGAAGCCTTGGACCACCTCTTTTTGATTGGCCCGCCCGGACTTGGAAAGACAACCCTTGCCCAGATAACCGCCTGCGAACTTGGTGCAGACTTTAAGGTAACAAGCGCCCCGGCCCTGGACAAGCCAAAAGACTTGGCAGGAATTCTTTCCACCATAACACCAAGAACCGTATTCTTCATAGACGAAATCCACCGCCTAAAGCCCGCAATAGAAGAAATGCTCTACATAGCAATGGAAGACTACGAGCTTGACTGGGTAATAGGACAGGGTGCCGCAGCCCGCACTGTCCGCATACCAATACCGCACTTTACCCTGGTCGGTGCCACGACAAAAGCCGGCATGGTAAGCTCCCCGCTAATTTCCCGCTTTGGAATAATACAGCGCTTCAACTACTACAGCCGCGAAGAACTTGCCTCAATCATCCACCGCTCGTCAAAGATACTGAACGTAAGCGTAAAAGAAGACGCCGCCCTACTTATGGCAGACTGCTCAAGGGGAACTCCCCGCGTTACAAACAGGGTTTTGCGCAGAATGAGGGACTTTGCCCAGGTTCAGGGAAAGGGAATAATCACAAAGTCAATCGTAGAAGAGGGGCTTAAAAAGCTTGGCATAGACTCACTTGGCCTTGAATACGCCGACCGCCAGATTCTTCTTAGCATAATAAATAATTTTGGCGGAGGGCCTGTGGGTGCCGACACGCTTGCAATCTCCATCGGAGAAGGGCAGGACACCTTGGAAGACTACTACGAGCCGTACCTCATCCAGTGCGGACTTTTGCAGCGCACCCCAAGAGGCCGAATCGTAACTGAAAAAGCATACAAACATCTGGGGCTTACCCCAAAGGAAAAGAATTTTAATGAAGACCAGCGACTTTTATTTTGACTTGCCACAGGAACTCATTGCGCAACGCCCGTCAGGAAAAAGGGGAGACGACCGCCTCATGCTCTTGGGAAAAGAAAGCGGAAGCGTAGAACACCACCTTATGGCAGAACTCCCGGACTTGGTGGAAAAAGGCACCCTCATGATTTTTAACAACAGCCGCGTAAGAAGAAGCCGCTGCTACGGAATAAAAACGGACACCGGCCGCGAACAGGAGTTCATGTTCCTTAATCCAATGGCATCTTCTTCAGTCGCCGACTCTTCCACCGCCACAAGCTCAGCCAGCATTTCTGCAGCCAGCAGTTCTGCAGCCAGCAGTTCCACCGCCAGCCCCGACAGCCCCTCCTGCGAATGGAACACAATGGTAAAGGGAGCCAAAAAAGTAAAGAACGGCAACACCTACCGCTTTGCAGACGGCAGCGAAGGAACAATCGTCCTTAACCAAAACGACGACGGAACCGAATTCCGCACAATAAAGTTTCCCTTCCCCCTGGATGAAAAATGGTTTGAGCGCAACGGACACATACCGCTCCCGCCCTACATCCGCCGCGAAGACGACGACACGGACAGCGAACGCTACCAGACAATCTACGCAAAAGAAACAGGAAGCGCAGCCTGCCCAACCGCAGGCCTCCACTTTACCCAGCCGGTCCTGGACAAACTAAAGCAGAAGGGCATAGACCTTGAATGGATAACATTGCACGTAGGACTAGGAACCTTCCTCCCGGTAAGAGCCCAAAACATAGAAGAACACAAAATGCACCTTGAATACTACACCGTTCCCCCGAGCGTGGCAGACAAAATCAACGCCGCCAAAAAAGAGGGCAGGCCAATCCTCGCAGTAGGAACAACAAGCGTCCGCACACTGGAAAGCGCCGCAGACCAAAACGGCATCGTAAGGGCAGGAACCGCAGGCACAAACATCTTCATGTACCCCGGCTACAAATTCAAAGTGGTAGACCAAATGTTCACAAATTTCCACACCCCCGAATCAACCCTCATCATGCTGGTAAGCGCCTTTGCGGGGCGGGACAACATCATGAACGCCTATCAAAAAGCCGTCGAACAAAAATACCGCTTCTTCTCCTACGGCGACTGCATGCTAATAAAATAAAAAATATGCCAAGGGGGGAAGTCTCCCCCTCGCTCCAGCCCCGAGTCGCTCCTCAAATGCCGTAAGTGGCAAGTTCACTAAGCTAGCAACCGTCACCCTGAACTTGATTCAGGGGCTGTGGCAATACAAAATAAAGTCCCCTCCGACACGCCACTTCCGTCATTTGCTCCGCTT
>DFJV01000114.1:31029-46353 GCA_002373205.1 Treponema sp. UBA3662
GCCGCCCGCAACGCCTGCTCAAATTTGTTGGTGAGCCCTTCGACAAGCTCAGGAACCACCTGTCGAACCATGGTTGGTGAGCTTGTCGAACCACAGCACGTCACCCTGAACTAGATTCAGGGTCTGTCACAATACAAAATATAGAGCTTCTTCCGCAATAAAACCGCATTTCTGCAAAAGTCAAATTGCTTTTTTTATTCATGTAATTTATAATATAAAAAATTGGTGACACAATGAAAAAATTTATAAAAGTATTACTGGTCGTTATAGGCTATCTTTCCCTTAAGCTTTTAATCGGTTTTACGCTGAACAAAACAATGCCCCTGGACTACGAACTTATAAGCTCCATCCAGTCTCCGGACAAGTCAAGAACGCTATATGTTTACTCTGTAAATTCCGGTGCAACTTCTGATTATTCCTATCGTGTAACAGTTTCATCCAAAAATGAATTTGACAAGGTGAATAAAGAAAATTATTTTTTTCATTACGACAGCAATCATGGAAGCGCATCAAAAGACATAAAAATCGAATGGGTCGATTCATCAAACATAAAAATCATCTACGACAAAAACATAAGAGCCTTTGAGCAAAGAAGCAAAACAGGCTCCATAAATATTCAGTATGAAAAAAAGGATTCAGATAATTAACTGGGGGTGCTAGCATGGCTTTCTTTTCATTCTCTGCAAAAACAAAAGAAGAAAAGTTCTGGAACTGGTTTTGCAAAAATTCAAAAATGATTTTCAACTTTGAATCAAATCAGGAAGTTGTATTCGACAAAATTCAAGAGGAGCTGCAAAAGGTCGGCCCAAACCTAGCGTTTGAAATTTCTTCCGTAAAAGAAGCAAAAAGGGAATTCGTAATAAGTGCAGACGGAATAATCGAAGCCTTCCCCGCTGTGGAAAAATTGTACAAAGCCAAGCCCAACTTGCCTGAATGGACATTCATAAAATTCCGCCCAAGAAGAAAAGTTGAAAACTCTATCCGCATCGCAAACAAAGAAATCTTCCCCAAAGACATAAAATTCATGTTCATAGATGATGAAGACAAAAGTAAAATCGGAATAGTCCTTTTCTGCAAGGGCTATAATGAAAGCGAGCACGACCTTTATAACCAGATTGCATTTCTGTTCCTGGATGAATGCCTCGGTGAATTTGATACGGAAACATATATCGGACGCATAATCATACAAGGCTTCGACAGCGAATATTTTGCCAGCGCAAAGGAAATAGAATCCCTGGCCTCCGAGTTTGACAAGATAAAAACAAGAGGCCTTTGAAGCTTTCCTCCAAAGACCTCTTGCAAGGACTACTCGTCCTTTACTTTTACTATGGAACTTGAACTTACCGAATACGATTTTTGGTCGTGTTACCCTTGGTGCTGTTCGTCTTTAGGACTATGCAGTAGGGGGTATCGGCCAAAAGTGTAGGGGGCAAAAAGAATTCAAGCGTCTTAGAGACTTTGCGGATAAGTTTTTCTACCTTAAAGGCAATGACAAGGTTGATTCAACCGAGACTGTTCTGGAGAAATATTGAGTAATGAGAAAAATTATGTATACAACTACGGAGATTTATCGCAATACAATACCTTGTCTGATTTTCCATATTTAGAGTCTCAGGCAGAAATGGTTGGGGATTTTGCCTTCTTTTATTATCAGGAACGGTATGGTATTGGTGTTGAAAATAACGATAAAAAACGGATGAAACAGATGGCGGAAATTTTGAAGAATTCAGGATATAAATCGGAGGCAATAAAATGGGTTTTAGAAAGGTATTGATAGTCTTTGCATGTATATTATTTGTCTCTTGCAGGGGTAATTCATCTGCCCCTATCGTTAACACAATAAGAATTGATGATGGAGAGTTGTTTCTGCTATTAAATAATATCAAGCCAAAGGTTTTTAGTGCTATAAAATGTATTAGAATAAATAATCATGGTTTTGATAAGAGTTATTACAAAAATCTGAAAATTGATGAAATACGTAATTATCACAACAGGTTAGATTATTTGTTTCTTAGAACAAAAAATCTTCCAAAGGATTTGTTTTCTCGGGAAGGAAACTATATTATTGATATAGAATGCGTCCGCATCACGATAAAGATAGAAGTGGAATATAAGGATGGTACTTTTCGTGTTCTTTCGGAGGAATACAATTCATCTCCAGAATATCACAAGAGGGAGCATTATAAGAATTTGTTTTAAACTTATCCCCCACATCTAGCGTTTTTGGAGAGTGTAAAAACACGCCCTTTCCTCCGTCAAATAGGGATTTGTAGGACAAAGGCAAAATCATCCGGCAAAGTGGGAGATTCACCTCATTTTTTCGGATGAAAATTAACAAATGTGGGAGTTTAACAACAAAAAATGGAGAATGTTTGTAAGAAAAAATATAAACCTTTCTCAAAAAATTGGATTCTTGCGTCAAGTTACGCAGAATTCCGTAGAAATAACCTCTTTCGCCAAACAAATGCCGGTTTGTTCCATTATGCAGGGAATAATCCTGTACGCTATATAGACCCGGATGGAAGGGAAGTAACAAAAGAAGACGTAAGAAATTTTGTCCATACAGTAGGAGCAAATCCGCTTTCTGTTTGGGCTGCCCAGAAAGGAAAATTTACAAATAAACTTGTAGGTTTTGGTTACGACCCTGAGCAGGGAGTGTTTCATACAACCTTTTTTTGTCCACAAAGTCTTGCTGGTTATACGAACCTGTATGACTGGGCATTTGACTTGGGAACCAGTATGACACCTGTAAAATATAAGTTTTCTTCAGGAGGAACAGATTATTGTTTATGGGGTTGGAAAGGTGATTACCTAAACCTTGGAGCTGGTTGCGAAATCAGTTTATATAAGGGATCTCTCATTAATAAACTTACTAATGACGATACTTATATAGTCGATTTTAGCTTGGCGATGGATGTTGAAGCAACTTTGTATGTAAACGGACAATGGGCGGGAACCTATAACTCAAAAAAATTAGGTAAACACTGGTGGCCAGCAATCTTTAACCCTCGCTACCAGTATATCAATAAGGAAGCAATTACTGCAAAATATAGGATTACAATGCCAAATAAACAATTATACATGGATTTCAAAAATCATGCTAAAAAAAAGACAGAATTCAAAAATTGGGATGACGAAAACCTATCATTTACCATTATTTATTAGGAGCATTTTTATGAAAAAACTATTTTTGTTATTGCTTATTATTATTGTGCCCATATTCAGTTGTACTGGCAAAGAGAAAATGGGGTTTGGGCAGCGGGATAAAATGAACAAACAGATGGCGTATAAAATTGTAGAACTCATAAATGCAAAGGATATTGAAGGATTATACAATCTGTTTTCTGAAGAAGTAAAAGAAAGTGATTTGACCTTGAAAAAAGACATAGGAAAACTCTTCCCATATTTAAATGGTAAAATTGTTTCATGTGAAGAATATGGGATTGCAATGAAAGGTGGTATAGAAAAGGAAAAAAATTCAACTCGATATGAATCCGAATTTAAAATCAAAATTAAAGACACCGTTTATTTCATGTACTATGATTATACTGTTAGAAATGATTTTTCCCCAAAAAAAGAAGGTTTAAGATTTATAAAGATATTTAAGGAATCAGAACAAGAAAAATATTTTTGTTATTGGGATCTGATAAAATCTGGAATATTTCTTCCAGATGAATCATGAAAATTGAGTCTCAGAGAAAAAGCATTCTGCATATTTAGCAGAGTGCCTTTTTTTCGCTGAGTTTTTTGTTATTTGCGGAAAAATAGGTGTTTTCTCATACGCTACCCATAGCGTTTTTGCAGCGTGCAAAAACACTGCCCATTCCCCCGCCAAATAGGTATTTGTTGGGGGAAAACAGAAAATCAGCCTACGCCACCGTGGAGGCCCTTTAGTCCCGCGCAAGCGGGATGACCGTTAGGGAAGGCCGGAAGGGTGGTGGCGCAGAGGCATGGCGGCCGATTGTAGCCGGGGAATGAATGGTGGAGCAATTGGAGTATCGTCCTAAAGACTGAAGGTTATCGTATTCTTGACAAAAATTCCCCACAGATATATAATTTTTACATTCTTGCTCGCTTAACTCAGCGGTAGAGTGCCACCTTCACACGGTGGAAGTCACTGGTTCAAATCCAGTAGCGAGCACTTAAATCTGCGAAAAATTCCTGTTGTTAAAAATCATTCTTTTCTATATAATATGCAATAAACTGAACAATTCCAAAATGCAACGCAGCGGTCAAATACTTAGGCCTGTCCTTTATTTGCGTAAGACTGCTTGGGGAAAATTATGTTAGACAAAATGCGAAACATTGGCATTATGGCCCATATCGATGCCGGAAAGACCACTACTACGGAGCGTATCCTTTATTATTCCGGAAAGATTCACAGAATTGGCGAGATTGACGACGGTGCTGCAACCATGGACTTTATGCAGCAGGAACAGGAGCGCGGCATAACGATTGCCTCTGCTGCCATTACAACCGAATGGAAAGGCTACAAGATAAATATAATCGACACGCCCGGCCACGTGGACTTTACCGCAGAAGTTGAGCGTTCCCTCCGCGTACTGGACGGTGCCGTTGCGGTAATCTGCGCGGTGGGTTGGGTTCAGCCCCAGACGGAAACTGTTTGGAAGCAGGCGGATGAATTCAATGTTCCCCGCATTTGCTTTGTGAACAAGATGGACAGAATTGGCGCAGATTTTTTTGGCGCAATGAATGACGTTCACGAAAAGTTCAAGTGCCCGGTTGTTGCACTGGAAATCCCCATTGGTGCAGGCCAAGATTTTGAAGGCGTAATTGACCTGCTCAACATGAAGGAAATCCGCTGGGATGCTGAATCCGAAGGCGAAAAATTTGACGTTACGGAAATAGCGGATGAGCGCAAGGCCATGGCGGAAGAGTGGCGCGAAAAGCTTATTGATGCAGTTGCAAGTAATGACGATGCCCTTGGCGAAAAATACCTTGAGGGCCAGGAAATTACAACTCAGGAACTAAAGGCTGCCCTTAGAAAGTGCACCATAAACCGCACCTTGGTTCCCTTCCTCTGCGGTTCAAGCCGCCACAACCAGGGAGTCCAGCCGCTTATTGATGCAGTCGTTGACTATCTTCCATCCCCGGACGAAATTCCTGCCGCAAAGGCTGTCCACGTAAAGAAGGACGTGGAAGAAGAAACCAGCATTGAGTGCAAGGAAGACGCAAAGTTCCCGGTTGGCCTTGTGTTCAAAATCCAGTTTGACCCCCAGATGGGAATCCTCTGCTTTGTCCGCATGTACGCAGGAAAGATTACAACAGGAATGCAGGTCTTTAACGCGAGCAAGAAAAAGCGCGAAAGAATCAACCGCATTTTACGCGTAAACGCAAACCGCATGGAGCAGATGGACAGCGTTTCTGCCGGAGACATTGCGGTATTTGTTGGACTAAAGCTTTCCCAGACAGGCGACACACTTTGCAGCGAAGGCTTCCCTGTTCTGCTGGAGAACGTAAAATTCCCCGAGCCTGTCATCTCCATTGCAATAGAACCAGAGACCATGAGCGACCGGGACAAGCTTAACGAGACTCTTGAAATCCTTAGCAGGGAAGACCCAACCTTTACCTCCCGCGACGATGCGGAAACAGGCCAGCTTGTAATCAGCGGAATGGGTGAGCTTCACCTGGACGTTCTTGTTACAAGAATCCGCGACGACTTTAAGGTCCAGTGCCGTGTTGGCGCACCCCAGGTTACTTACCGCGAAGCCGTTACAGCCAGCGCAGACTATAAGGAAGAATTCAGCCGCGTACTTGCAGGTAAAGAAAACACCGCAGGCCTTACCATTCACGTTGAACCTCGCGAAACAGGTGCCGGAAACAGCTACTCATGTACCGTCAAGCATTCGTCAGAAATACCGGAAGAAATTTTTGAGGCCATTGAACAGAGCATCACTAACTGCTTTGGTTCAGGAATCAAGATGGGCTATCCTTGTGCAGACACTGCAGTTACCGTTACAGCCATTGAATACAACCCGCTTACCGCTTCCACATTCGCTTTTGAAGCCGCCGCCGCAGAAGCTTTTGACAAGGCATGTTCAGCAGCCAGCCCCGAGCTTCTTGAACCGGTCATGGACGTGGACATAGAAAGCCCCTCAGAATTTGTTGGAGATGCAATGAGCCAGATTACCCAGCGCGGTGGAATGATAAGCAGCATGGACGAAAAATCCGGTGGCAACATAATCCACGCCCAGGCACCAATGGCAAAGATGTTCGGATTCAGTACAAACCTCCGTTCTGTTACGCAGGGTAGGGCAAGCTTTAGCATGGCATTCAGCCACTTTAAGAAAAAGGCCTAATGGCTTTAACAAGGTAATTCATTTTAATATGGAGGAAATAGATGAACAATTTTTTTAAGTTGAAGGAAAACGGTACGACTGTAAGCCGCGAAATCATCGGCGGTATTACAACCTTCTTGGCAATGGCTTACATCCTGTCCGTGAACCCAAACATTCTTGCAAACGAAATAACAGGCCTTAACTGGAACTCTGTCTTTACGGCAACCGCAGTTTCAGCCGGCATTGCAACGCTTGTAATGGCATTCCTTGCAAACCTTCCTGTTGCCCTTGCACCTGGCCTTGGACTTAACGCATTCTTTACCTACACTGTTTGCGCAGGAATGGGTTGTTCCGCAGCCTTTGCACTTACGGCTGTCCTTGTGGAAGGAATCATCTTTATCCTTCTTTCGCTTTTTGGTGTCCGCGAAGCAATCATAAAGTCAATTCCTACTGGACTCAAAAAAGCTGTGTCCGTCGGAATCGGCCTCTTTATAACAATCATCGGCCTTGTAAATGCTGGAATCGTTAAGACCGACTTGGGAACACCGGTTGGCTTTGTAAACTTTACAGCAGACAACGCAAGCGCAACAGTTGCAATAATTGGCCTTGTAATTACAATCGTGCTCTTTATCCTAAAGGTACCGGGCTCAATCCTCATTGCAATCGCCCTTACCACAATAATCGGAATTCCTTTTGGCGTAACAAGTGTTGCAAAAGACTGGACTCCTTTCTCCACACCGGCAGAACCACACCTCTTCCACTTTGCATTCGGCGAGGCATTTTCTTCCAGCGGCATGATATTAAAATTCATCGTCGTTATGATAACCTTCCTCTTTACAGACATGTTCGACACCCTTGGAACTTTGATGGGAATTGCAGAGCAGGGCAACCTCAAGGATTCAAGCGGAAACATCCGCAACGCAAAGGGCGCTTTGATGGCAGACTCTGTTGGAACCGTAGTTGGTGCATGTCTTGGAACTTCAACAGTAACATCTTTCGTAGAGTCAACATCTGCTGTTGCCGCAGGCGCACGCACAGGACTTGCTTCCGTTGTTACAGCGGTATTGTTCTTTATCTCGCTCTTCCTTACACCGCTCTTCGCAATCATTCCGGCAGCCGCAACCGCACCTGCACTCATCTTCGTTGGCTTCCTCATGATGAAGTCCGTAACGGAAATAGACTTTAAAGATCCAACAGAAGGTGTTCCTGCATTCATCACAATCATGGTCATGCCATTCTCCTATTCAATCGCCAAGGGAATTGCATGGGGCGTAATCTCCTACGTGATTGCAAAATGCGCAGGCAAAAAGGCAAAGGAAATTCCTGTAGTAACTTGGATTCTTGCAGTAATCTTCCTTGCAGACATCATCTTTGAATCCTGCAAGTAAAGTCTTTTTATATTTTCTTTCTTGCGGCACTTTCTTTTGCTAGGGGCTTTCCGGGGTTTCGCCTTTCGGCTCCATTGCTTTCGCAATCCGCCTTCGGCGGCCCCCTACAATCCCTGCCGTGCTTGCTTTTTTTACCGGCATTTGTCGCGCTAAAGAAATATTGAGCCTTTGCCGGGAAAGTGCCAAGTGTTACTGTCATTCCGAACTGCTACGCCACATTCGCACGCACTTGCTACGAATGTGGATTCGGAATCTATGCACTGCATACAGGATCGATTCTGGAATTAGCAAGTGCCTTTGCCGTATAAAAACTGGTCAGTGGCTGGTCAAAAAAAATCGGTCATGCTGAACTTGATTCAGCATCTGTTTTATATGTATTACAGGAATTCCGAAACACACTTTGTAGCAGGTGCGTGCAAAGAGGTGTAGCGTTCGAGATGACGCTATGCAATGAACTTATTTGACAGCACTCTATAAAATAAAATAGGTAAATATGAAAAAGTTAAAATTCTTTCTAATCGCATCAGCTGCGCTCTTTTTTTTCACCGCAATCTTCTGCGTCTCCGTTAACGTCTACATGATCCGCTCAACAAAAGGTTTCGTCTACCAAGACCTTGCATCCCTGCCGCAAAAATACACGGTAATCATTCCGGGGGCAAAAGTCTACCAAACCACAGTTTCCCATGTTGTCCGCGACAGGCTTGAAGCCGCAGTAAACCTCGTTCACAATCAAAAGGCCAGCCGCTATCTTGTAAGCGGAGACCACGGCCGCAAAAACTACGACGAAGTAAACGGAATAAAAAATTTCATGTGCCAGTATTACACCGTAGAAGAAAGCGACATCTTCCTTGACCACGCAGGCTTTTCCACCTACGAAACAATGTACCGCGCCCGCGACATCTTCTGCGTAAAAGACTGCGTAATCGTAACCCAAAAAACATTTGCCCCCCGCGCAGTCTACCTTGCCCGAAAGCTTGGCCTTGATGCCGTAGCCTACGAAGCCCCAGAAGTCTTGCCCTACCACCCGCGCACAAAAAACTCCTGGCGCCTCCGCGAATCCCTCGCCCGCGTAAAAGCCTTCCTTGACATAACCTTCCACACCAAGCCCAAATATCTAGGGCCCCAAATCCCCATCACCGGGGATGCCTCTGCTTCCTGGGATTAACATCTAATATTGCGCATTGTCTGAGTTATTTGACTTTTTAATATTGCGCATTATCTGAGTTTGGGCATATAGTAAGACCAATGTCATTAACACAAAGAATCTGTCATGCCGAACTTGTTTCGGCATCTCTTTGCGATATAGTGATTTTAGATTCTGAGTCAAGCTCAGAATGACGTAAAGTTAATGACCTTGTATGGTAAAATTATGAATCCACAAAGTCTTGTGACGATATCAGACTGTAGATATACAGAGCGCTCTGGCCGTAGAGCCCCATTGCATCGTCTTCAAGAAGCGGGGCAATTGGAGATGTGTAAATTGCATTCAGAGCTTCGTCTTCTGAATAGCCCTTGTCCTTCATCAAAAGCTCCGCAACCTGTGGAATAAGTATGGTCTTTACAAGATGATGGGTGTCTGCCATTAAAAGTCCCCCAATTTTATATCATGGATAGCATAACTTTCTTTGAAAACCAGATATTTTAATGACTTTTCTGTGCAGAAACAAATTTGGTCATTGATTTTTTCAAATTTAAGCCTTTCAACGGCATCTTCTTTTCGCATAATTCCAGCAAGAACGTATTCAATGGTTTCTCCTACGTTGTCATTAGCTATTTTTCCAGAAACTATATCGTAATTGTGTTTATAGGTTAAATCAGAACGGCATTTTATTACCAGATCAAGCCATTCAAGCCCAGGTTCAGGAAAAGATTTAGTGTTTAAAAATTTTGCATTTTCTTCAACAAAATTGTAAATGTTAACAACTGCATTTTCCGTTTTTCCAGTAATGCGAGAACGGAGTCTTGCAGTTCGTACAGCCCAGCGTTCAGCCTGTTTTTTTACAGTTGTCGTATAAAAACCAAAACCAAAGTCCCTTCCCCTTTCTTGAACGATAATTTTGGGGCTACTAATTTCTGTATATGAACCGTGGTACAAAATCATTTTTTATCTTCCTTGCCAAACCAGCGGTCAAAATAATCCATAAGATATTCTTTTCCCATTCCGTGCAAGTCTTCGTAGTCCTCTGAAAGGTGGGTCAAAAGTTTAGATTCTTGAAACATCTTAAATACTGTTGAGGAAGGTATGCTCTTGTACTCTGCATAGTTTTCTATGCAAAATGCCTTAAAAGAAAGCTTGGACATGCTTTTATTATAGATTCTATTCTGGATTTTTGCAACGAAGTTTTGTGAAAAAAATCAACGCTATTGTTTTAGCTTCTCTATTTTCTCGTCAATTATTTCGCCAATTTTTTTCTGAATATCCAGTTTTAATTCTGCCAGTGCAACTTCTGTTTCCGAAAAATTTTTATTATTTTGATTTATGGAATGGGGAACTAATAATGCCCCTGGAAAGGTTTTTAAGGTTTCCGCAATTTTTGTAAGTGTTTTGTCACTCACCCAAGATCTGCAACCTTCTATGTCGTTTATAGTCTGTACCGCAAGCCCCGTATTTTCGGCCAAATTTTCTTGCGTCATTTTAAGCTGCTTACGTCTGGTCTTTATATTTCTAGAAAGAGTTTCCCTTAATTGTGCTGGTGTCATAACTATATTATTCCGTTATCAGCAAGTATTTATAACTTGACAATAACAAGTAATTACGGTAATAGTAATAGTTAAGGAGCCGCTATGAAAATTTTTTACCGCTTAATTTTGTTGTTTGTACTTTTGTCATTGTTTTCTGTTCATTCTTTTGCTAAAAAGAAGGAGACTAAAGCCCAAACCCCACCTGTACTCGATGGAATTTGGGAGATTAAATTTGGTGACAGCATTGATACAGTAAAGCAAATAATGGAACAAAGGGGATTTGTTGCAAAGCTTCAAAAAGACGGTGTTCAGCAATTAATCTGTGAATTGTCAAAAAATAAAAAGGTAACTTATGAAGATTTGCAGGTTTCTAAGGTGAATTTTCGATTTGATGCCAATATTGAAAAGCTGGAAGAGATTCAGATTTTTTTCAATCCCTCACAAAAAAAATTAGGTAAAGACGATCCTGTATATAATTTAAAATTTAAATTTGAGAAGAAATATAATCTTACTCGAATTTGTGGAGTGTTGTTTGAGAAGCAATCTTCTTCAGGAACAGAAATTTTCTTTGCTGAGAATTCAATGACTTTGAGATGTCCAATGGATGTATATGTGTATGAGCTTTCAGAGAAATTATCTGTGTCAAGAAATAGAGATGAATCTGATAGTTCTGTAGGATTTTGGGATATAAGGTTTGGAGATAGTGAATATGTAGTAAGAGCTTTACTCGAAAATAAAAAATATTATCAAGTTGTAAATTTATCGCTATTTAAGGAAAATGATTCATTTTATATAATTGAATATAAAAAAGGCCATGGTACTGAAAAAGAGAAAGAAATAACTTATGGAGCTATTCCTGTAGATAGTGTTTCAATTATTTTTAATAAGAAAAGAGAAGCTGTTGGATATAAAATTGATTTTACTACGAATAATGAATATTGGAAAACTTTTTGTAATCTTGTGGAATATCTAAAAGGAACACACTCTTTTGAATTGCTAAAAGAAAATGATTCGGTTGGTGATGTGCATCAGGTCTATGTTTCGAGAAAACTATACGGAATGGAAATAGAATTTTGGTATGATGCATTCGTAAATTCTGGTCGCTATAGACACCGGCCTCCCCATCCTAAATCATTGATGATTAAAGGTAAATCAATGATTCAAGATGAACTCAGGAAAAAGCTTGAAGAATTGCAAAAAGAACAAAATGAATATAACAAGATGAAAAACGATTTGTAATGCAAACGAAGGAATACTCTATGGAAAAGCGATATGAAGAATTCACGGGTGGTGATGGCTATCTTAGGCATTTCCTCAGAGAATGGATTTCAAGGGGAGAAATAAGTTCAAGTAATGAAGAGTATTCTCAGATTATAACGTTTTTTTGTTATTTTATAGCTTTTAATTATTTGTACAATACGTTTTCTTATAATGTTTGCGGAGACACAAAGTGTAGAGAATCTGAACAGATAAAAAGATTCATTGACTTTTGTACTGGTGTCGGTAAAGGTTTTATAACCGAATTAGAGGCATTTAATCCTTTTCCGTTATTGCCTCCAGATGCGGAAATTTTTAGCCACGTCAAAAATATGAGATATTGCAAGAATTCTAATAAACAGAATTTTGAACCGCACAAAAGTATAAAAGATCTGTTTCTTAATATTTATCAGGTCCGTTGTAATTTGTTTCATGGTTCAAAAGCAATGGTATCGTCAAGGGATAAAAATCTTGTAAAGGAAAGTAATATTGTATTAAAGCACTTGTTGGATTGCTTTTTGTAATTTTTTTTTTATCACCAAAATTCACGAGTGTTTTGACAGTGAGAAGTTTTGATGCCTCTTGGAAAATTGCAGAACAAGCTACTCCGCTTGTTGCAGCGTGCGCAGGTTCGTGGATTTTTTATGGTCTTTCAGTTTTATGTCAAACTGTCCCAGTCGCGCCAGCCTACATACTGAATGCCATTAATCGAGCATGTGATGTCGCCAAGATAAAAGACCGCTCCCTGGCAGTTTGTGTCGGAACGAAGGCTAACATATTTTCTGGTGTTTGCAGAAAGCTTTGCTTCCGTGTCGGAGTTGCTTTTTATTTCTATGGCGTAGGTGTGCTTCCAGTCTGCGATTGTGTCAACTTCAAAGCCTTTTGCGTCACGGAAAAAACTGAGCTGGGCTTTTTTTGCCTTGTTATAGCGTCCTTTTAATAGTTCTGCTACGGCAAAGCTTTCTACAACAGCCCCCTTATAAGGACTTAAAAGCAAGTCTTCTTTTGATTCAAGGCGCAGAAGGTGGCACAAAAGACCCGTGTCTGTAAAATAAAGCTTTGGAGTTTTTACGATTGAGCGGCCAAGGTTGTTTGTATCAGGTTCAAGAAAATGAATTATAAAAGAAGATTCAAGAATGGAAAGCCACTGTTTTACGGTGGGTGAGGAAACTCCAAGATTTTTTGATATGCTTTCCATAGAAAGAAGCTGCCCTGAATATAGTGCGCAAATCTGAATGAATTTTTTGAAGGTGGAAAGATTTGCCTGGGTTATGTGTTCCTTTACATCAAGATCTAGATAGGTGTCTATATAGCTTTCAAACCAGTCGTCTGGTAGAAAGTTTTTTTCACTGTCGTATAAGGGTGGGTAAAAGCCCTTAAAAATCAAGTCATAGGGATTTTGCGGAAGAAGTTTTGCTTCTTTTAGCTCCCTAAGAGAAAATGGCAAAAGCCGTAAGAATGAAGCCCTGCCTGCAAGTGAGTCGGTCATATTTTCTTTGAGCTTGAATTGGCTGGAGCCGGTTAGAATATATTTCCCGGGTTCATATTTTTGCTTGTCTACTGTATATTTTATGGCGTCAAAAATTTCTGGAACCTTCTGAGCTTCGTCTATAATAGCACCGTCTGGAAAAGCCTGTAGAAAATCATTTGGGTTTGCGGCTGCAAGAGTTCGCATTTCCTTGTCGTCAAGAGTGACATATTTTTTTTGAGGAAAAGTCATTTTTGCAAGCGTCGTTTTTCCACTTTGGCGGGGACCGGTTATCCCAATTACAGGGAATTGACTGGCGAGCCTTAAAAGTGCGTCTTTTGCCCTTCGTTGGATATCCATTTTTGCCTCCTGTAAAATATGGTAATTATCTAAAGTATAATATGGTAAAAACCTAAAGTCAATAGTGGTAAAAACCTAAAGTGAAAGATGGTAAAAATCTAAAGTCAAGACTGGTAAAAATCTAAAGTGAACAGGCAGGACTCCGCAGAAAAAAAATGCTGCCGAATATTCTTCGACAGCACTTTTTGTTTTAATGGGGCTTTGTTTGTCTGCACTTTTGCTATTTGTCGGTTTTATTGCTGCTGCTTGCGTTTGCGAGTTTGGCTCCGACGAAGCTGTTCAAGAGGTCCTTGGGGTTTATGCCAAGGCTTTGGCCTAGGGCTTCGGAAATCTGGGTTACGTTTTTCATGATGTCGCCCTGAAGCTGGGATGAGTCTCCGCCGTACATGTAAATTTTGTCCACGTTGGAGTAGGCATTTCCTGCGGCCTCGGCGATTTTGGGCAGCTGTTCAAAGTAGAGCTTTAGCGCCTGGAGCTGCATGTCCTGTTTTGCGGCGTCACCGTATTTTGCCATGGCTTCTGCCTTTTTGTTTAGACCTTCTGCTTCTGCTTCAAGCTTTGCCTTGATTGCGGCGGCTTCTGCTTCGCCCTGTGCCTGTGTTGCTTCTGCCAGGGCTTTCTTACCGGCGGCTTCGTTTTCCATTGCCTGCTTTGCGGCTTCTGCATTCTTTAGCTTGGTGTAGGCATCTGCGTCTGCCTGCTTCTGCACTTCAAAGGCATCTGCTTCCGCTTTCTTTTGCCTGCGGTAAAGGTCTGCGTCTGCCTGCTGCTGGGCGGCGTACTTGTCTGCTTCTGCTGTCTTTTTGACTTCTGCTTCGAGGGCTTTTTCCTTAATGGAAACAACTTTTTCCTGAAGCTCAATCTCTTTGTCCTGGCGGGCAATGTTTGCCTCTACCTCTTTAACTTCCTTGTCCTTTCTCTGGACTTCCGCTTCGATTGCCATGGCTGCGTCTGCCTTTGCGGCTTCCGTGTCTGCCTTTGCCTTTAGGGAAGCTTTCTTGAGGGCAAGTTCATTCTGCTTCTGGGCAATTTCTAGTTCTGCGGCAACCCATGCGTCGTTTGCGTCTTTGTCTGCCTGAGCCTGGGCAATTTTTACTTCCGCTTCTGCTGCGGCCTTTGCCTTTGCTGCGTCTTTGGAAATGGAGACTGTGTTTTCTATACCAAGGTTATTGATTACGTCGTTGTCGTCCTTAAAGTTCTGGATGTTGAATGTGGTAAGTTCAAGTCCCAAGTCCATGAGGTTGGGCTTTACGTTTTCCGCGACTTTTTCGGCGAGTACTTTTTTGTCTCCCTGAATCAAGTCCTTGAGCTTTATCTGGGAAATTATTTCGCGGATGTTTCCTTCAAGGACAGGGGTTACGACTGATGCTATGTCTTCTGTTGAATAGCCGATGAACTTGGCGGCGGCCTTTTTCATTATTTCGGCTTCCTGGGAGATTGCAATGTTTGCAACAGCGTCTACCTTGATGTTGATTGCATCCTGTGTTGGGATGGAATCTTTTGATACAAAGTCAACCTGGATGTTTTCCAGCGTCATGTAGTCAATGCGCTGCAAAAAGGGAATTACGAATATGGCCTTTCCTGTTACGGTCTTGTTTCCGAATGGCCCTACGCGGATACCGATGCGGTTTTTGGGAACCTTGCGGTATGAACAGAAAAATAAAAGGCAGAAAAGTGCGCCTGCACCAATTCCAATAAATGGCATGATAAACCTCCGTTTTTAATTTGTGAGGACAGTATAGCATTCATGGCTTCTTCTAGCAATAGGAAATATGCCTCTTTGCGTACAGCAGATAGAGCCTACCCCCGATTGGAAGGGTGAGCGCAGCGAAAACACGCGCAGCGTGGTCGGAGGCGAAAGCCGTAGCCC
>DFJV01000028.1:0-13636 GCA_002373205.1 Treponema sp. UBA3662
CCTGAGCGGTGTCATACTTGAGAAGGTGAGCAAGCATCTTTGGGCTTGTAAGGTCGTTGATTGCAACAACTTCATAACCCTCAGCGTCGAACATCTGGCGGAAAGCCAAACGGCCGATACGACCAAAACCGTTAATAGCAACTCTAACATTAGCCATAATATATCTCCTAAAAAAGAAATTCTTACAAGAAAATATAACTCTTTTTTCAAAATCGTTCAATAGGCTTTGGCAAATACAGGCCTCTAATTTAATCTGGAGCACAATGCTTTAAAACCACCCCATTCCTTGGCTAAAATCGACAGCCATGCCCCTTGTTACCCGCCATTCAGGGTTCCGGCTCCCGCCTCCATTGCCTAACGGCAACCCGCCTGCGGCGGGCCCTTACTGTCGGGGCTAGGCTTCTTTTGTCCCCACCCCAAACGAAGTCCGTCACCTGAACGAAGTCCGTCACCTGAACGAAGTCCGTCACCTGAACGAAGTCCGTCACCCTGAACTTGTTTCAGGGTCTGTACCGCTCCACCCAGCTCTTTACGCCCACTCAGTTCCTGCACCCGCAGCGCAGCGTCCAGCGGCCTGTCGAAGGGCGGTCCCCTACTGTCGGGGCTAGACCTATTTTGCCCCCCTACGGTCCCTGAGCCTGTCGAAGGGCAGTTCCTGCACCCGCAGCGCAGCGTCCAGCGGCCTGTCGAAGGGCCGCCCCTTACTGTCGGGGCTAGACCTATTTTGCCCCCCTACGGTCCCTGAGCCTGTCGAAGGGCCATCCCCTCCACCATCCCCTTTTTCCACCACGAAAATCCATTTTCCACTTGAATTTCACAAAATCTGCCGTATAATATAGTATAGAGTCATTCCCACAAAGGGGGTTCCCATGAAAAAAAAGTTTTTTACACTATTCTCCGCCACTCTAGCCACACTTGCCCTGGCTCTTCTTTCATCTTGCTCAGGCATAACATCCCCTTCAGAACCAGAGGCAGCCACAGCCCACCAGGCAGAAGGCCTAAGCCTTAGGGGAACATTCAGCATGGCAAACGCCACGGCAGAACCCAGCCTTAACAGCAGTTCACAGGGACAATCTCAGCGCAACGCAATACCAACAATAGGCAGCCTTACATATTCGGTAAAGGCCTACCGCCCGTCTGACGGCGCAACAAAATGGGCAGATGTAAACCAAAGCCAAAAATCCTATGTTTTCAACAACACCCTCTCGGCAGGAACATGGCAAATCACGGCATACGCAAACCAAGAAGGAAAAGCCACACCCATAATGCAAAGCCAAACTGTTACTGCAACACTTTCCAAGTCAAGACCGGACACAAGCGCAAACCTGGCACTTGCACCTTCCACGGAAGGAAGCGGCACTATAGCCCTTACCGTAAAATGGGAAAACACCACAGGAATCGCCTGGGTCAAATACAGCTGCCCTGCTTTTTCATCAAGCGAAAACCAAGGCTCAGGAGCAACAAACGAATATGTATTAAACGGTAGCGCAGACGCAGGCATATATCCGCTTACAATCTCCTTCTACAAAAACAACTCAAGCACCATCCCGCTCTACTCCTGCACGGAATACATTGCGGTCTACCCGGAGCTTACCACAAACCAATGGACAAAAAGCACAGCCCCACACATTTCTTCTAGCGGACAATTTATTGTAACAGCAGACTGCGTAAAGACATTCGTGTACCGGTCCGTCTACCTTTCTTCCAGCGGCAACAACAATACTGCAAACGGAACATCCGAGCGCCCCTACAAAACAGCAGAAGCCGCCATGGCCCGCCTAAAAGAACTTGCCACCACCAGCATCCACAGCATCAGTGAGACAACACCTTGGGAACTGCATGTTGTAGGAACAATCAAGGCATCAAGCATAGCGGCAAACAGCAAGGCATTTATAGACGTTCCAAGCTCCATAGGCTTCCTTAAAATAGTTGGTGAAGGAAGCGGTGCTACACTAGACGCAAATGAAAAGGGCCGTGTACTGTATGTGCAGTCAAATGCAAATGTCAAAATACAGGACATAACGCTAAAAAACGGTTCTACCGCAGAGGACGGTGGCGGTGTCTACGTTGCAAACAATGCAAGTTTTACGGTACTAAGCGGCAGCACAATCACCGGGAACACCGCAAAAGACGGCGGCGGAATCTATGCCGACTGCAAAAGTCTTGGAATTAATTACGGTTCCATAAAAGGAAACACGGCAAACGGGCAAGGAAACAACGTATACATCAAAAAAGCTCAAACCCTAAGCGGACCAAGCGGAAACGGCGCATACTTTGACGACAGCACAAGTTCCAACGGCAAGGCAGATGCCGTATGCTTAAATACAAACAGTCAGTTTGCAAGGTTCAACAACCCCGGCAGCGGAAGCACAGACTTCCAGTCCTTCATCAGAAATTCAGGTTCCATATTCAACACAGGCTATGCTGCAACATTCTACCTTGGTAACACCACGGACACAGCAGAAAAGACATGGGTGGCATCCGAAACAATCTATCCGGGATTAAACCTAACAATAACCTGCGCATCAACAGCAAATGATGTCAAAGCAAGGATAAAACCAAGTTCTATCACTACATTAAACCTAGTAAACAACTCCAAAAACCTTACGCTAAAGAAAATAATCCTGCAAGGAAGCAGCGATGTTCGCTGCATAGCATCCTCTGGAGGAAGCCTGACAGTGGAAAACAGCACACTTACAGGAAGTACGCTAAACAATCAAGGAGCAGGGCTTTACCTAACAGGAGGAAGTGCCAGCTTTGACGGAAACAGCAGCGTTACGGCCTGTGACATATCATCCCATGACAACTGCAAGGGTGGAGGAATTGCTGTAGACGGTTCAGGCGCAAGCCTTACTTTCTCCGGTAAAATTTATGGATGTGCGGCAAAACAAGGCGGCGGAATCTATTTAAAAGACGGCAGCGTAACACTAAAGGACAATGCAGTTATAGGAAAATCAGTTGATTCAGGTTATCCGTCCGACTCTACTTCTGCTTCTGAAATAAACAAGGCTATTGATGGTGCTGGTGTCTACGTTCAAAGCGGAACTTTCAATATGGAAGACTCATCCAAGGTCTCTTTCAACCATGCAACAATTGCCAGTAGCAATAATAAGAATGGAGGCGGAATATATGTAGCTGGGGGAACAGTCAACATAGGCACATCTTCTTCCCATTCCGCATCCGTCTGCAACAACACTGGCTCAAGCAGAGGCGGTGGTATATACATAGCAGGGGGAACAGTAAATCTGCATGGTAGCGTAAAGAGCAACTTCTGCAATAACAGTTGTGGTGGCGTTGAGATTGAAAATGCGGGAACAATCAAAACTTACAGTGGCTCAACCATCGAAAATAACAGCACTGCAGTCGGGGGCTACACAGGGCAGGGAGTTCAGCTAAGCCATTCTGCTGCCACCTTACAAATGTTTGGCGGCAGCATAAGCTCAAATCAAACTTACGACGTAAGCATGACCGACGGAAGTTTTAGTGTGTCTGGTAACGCATTTGCAGAAAAAACCTATATAGGCACTTCATCACCAAAAATAACCATTGCAGGAAGCCTTTCCAGATATCAAGTTGCAACCATTACCCTTCCTAACTATCCTATAGGAGCAACCATACTTGAACTAGCTTCAAGTCCATCTCCATCCACAACCCTAGCAGCTGAATATAACAGATTCCCACTTTCAAGCACAGTTTATGAAATTGGCACTACTGGAAAAATCAGAAAAAAATTCGATGCAATAACAACTACCGAAATAGAAAGCAAAGATTCAGATATGGTAAATTATGGCCCGCTAGGAGCATCTAATCTTAAAGGAAAGATAATTTACTACAAAACTTCAAATGGCACATACGGATTAATGCAGTTTATAAATTTCCCTTCAACATTCTACTGGAAAACAGGAAGCGGAGCTAAACAAGAAAAATATGGATTCCAAAGCGGCTGGGGCTTTGATTTGGACGGAGGTAATACAACCGATAGTAACAAAGACTTTGGTATAGACAGCGGATACCTAGTACCGCACAATGGGGCTAAATTTCATATTATTGATTAATGAACGATGAATCTCTTAATTAGACCAAAGCACATTATTGCAGATAAATGAGTCATTATCAGGCTTGCGAGAACAATCTGCATAAAAAAAACTTGCCATCCGTCATTCTGAACTTGATTCAGAATCTGTCCAAGACAAAAATGAAAACTTATACAGCCCCTGAATCCACATTCGTAGCAAGTGCGTGCGAATGTGGCGTAGCAGTTCAGGGTGACAGCTTTCAAGTTCCAGACCCAATGTTCAAATATTGCAAATTAATCCTAGCCGGGATTGGAGGGTCAGTTTCACCAATAAGGCGGCTCCAGAAAAAGAAAGAAAAACTAATTAAATGATACCCCCCCAGGGGATTCCAAAATTTTTGCAAAGTGTTTTGTATTCCGCTTCCTGAAGCGGCGTTGCGGCCGTTACAAAGAAGGCCATGTCTTGGGGCAGGGATTTTTGGCTTTCCATGCCTCCGCTACCAGCTTGCTCTACCCTAAGAGCCTGCTTTGCAACCCCTTCCCTGCTGTCCACAACCCGCACGTCCTTTCCTGCCGCCGCCTGAATGTCTTTTGCAATGTGGGTAAAGTGGGTACAGCCAAGGATTATGGTGTCGCAGCCATTTTGTGCAAAAAAGTCTACCGCAGGTTTTACGGCATCCATTCTTTCTTGCATTGACGAGGTAAAAAGTTTTTCTTCTATAAAAGAGACAAGGTCCGGGTCGCCGCGCAAAAATACCTGGCAGTCGCTTGCAAATTCGCTTACAAGCCTTTGGTTGTAGGGATGGCGCACGGTGGCGTTTGTTGCAAGAAGCCCTATTCTTTTGTTTTTGGTTACCCTTGCGGCAAGTCTTATTGCTGGAACAGTTCCCACGATTGGAAGGGAGGGAAAGGCAGAGCGCAATTCTGGAAGGGTCGTTACACTGATTGTATTGCAGGCAACCACAATTGCACGGGGATTCCATTTTTCCACGATGAGTTTTACCGCACTAGAGGCGCATGACAAAATTTGCTCGGATGATTTTTCACCGTAGGGAAAGTGCAAGGTGTCTCCCAAATAGATGCAGCGGCTTTGAGGGGATTTTTCCTTTAGCTCTAGCATGTAGGGAATTCCGCCAGTTCCACTGTCCAAGAATGCAAAGTCAATATAAGGTCTTGTAGAAGTGTTCATTTTTATTACCGTTCAGAAAGCCGCCATCAGCCAAAAAGAGACTCAAAGGCTTTTTTCGCGTCCTGTGCTTTTTGGGTAGCGGAATTTATGGCACCAGCGCCAGCCCACTCCCTTTTTATGCGGAAGGTGTCGCAGAAGTTTGCCTTTTCCTTGTCCGCTACAAGTTCCTCCGCGCTTTCGTGGCAGTCGTGATAGCTTCCCGGCTCGTAAAAAAGGCAATTCCTGCACGAATGCAAGTCCGAGTGGCATTCAGGACATTCAGAGGCCCTGGAGACAGTTTCCAAAGTGACGGTTTTTCCGCATTTCCAGCACATGATTCAATTTTAACCATTTGACTAAATGATTTCAATACCGTAAAGTATTTGTATGTACTCTTTTCACAAATGCCAGTGCCCAGGATGCACAAAACCAGCCATTACGCTTTACGATGAAAACGGAAACATAATGGAAGACCAGAATTGGTGCCTGGAGCACAGCCCAGACAAAGATTTTGTAAGAGAAAACCTCCACAAGTACCTGCAAAGCCACGACAGGATAATCGGCATGAATGCAGAGGGGCTAAAAATAGAGAACTGGAATATTTCCGGCAAGCGTTTCTACGGCTGCAACCTCCAGCACTGCACTTTTTCAAACCTTCACGGAGATAACATAAGGCTTCGCATGTGCATGCTGGACTTTTCCGTCTTTACCGACTGCAGCTTTTTGCACGGCAACACCCAGTTCTGCTCTTTTGCTGGCTCCAAATTTGTGCACGCGCTTTTTACCAACAGCGACATGATTCACAACAACTTTAACGGAATCACCGCCTACCAGTGCAGCTTTGACGATTCAGACCTCTACAACAGCCGCTTTATAAAGGCAATGCTCATAAACACGTCCATGAACAACTGCAACCTAAAAAAGACTGTCTTCTACGAGTCCATGAGGGAGGGCGTGGGATTCAAGCTTTCCAACACAAGGGAATCGCTTCTTGACCGCAACAAGGGCGGGCTTATGGGCGACTTTGGAATTCAGTACCAGGACATGGATGACGTTCTAATGCCAAGGAACGAAGATGACCAAAAGGAGGTATTCCTTTGAAGATTTACTTTCACCTCTGCCTTGATGAATTTACCAACAGTTACCTCGTTGTTAACGACAACCCCAAGGTTATGGAAGCCCTTATCATAGACCCGGTCGTTGTTTCGGAAGAGCTTATAAACCAGATAGAAAAAGGCGGCTACAGTCTTACCGGGGTTCTTATAACCCACAACAGGGAAAGCCTTATCCGTCCGCTTACAACTCTAAAAAAAATCTATTCCCCATACGTCTATGCGGCTGACTACGAGATTGCAGGCAGCAAGTCCATCGTAATCCACGGAGACGGCCACCTTAAGGTTGCAGGGCTGGAAGTTGAATACTACTCCGTACCGGGGCACGCTTCCGACAGCATGCTTTTTAAGATTGGGGACATCCTCTTTACTGGAGACGTAATCACTTCGGGAATCATCGGAGAAACATCCGGTTCCTACTTTAAGCGGATGCTTTGCGACAACATAGAAAAAAAGATTTACTCGCAGACGGATGGAACCGTTATAATGCCGGGGCACGGACCGCCTTCAACCGTTGCGGCAGAACGCAGCTTTAACCTGGACACAAACGAAAAGAAGCGGCTCTTGTAAAAGCTCAACTTGTAGAAATCCAGAAAAAGCGCAGACTGCTTTTTGCTAAACCAAAAGCCTGAACAGTTTTTCCAAGTCTGAGTCAAACTGTTCAGTTGCAACTTTAAGTTCCTTTAGGAATCCGGATTCATTCAACTTGCCTACAACCGCCTCCATCTCATCCCTGTTGCGGAATGTTATTGTGCGGAAGAAGTCCGTATAGTCCTTGTCTCGGGACGTAATGGAAGACTCCAGCATGTTAAGGGAAACGTATGCAACGTCATTCATTATGTTCCTAAAGATGGCGGGTGTAAATTCGCTTACCGGAATTGAATAGAGGTAGGACAAAATGTGTATTGCATAGCGGGCCTTGTATTCAACATAGTGGGCCTGGCATTCATTGTAGAATTCATGAACCTGCTGCCAACAGACAATTTTCCCTTCCTTTATCTTTTGGAAAAGCTCCATAACCTTTTCTTCCGGGATAACCTGTCCACCAGCATTAATCCACTTTGTGTAGAGGGGAATTTCTTCTATACGATTAAGCTGCTCGCGGGTAAGGCTTTGCACACCGTCACCATCCGCATTGTTGCCCTTTGCCCATTCAATAAGGCTGTCTGCGGCAAAATACTTTGCAATGCGCCTGTACTCCTTGTAGCCCTGGGCTGGCTTAAAGATAAGGGCACCATATTTTTTCTGGCAGCGGTCATCCGTAAGGACAAACTTTGCCTCCTGGTTCTGGTGCAGGTAATCCTTGGCAAGCTGAAGAAGTTCGTCCCCGGTCTTTAAATAAGCCTTTGCCCTGTATTCTTCAAGCAGCTGGGGGTCTGGGTTGGAAAGTGTCATCTTTTTTGACTGGTCTGCAGGAAGCTTTAGGTAGCGGGATGTAAGCTCTATAAGCCTATGGATTGCCTTTAGCACTTCCTGAATCGTGTCTGGTGCAAATGGGTTTGTCTCTATTGTCTGTACCTTAACAAAACGCTTGTCGCGGGAAGCAAACTTGTACTTGTTGCGGACAACAGCATACATGTTGTAGAGAAACCAGTAGCCCGGCATTATGTGCACTGCGCATGGGTGCCCGTAATTGGAATCCGTATCAGGAGGCGTAAGCAGGCAGAATGGATATGTTATGTTAAGTTCGTTCTGGTATGAACCCTTAGCGGCAAGAACAAAGCTTGCAAAATAAGAGTCGTACTTAAAGTCTGAGCAAAGGCCCGGCCAAAAGCCCCTGCCCGCAACCATCTCTCCGTCTGGTGAGCGGGAATTGTGGTTGCTTCCGATTGTGGCGGCACTTGCAATGTTGCTCTGCCCCATCACGGTAGATGCAATCAGGAAGGATGAATTGTGGTGCTGCTCGTGAAAGGGGAAAATCAAATTGTTAAGAAGCTCGCAGCAGGAAACAGTTGAATTGTCTCCCAGCACGGAATTCAAAAGGCGGGCTCCGTACTTTAGCTGGCAGTTTCTTCCTATTACAAAGCGCACTGCAACAGCCTGGTAAAAGACGTGACTTCCGTAACCCATTATTCCGTTAACAAGCTCAACACCTTCTCCAATCTGGCTTGGCTCGTCTTCGGAAGAAAGGACGGTTATGTTCTTTAGCTTAAAGGCTCCCTTGATGTAAGCGTTGCGGCCAATTTTTGCATCCTTTAGCAAAGTGCAGTTTTTGATTACGGCATCATCTTCTACTATTCCGTAGGTGTTGCACTTTTTGTCGTTGCCGTATTCGGTAAGATCCACAAAGCCCTTCATAAGAGCCTTGTCTTCCCTGTATCGAGACCAAAGGAAAGCGTCCGCAGGAATCATGTCTGTAAAGGGAAGGACGCCGCGCTCATTGTTTTCGTTACCAACACCAATCCATATCCTGTTTTTTTCTGCCTCACCTTCCTTTAGAATTCCCTCACCAAACTTTGAATGGTTGGTGCAGGACATTTCCTGAATGTTAAAAAGAAGGACCCGGTTTGCAATGCGGTAGTTTTCCAGGTAGCTAACGTTGTGCATAACGCAGTCATCGCCTGTTGCAACATTTTTTAGGAAGGAACGGTAAATGCCGGTCTTTAGTTCAAGGTCATGGAATTTTAGGGTTGCAGGCCTTATTGAACCAAGGACAACCCAGCCAGAAAATTCGCTCTGAATAATCTGCTCCGGAAAAAACTCTCCTGGCTTTGCGCTAACCCAGACATTCTGCCAGTCCGGATCAGAACTAACGTTGCGGTTCTGAATCAAAACGTAAACTTCTTTTGCCGTAAGATGGCGCTTGTCCTTTAATAGAGCTTTGTCAGGTATGGATTCTGAAACCTGGCTTGAAAGAAGTGTTACTGTTGGCATATATCCCCCGCGTTTTCTAAGAGTATATATGGAAAACTTCTTTTATTCAACAAGGAGGGGGAAGACCGCTTGAAGCTACGCTGCGAGTTCCCCCTAGCTACAGCCATGAGTCGCTCCACAACTGCCGTAAGTAGCAAAAAATTCAAAGCAAAAAAAACGACAGTATCCACGGACGCTGAGCCTGTCGAAGCGCTATCCCCCATTGCACACACTGCCCCCTTCGACTACGCCCAGGGGAGTGTCCGTCACCCTGAACTTGATTCAGGGTCTGTACCATACAAAATGCAGATTCCTACGGCAAGTTAACGAACAAGATCTTGTATGGCAAAGCCCAGTTCCTTTAGCATTGCAAGGTCATCTTCGTTTGTCGTGCCAGAAACGGTAAGCAGGTCGCCGGAGATAAGGGCATTTGCCCCGCTCAAAAAGGCATCGCGACCGTTTGCACCAAGGCTCTTTCTTCCAGCCGCCATGCGCAAAGTTGAATGTGGCAATATAAAGCGGAATACTGCTATGGTACGAAGGATTTCTTCCTTACCAAGTGCCTCTGCATTTTCCAGAGGCGTTCCCTTTATTGGGCTAAGGACGTTTATAGGAATGGACTCAGGGTCTACGGAACGCAATTCAAGGGCAAGCTTTATCCTGTCAGAGCGGGACTCTCCAAGGCCTATGATTCCACCGCAGCAAAGTTCAAGCCCTGCCTTTCTTGCCGCAAGAAGGGTGTCCATTCTTTCCTGCCAAGTATGTGTTGTGCAAATATTCGGAAAGAATTCCCTGCTTGTCTCAAGGTTGTGGTGGTAGCGCACAACGCCCGCAGCCTTTAAGTCCAACATCTGCTGGTAAGAAATAATGCCAAGCGATGCGCAAGTTTTTAGCCCCGGGCATTGTTTAGAAATTGCCCTAAAGCATTCAAGAAGATGCAGAAAATCCTTTCCAATAAGAGCGCGGCCTGCAGTAACAAGAGAAAGCCTTGGCACCTTAAAATCCAAAGCCTTTCTGCATTTTTCCACGGCTTCTTCAAGTCCAATCAGACCAGAAGGTTTGCAGGAAGTCTTCCACCTGCATGACTGGGCGCAATATTTGCAGTCTTCACCGCAATTCCCCTGCTTGGCATTTATTATGGAACAGACGCTTGTTTCCCTTGGGCATTTTGCCATCCTAATTTGATTGGCCGCAGAAAACAGTTGGCCTGCATCTTCAAATGAATAAAGAGAAAGTGCCTCTTCAAAATTTACCTTATAGTCGCAAGCAATTATTTTTTCTTTAAGTTCTTCAACTATGTTTTTCATTTTTAATCTTTATTAGCTCCTGTTAAGAACAGCCCTCCTGCTTGTTTCTGCCCGGTACAAGAGGCATGAAAAGAAAGCGGAAAGGTGTGCGGTAAAAATCCTTATTCTAAAGTGATTTTTTTTTGAACTAGGCAACCTCGCTTTGCAGGCAAGCCCAGTCTTGTTCCAGTATTCAAAAATTGAAGGAAGAAAATTTATTGTAAGGGAAATGGCAAGGGCAAGGTTCAGCCTTTTAACGAAGGGGAAAATTTTTGCAAGGGCATCTTCCACTCTGCAAAGGCCTTCCCTTATCTGTAGTGGAGAAGTTGTTTTAAATACAATGCCAGAAGCAAGGGCTGCCATAAAAAAGTTAAGGGCATAAATGCAACCAGAATAAAATCCCTCCCTGTTAAAAGAAAAGGCTGGAAGGTCAAAAGAGCGGAAGGCAGTAACAAAAACCCCGGTAAGAATTACAGGCCAGAGGTTAAAAAAAATCCTTAGGCTAAGGCCGGAAAGAAAAAGCAATAAAAGCGGAACAAAAACACAGGCAGCCGTCCTTGCAATAAAAAAAAGGCTCATCCATTTTGCGTCAACAAATATGAATATGCAAAATACAGTAAGAAAGAAAATCTTTGCCAAGGCATTGCACTTGTGAAGGAGAGAGTTTCCCCTCTGGTAGGAAAACAAATTTACAGCCACAGTAAGTCCTCCACCTTGGTATAGGAACAAAGGGGATTCCTTATGCTATACTGCTCAAGGTTTAGGCTAAGACCTTCCCTTACGCTTCCGTCAAAGCAAAGCTTTCCCTTGTTAAGAATTAAAAACCTGTCCGCAAGAGCAAGTATTTTTTCAAGTTCGTGGGTAAGAACAATCACAGTCTTTCCTTGGGACTTTAGCTTTTTTAGAATTGCGCAAACCTGCCTTACTCCTTCGTAGTCCAAGTTTGCAAAGGGCTCATCAAAAATAATCAGCGAACAATTCATTGCAAGAATTCCCGCAACAGCAAGCCGCCTCTTTTCACCGCCGCTCATCTGTCTTGCAGGGAAATCTTTTTTTTGCAAAAGGCCGCAGGAATCCAATGACTTTTCCACACATTCTTTTAGCGCATCTTTTTTTAAGCCGCAGTTCCTTGCACCAAAGGAAACGTCTTCTTCCGGGGTTTCTCCAAGTATCTGGGCATCCGCATCCTGAAAGACAAGTCCAACCTTCACTCCTTCCTGCAAAGAAATGCTTCCTTGCGTTGGAAAGTCCAAGCCGGAAATTAGATTCATCAGAACAGTCTTACCTGAACCGTTTGACCCCGCAAGCACAATGAATTCCCCTGAGTTAACAGAAAAGCTTACATCTTTTAGGGCAAGGCTTCCGTCGGAAAAAAGTCTGCTTACCCCTTCAATCTTTAATATCTGCTGCATAAAAATCTAGTTCAGGTAGGAATGAATTACAGGGCGGAATTTCTTTGTAAGAAAAACGCACGCCACAAGCTTTATTATGTTGCCCGGAATAAAGGGAAGCACAACAAGAGGAATGCTCTGCAAGACAGTCTTGTGCGTTACAAGTGAAAAGCCAACAAGCCCAGAGGCAAATGCGGCCACGGTTGCAAGAAAGGCTGCCACGCTTATCCAGACAAACTGCTTAGCCTTGCCATGCTTTTTTCCAAGTGGAAGTGCAAGACTTAGAACAAGACCCCCAAGAAAAGCCGCAATAAGATAGCCTATTATAAAACCGCCGGTTGGTCCTGCAAGAATAACACTTATTCCAGCCTTGCCTGTAAAAACAGGAAGCCCAAGACATCCTATTATTATAAAAATAAGAACAGCAGCGGAACCCAAAATTGGGCCAAGCAAAAGTCCAGAAAGAAAAGCCATCATGTCCTGAATTACAATTGGTATGCCACCCGGAAGTGGAATCTGTATAAAGCATCCCGCGCATATTAGGGCTGCAAACAATGATGTTAAAATTAGGCCAGCGCCTCTTTTTTTCTTTTCCATATATTTCTCCTATTTTGAATTAATTTTTTTCAAAGCTAAAGGTTCCAAAAGGAATTGTCCTGCAAACAGAATCCTTTTCCACGATGGCTGAACCGTAAGAATCTATTCCCATAAACTTCATCTTTATGCCGCAATCTTTTGCATAGAATTCTTTTTTTCTGTCCATGCAAAGGCTGTTCCAATGGAGGGCAATGTTTTCCGTATCGGATGCAATCTCTTTTTTTACAAGCTCAAATTCGGTTATAAAATCGCCGATGATTTTGCGCCTTATTCCGGGTTCTGCCTTTTTAAAAACACTGTCTGTCTTTTGAATTGAAGGACGGCTTGAAACATTTATGCCAACACCCAAATTCTGCCAGGAACAGATGCCGCCGCTTGAATAAAGTTCATCAAGTACGCCGCAAACTTTTCCTTCCTCGCTCCACACGTCATTTGGCCAGCGCACAAAGAAATTTCTGCCGGAATTTTTTCTGAGCACATTCACAAGGGCTATCTGGCAGGCCATTACAGTCCGCCTTGAATACAGGATTGGCAAGTCGCTTTTTGTTACCAGGGTAAAGGCCAGACTTCCCTTTGTGGTTTTCCAGGAGCGTCCCTTCTGCCCCACTCCCTTTGTCTGCTTGTCTGCAATGACGATTTTTAGTTTTTCGCCAGATTGAATTTCTTGGACGACTTTTCTTGCCTGCACCATAGTGGAATCTGTTGTGCCGTAATAGCAGAAAAGGTTTTCCTTAGCGCCAAATTCCCAGGGACAGATGCTGTCCGTCAAATCTTTTTGCAAGACGTATCCGTTTGCCACGCTTTCTATTCCGTAGCCAGAAGAGACCAGTGCCTGCACCGCTTTCCAAACGGCCGTTCTTGAAAGTCCACATTCCTGTGCAATGCTTTCGCCTGAGACAGGTGTACTGCTTTTTCGCAAGGCTTGGAGAATAAAATACTTTGTGGAAAGATTTTTGTTAACCATGATTTTTAACAGGTTAACGAAATAAAATGCAAATGTCAAGCCATAGAAATTCCTCCCCACAGAAATCAATTTTCATAAAATATGGTGGCAAGTAAGCAAAAAAGATGTAGTGGAAATCTGTTTTTTTATTTTTCCTATGCAAAAAAGACTGGAAATCAATTTTGGGTGCAGCGGAAGGTAAATGCGGCTGAAAACTCGCATAGCTTGAAACTTCGTTGCGGGTACGGAGCGGAACGAGCGCAGCGAGTTT
>DFJV01000028.1:13737-24993 GCA_002373205.1 Treponema sp. UBA3662
ATTTGCCTGGGAGCGGAACACAAAATTGATTTCCATGATTCATCCTACGCCCGATTGGAGTGGCGGCAGAGCCGTTCCCGCAAGGGAATGGAGCGAAAGCGGAACCACGAAAAGCGGGTGACGCAGAGGCATAGTCTGTCGAATTAGCCAAAAAGTAAAATGGTAGAGCAATTAGGACTATCGTCCATAAAAGTACCGTCCAGAAAAGAACCATGCAAAAGGCTTTTATTTTTTGAGCTTTAATGGTAGAATCTCCTATGCTTTTTAAATATTTTTGTGTTTTTTTGATTTCGATGATTCCACTGATTGAGCTCCGCGGGGCAATTCCTGTTGCTACCGCCTGGGGCCTTATGGGGCGTGACAACATTCCGCAGACGGTACTGGTCTACGCGATATGCATTGTTGGCAACATGCTTCCTGTTCCAATCATTTATCTTTTTGCAAGAAAGTTTCTTGAATGGGGCAAAGACAAGAAACTTATCGGGGGAATCTGCTCTTTCTTTTTGGACAAGGGTTCAAAAGCCGGGAAAAAGCTTGAGGCAACGGCGGGACGCGGTCTTTTTCTTGCGCTCATGCTTTTTGTTGGAATTCCACTTCCGGGAACTGGTGCATGGACAGGAACACTGGCGGCGAGTCTTTTGGGCATGAAGTTTAAGCAGACGGTTCTTGCCGTAATTCTTGGCGTTCTTATGGCGGGAATAATAATGCTTCTTGCAAGCATGGGGCTTTTTGGTGCGCTGGGAGCCTTTGTGGCTCACTAGGCGAAAATGTTTGCAGGAAAAATAAATTTATAAATTTGCCCTTGGGGATTTTTTTTAGTATATTTAACTTGAAGTATATTCTATTAGTAAGGATTTAATTTTAGAGGCGGAAAGATGGCAGAAGAAAATTGCAATCACAACTGTTCAGGATGCGGAAAAACATGCGAAAAGCGTGACATGCACGAAAAGCTCCACGATGGTTCTTCGGTAAAAAAAGTAATCGGCATTGTAAGCGGAAAGGGCGGCGTTGGTAAGTCCCTTGTAACAAGCCTGCTTGCGGCAAAGATACACAACGACGGTTTTAGGACTGCCATTTTGGATGCAGACATTACAGGCCCTTCAATTCCAACGGCATTTGGTCTTGCCCAGGAAAAAGCTGAAGGTGGCGTTATGACTGGAGCAGACGGAAGCCAGCAGCAGTACCTTAAGAGCGTAAAGTCTTCCAGCGGCATTCAGATTATGTCCATGAATTTTCTTCTTCAGAACGAGACGGATCCGGTTATTTGGAGAGGCCCTGTTATTTCTGGAGCGGTGCGTCAGTTCTGGACGGATGTTGTTTGGGAAGATGTTGACTTTATGTTTGTTGACTGCCCACCGGGAACTGGTGACGTTCCTCTTACGGTTTTCCAGTCCATACCGATTGACGGAATCATCGTTGTTTCTTCCCCCCAACAGCTTGTGCGCGTGATTGTGGAAAAAGCCGTGAACATGGCAAACATGATGAATGTGCCGGTTCTTGGTCTTATAGAAAACATGAGCTACGTAAAGTGCCCCGACTGCGGCAAGGAAATCCGCGTCTTTGGGGACAGCAATATAGAAGGCATTGCAAAGGACTTTGGTCTTAAGGTTCTTGCGCGCATCCCGATTGAAAGGCACACATCAGTTACGGTGGACAACGGTGAAGTTGAAACCCTTGACCCTGAATATCTTGAGGATGCGGTTAAGACTGTGGAAGCCATGCTAAAATGAAATTTATATGCGGTCCCATGGCAACTCTTTCCCATGCGGCATTCCGCATCGCTGTTGAAAAATGCGGCGGTGCGGACGAGTATTTTACGGAAATGATAAACGCCCCCTCTTTGGTAAGGGGTGGCCCTTTTGAAAAATTCTATACAGAAAACATTCCCTGCCCACAAAAGATTGTCTGGCAGCTTACAGGAAGCAAGGCTGAACCTCTTGCAAGGGCGGCGTCTATTCTTGCAGGCCTTGGCGGTGCGGGGATTGACGTTAACATGGGATGTTCTGCTCCGCAAATTTACAAGACCGGTGCTGGAATTGCATGGATGCTAAAGGGGCTTGATGAAACGCGTGAGATGATCCGAGGAGTAAAAAAGGCGGTGGATTCTTCCAAGTGCGGCATGAGGCTTAGCGTAAAGTGCAGGCTTGGGGCGGACAACTTTACACAAGATTCTTTTTTTTCTTTTACGGACATGCTTGTGGAAGAGGGTGTCCAGCTTATTACCCTTCATCCCAGGACTATAAAGGAAAGGGAACGCTTTGCACCCCGCTTTGAATACGCACAGATGCTTGTGAGCCGCTACGGGGGAAAGATTCCTGTTTACATAAACGGCTGCATAAAGGACGGCTCCTCGCTTAAGGCGGCACTTGACCTTGCACCCGATGCGGACGGTGTAATGATTTCCAGGGCGGCGGCTCAAAAGCCTTGGATTTTTGACCAGCTTAGGGGCGGCCACGGAAGAATTGACGCTGAAAAGCTTGCGCTGGATTTTATTGAAGACTTAAAGCAGCACCAGCCTCCTGAATTTTTAAAGACAAGGTTGCAGCGTTTCTTTTTTTACTACTGCATGAATTTTTCTTTTTCCCACTACTTTCAGAACCAGATGATTAACGCTTCTTCCGTGGAGGAGAGCATTGAACGGGTTAAGGAATATTTTGAAAAGCAACCCGCAGAGAGAATGATTGAATATTAGGTGTGGCAAAAGGATAATTGAATATTTGCAAAAAAAAGGGGAATCTTCTGTGTTCAGAAAATTCCCCGATTCAATGATTTATTGATTCTGCAATCGAACAATTCAGCTCTTCTATAATTCAGCTATAGGTTACAGAGCGTCAAAGAAGCCCTTTGCCTTAAGGAGTTCCGCGTTCAGGATTCCACCAAGGGCTGCACCGCGCTTTGTGTTGTGGCTTAAGGCTACAAACTTTACGTCGAACACATTGCACTTGCGGAGGCGGCCTATTACGCATGCCATTCCCTTTTCTGTCTCGCGGTCACGGCGGGGCTGGGGGCGGTTTTCTTCGTGGCGGACTACAATCGGATGTTCAGGGGCGTTTGGAAGGTTAAGCTCCTGTGGAAGCGATGTGTAGCTTGTCCAGACGCGCTCAATTTCTTCGAGGCTGGGCTTCTTGTCTTCCGGCAGGTCAAACTCCAAGTTTACGCTTGCGGTGTGTCCGTCAATTACCGGTACGCGGGTACATGTTGAGCTTACTACCGGCGCGCTTGCGTTTTCTATCTTTGAGCCGTTCACCTTGCCAAGAATCTTGAGGCATTCCTTTTCTGTCTTTTCTTCCTCACCGCCAATGTAGGGAACGATGTTGTCTATCATGTCGTAAGAAGGAACTCCCGGATAGCCGGCACCGCTTACCGCCTGTTCAGTGGTAACAATCATGCGCTTTACAGGGTATCCTGCCATGATGAGGGCATGCAGAGGCATCATGTATGTCTGGAGCGAGCAGTTTGGCTTTACGACGATGAAGCCCTTCTTCCAGCCGTGCGCTTCCTGCTGCTTCTTGATTATGTCGAGATGTGAATAGTTGATTTCAGGAACCAGCATTGGAACGTCGTCTGTCCAGCGGTTTGCACTTGCATTGCTTACGACAGGGATTCCCTCTGCGGCATAGGCAGCCTCTAGGGCCTTGATTGCTTCCTTGTCCATTTCCAGTGCGCTAAAGACAAACTTGCACTTGCCAAGAGCAAGCTTTGCGTCGTTTGCATCCTGAACTGTAAGGTTCTGGACGTCTGCGGGAATGTCTGCACCGATGAGCCAGCGGTTTGCAACGGCATCCTTGTAGAGCTTACCTGCAGAGCGGGGGCTTGCGGCAACGTATGTTACCTTGAACCAAGGGTGGTTTTCCAAGTGCTTGATGTACCTCTGACCGACCATGCCGGTTGCGCCCAAAACGCCAACATTTATCTTTTCCATAATAAGTCTCCTACTCAATTCATTTTACTAAAGGTTACAGTCCTTTATAGCAGCCTTAATCTGTTCCTGGGCAGATGCTTTTGGCTCAACCAAAGGCAAGCGAACTGAACCTGCGGGCATTCCCTTTAGGTTCATGGCATACTTGATGCATGAAGGGTTTCCATCACAGAATGCAGCGCGGAAGAATGGCTGAAGCCTGTAGTGGATTTTGCATGCTTCTGCAAACTTTCCGTCCAGACAATCGTGGACAAGTTCTCCCATCAGGGCAGGAATCATGTTGGTTACAACGGAGATTACACCGTCGCCGCCAGCTGCCATAAGTGGAAGCGTTAAGCCGTCATCTCCACTCATAACGGAAAAGTCAGGTTTCTTAAGGCCAATCTTTTCCACGACTTCCATCATCTGCGTTATGCTGCCACTTGCTTCCTTTACGCCAACAATGTTTGGAAGCTCTGCGATGCGCTCAAGAAGAGGCACGCTGATGTTCTTTCCGGTGCGTCCCTGGATGTTGTAGACGACTATTGGGAGGCCAACCTTGCTTACGGCTTCGAAGTGGCGGAAAATGCCTTCATCGCTGGGCTTGTTGTAGTAAGGCGTTACAACCAGTGCATAGTCACCACCCTTAGCCTTTGCACGCTCAACGTAGCGTACTGCATCGCGGGTATTGTTGCTTCCTGCCCCAACAAGAACCTTTACGTCCTTGCCATTCTTTGCGTTGAATTCGCGCACGAGCGGAATCGCTATATCAAGTAGTTTGTCTTCTTCGTCTTCTGAAAGCGTAGGAGTTTCGCCGCTAGTGCCCAATGGCAAAAGACCGTCTATTCCCTGTTCAAGCTGGAACAGCACATTTTTCTTAAATCCGTCGTAGTCAACAGATCCGTCGTTCAGCATAGGTGTTATCATTGCCGTGTATGCGCCATGTATTTTTGCCATATCGTAACTCCTTAAAAAATTTTTATTATTATTGCATATTTATGCATCTTATGCAAGCGAATGGGAATAAGAAAAATTTGCTGAAAAACTTACAAGAGCAGGCTTTCGTCTATTTCTGCAAACTCGGCGGCTTCTTTTGCGGAGTGCCCCATGGACATATACTTTTTTGCGAGAGAAATGGCTTTTTCTTTTATGCCTTCACTTCTGCCTTCTTTCATGCCTTTGCTTATGCCTTCTTTTATGCCTTTGCTTATGCCCTCTTTCATGCCCTTGCTTATGCCTTCTGTTATGCCTTTGCTTATCCCTTCTTTCATGCCTTTGCTTAAGCCCTCTTCATACCCTTTTGCCAAGCCCTTTTTTGTGGCAGCCTCAATACTGGAGATCCTGTCCCTTTCGTAGATTTCCTGCCGGTACTCTGCCCACCAAAGGTCCATGTCCGTGCTTACTGACGATAATGATTTCTGTGCCTCCATAAGTCCCTTCTCCTTGCAGGTAAGCTTGTCTATTATGTCTTTTTTATCAGGATTGTCCGCATCCTTCAAAAATATTGCCCAGTTCTCCAAAGCCGTATTTGTGTCAAGACTTTCTTCCAACCCGTAGACTTTGGGAAGCTCCACAAAGACTATGTTGAGCGTATTGGAAAGGCATTTTCCGTCCTTTGTCCTCATGGCAAAGCGGCTTACAGGTGAAGGCCTCTTTTCCTCATCACTTTTAGCCCCGCCCTTAAAGTCATAGATAAAGTTCAGTATGCTTATCTGGTAAACAACAGGCGCCTTTTCCCATGACTCCCCTCGCTTAAGATATGTAGCCTCAAGCCGTGAAACTTGGTATTCAGCCCGCTTTCCGTAGTCATACTCCTGGTTAAATGCCTGCATCTCTATGTCCGCAGCAAGACCGTCATCAAATTCGCAGGATATGTCGCAGCTAACACCCCTCTGCCCAACAAAAGATACGGGCAAGTCGTTTGGCCTAAGCTCCCATTTAGCTATCTTTCGCTCCGTTGCAGCCTCAAGAAAAGACTTTAGCGCAACCTTAGCCTCTGAAGTGTTCCTTGTAAGCATAGCCTTGAAGGTAGTGTCCACACGCGGATTAAGCAAAGCCCCGGTTCCAGCCTGAGCGGCATATTCCTTTCCGTCTGCGAACGATCGCACCCCTTTCCTGACATTTTTGTCCCCAAAGCTCATAGGGCAAGACTCCTTAATTATAATATATGTGGCGGCAAAAATAAAGGACTTATGTCAGAACTCATGTCCCCATTCCTTTTATCCCCCATATATATATTTGCGATAAAAGTGCAATTCTGGACACAAATGCGTAAATTTTTCTACAATTTTCCTATAGACAAAAAAGCCCACAACTTGTATCATTGCCAACAGTCAGTTCGAAATTCCATCCTGACTTAAAACAAAACTAGGAGGTCTATGCAAATGCGCACGGACGAAGAACTAAAAGGAGTTACGCTTCTAGGCGGCTCCACAAGCTACAACCGGGACTACAGCCCGGAAATCCTTGAAAAATTCCCCAACAAACATCCGGAAAACGACTACATGGTAACATTCAACTGTCCGGAATTCACATCCCTTTGCCCAAAGACAGGCCAGCCCGACTTTGCGGAAATAAAAATCAACTACATACCGGGGCCATTCCTTGTTGAATCAAAGTCGCTAAAGCTCTACCTTTTTTCCTTCCGCAACCACGGCGACTTTCACGAAGACTGCGTGAACATAATCATGAAGGACCTGGTAAAGCTGCTTGACCCCAAGTACCTTGAAGTAAAAGGCATCTTTACACCGCGTGGGGGAATCTCCATCTACCCCTTCGCAAACTACGCCAAGAAAGGCTCCCCTTACGAAAACACTGCAAAGGAACGCCTCTTTTCATCACTTTCATCAAACTAGCAAAAAGGAGAAAAACATGCCAAACATACCCTTTCAAAACGAAATAATTTTACTGCTTTCCGTATTCGCATTCTTTGGAGGACTTGTAGCATTCTTCAGGCTCTTCGGCAAAAACGGAATCTTTGCATGGACGGTAATCTGCACAATAGCCGCAAACATAGAAGTCCTTATTCTGGTCCACGCATTCGGAATGGACACTACCCTGGGCAACGTAATATTTGCATCGTCATTTCTGGCAACAGACATCATGAGCGAAATCTACGGCAAAAAAGAAGCCAACACTTGCGTAAAGCTTGGAATAGCGGCAAACGTAACCTTCATCCTCATATCGCAGAGCTGGTTCCTCTACCTTCCTGCTGAACAGGACACTATGGCACTTCCAATCCGCACGGTCTTTGCAAATACGCCGCGTGTCATGCTTGCAAGCCTCTTTGCATACGCGGTCTGCGAAATCTATGACGTGTGGGCCTACCACCACCTGTGGAAGCTTACCGAAAAAAAATGCGGCGACAAAAGGCGCTTCCTCTGGCTGCGCAACAACGGCTCCACAATGGTAAGCCAGCTTATAAACGTAGTAGTATTCAACCTGCTTGCATTTGCGGGAGTTTTCCCAAGCGGAACCATAATCCAAATCCTTATCTTTGGATACGCAATCTTCCTTGTAACTTCAATCTTGGACACACCCTTCCTCTACTGGGCAAGGCACATTGCAGAAAAGCGCAGGGAAAAGCTTTAAAGGATTTTTTATTATTGGGAGCCTTTAAAAACTTCTGTTTTTGGGGGCACTTTGAAAAAGTGATGTTTTAAGCCTACGCTATTATAGCGACTTAAAACTCGAAGGAACCTCGGAAAGATCTCCTAAGGGGAATTTTTCGAGCTTCCCTATTCTTCTGGAGCATATTGCTGGTGGAACTGTGCCCGGCACTCCGTGTCCGGTCAGACCATGCAATTTCTACCCATTCGCAGGCCAATAGCGCCAAGGAGGGCGCGTCATTTCTTTGCAAAAAAAAATACTGCAAGTTTCCGAAGGAAACTTGTGGGTAAGAAATTGCATGGATGCAATTTCTATCCGCTTTACAGCCATGACTTTTTGAGCTATCATATAGAATCAGTTCCATGTACAAGAAAAAAGGATTTTCAGAACAGACACATTTTATAGGCATTCCCGTAAGCATAGAGCTGGAGGAGCTTGTTGAAGAATGCAGGGAATACATGTCCAGCGTTTACGGCTGCCACTCTGGCTACGGAACGCCACCGCACATCACACTTATACCGCCATTTGCCCTTGCAGACGGCTTTGATGGCAGGGACCTTCTGGAAGCAGCCTATTCTGCAGCGGATGAATGCAAGGCTTTGAACCTTCTTCCGCTACAAGTGAATGTCTGTGGATTTGGATCTTTTTCAGAGCGCACTTTGTTTGCAAACGTTCAGGACAGCGACGGCTGGCAGAAGCTTTATTCCGTCTTTTGCAAAAAAATCTCTTCTGCAATACCGGCAGCTGTAAAAAGGGGTGGCAGGAGATTTTGCCCCCACCTTACAATTGCAAACAGGGACATTCCTTCCGGAGCAATGGACCAAGCCCTAAAGCATTTTGCCCAGCTAAACCTGAATGAATCTTTTACCGCAGACAGCATTGCAATCTACACCCGCAATTCAGGCGGCGGCTGGAAAGAGTGGCAGAGAATCGACTGCTAAGAAGAAAATCCCATTTCCACAAGGGCGGCTTTTGCTTCGGCAATCTCATCGTAAGGGGTTGCCTTGTCGCCGTAGATGATGCTGTTTTCGTGGCTTTTTCCAAGCAGGAGAACGATGTCGTCTTTTTCTGCCAGAGAGAAGGCCTTGCGTATAGCCTGGCGGCGGTCTGGAATAAGAAGCAAGTCCTTGTCCTTAACCTTGCCCTCTTTTATTGCCCCCTGGGCTATGTCTTCAAGGATTTTCATGCTGTCTTCAAAGCGGGGGTCTTCGTCCGTTAGAATTTCCGTTGAACAGAAGCGGGCGGCAACGGCTCCCTGCAGGGGACGCTTTTTTGTGTCCCTCTCCCCTCCCGAACCAAAGACGCATATTATGTTTCCAGAGCAACGCTTTTTTAGCGGGGGGAAAATGGTTTCAAAAGAAGACGGGGTGTGGGCATAGTCAACGATTACTTCAAAAGGCTGACCGCAGTCTATTACAGTCATTCGGCCTGTTACCGGAAGAAGCTTTTGGGTAAGCTCTGCAAGCTTTGCAAGGGGAATGAGAGTTGTTCCGCTTACCGCAATAAGGGCGGCGGTTATGTTGTAGGCATTGAATGCACCGGGAAGCGGAGCCTTTACGTGGATTACGCGCTCGCCTTCCGGTACGGAGGAATCAAAGCGGTGCATGCTGAATGTTATTCCGTAGCGGGCACTTGCTATGTTGCGGCTGGAGATATAGGCCATATTCTGGGGCACAGGCGGTAGTGGTGCAGCCTTTATTTCTTCTGCTGCCTGCTTTCCGGCCATGCCCTCCGTTGTAAAGCCCACAACCTTCTTAGAGGTAGCGGAAGCAAAATATGATGCGGCTGGGTCTTCCAAGTTTACAATTCCAAAAGAGGGAACCTTTGTTTCCTTTCCGGCAATTAGCTTTGTGTGACTAACCTTGTCCAAAGCGCGGAAAAGGTTTGCCTTGTCGCTCTTGTACTGCTCGTAAGTACCGTGGAATTCCAGGTGTTCAAGCGTTACGTTCATGAATAGTGCGCAGTCAAATTTTACGTCGCCCAAACGGTTTGTCTTTGTGCTTAAGCCGTGGCTGGAAGATTCAACTACTGCGTGGGTACAGCCGTTCTGAAGCATTTCGTAAAGTTCCCGCTGAACAATTGGAGCCTCAGGCGTTGTCTGGTGCTGGGGATTGTTAACCGCCTCTCCGCCAAGTGAATACTGGACGGTGCTTATAAAGCCGGCCTTAATTCCGCTAAGACGCAAAAGCTGCCAGATAAAGGACACTGTGGAAGACTTGCCTTCGGTTCCGGTTACACCGTAAATTACAAGGTGGCTGGAAGGGTCATCGTAAAAAGATGCGCTTATTGGAGACATTGCAAAACGGCTGGACGGAACTTTTACAAAAGCCACGTCTCCTTTGCCGGCACGCGCATTTTTTACTGCGGATGCGATTGAATCTTTTTCTTCCGCGGAAAATTCATCCTGGTAGACTACCGCACAAGCACCGTTTTCTATTGCCTTGCAAATAAATTTATTGCCTGTTGTGTGGGTGCCCGGTAGCGCAAAAAAGAGGGTGTTTTCTTTTACCGAGCGGCTGTCAAATTCAAGTTTTTCTATGACGCAATTCTTTGCATTTTCTAAGGATGCTGTCTGGTCAGATGGGCTTCCGCTTTCGTCTGTAAAAGTATATTCAAGTGGGGAATCTTTTATTCCTGCAAGTATTTGTTCCAATGTCTTTTTCATGGCTATAGCATATACCTAAGACAATAAAGTTTCAAGTTTAGATTTTTTCCAAGGGGGGCCTTGGAACCCAGAACTAAGGGGCGGGATAAATCGGCTACACTGAACTAGACAAAAAAGATAAGGGGTCGCAAAATGGAGGAGAATATGGAAAAGCGACCGAGAAGAACATTTACGGAAGAATTCAAGAAACGGATGGTGGAGTTGTACAATGCGGGGAAATCGCGGACTGAAATCGTGAAAGAATACGATCTGACGCCCTCCGCGCTGGACAGATGGATAAGCAGGATCAACAGGACCGGCTCAAGCAGGGAGAAAGATAACCGGACGGCAGAAGAGAACGAGCTGATTGAGCTGCGGAAAGAAAACGTCCGCCTGCGGCTGGAGAATGAAATCCTAAAAAAAGCAGCGCTGATCTTCGCGGAAAAATAGGATTCATAAAAGCCCGCTCCAAGGAGTTCGGAAGGTCAGCAATGTGCAGGGCGTTGAAGGTGAACCGCAGCACGACGTATTACAAGGCGGACAGAAGGAAGTCGCTGGAAAAGATTGCGTGCCATGAAAAAGATTTGCAGGACGTGAAGGAAGCGTTCCGGGAGGGAAAGGGGAATTACGGCGCACGGCAGGTGAAGAACGCGCTGGCCGTGCGCGGAATCACCATGTCCAGGCGGAAAATCGGCAGGCTCATGGCCGAGCTGGGGCTTGAGAGCGTGTACGGCAAGCCGAAATACACGAAGCCGGGCACGGTGGCACGGAACTCAAACCATGCGGATGTGTCAAACCTTTTGGGGAGCAGATTCGCGGGCTGGGGCGAGAACGAAGTCATTGTAAGCGACCTGACCTATGTGAAGGTCTGCGGCAGATGGTGCTATGTCTGCGTGCTTATAGACCTGTTCAACCGCGAGGTCGTCGGCTGGAGCGTGGGCAGGAACAAGACTGCGGATTTAGTCCTGGCAGCATTCAATAACGCGGGGATTGACTTGGGCAGGGTGATGATTCTTCACACCGACCGCGGGATGGAATTCTGCGCTGAGGCAATCGACGATTTTCTCAACAGTCACGGAATCATCAGAAGCCTTTCTCGTCCCGG
>DFJV01000039.1 GCA_002373205.1 Treponema sp. UBA3662
AACCAGATGTAGCCGTCTTCATCGTAGTAGGCAAGATCTCCCGTATTGTAGACGCTGCCACCCAAGGCCTCTTTGGTAAGCGGCTCGTTCTTGTAGTAGCAGCCAAAAAGTCCAAGAGGCTTTCCCTTGTCCAGATGGATTATCATGTTGCCGGTAACGTTTGGCGGACAGTGCTTGCCGTTTTCGTCCACAATCTCAAGGTCAAATCCGGGGGCAGCCTTACCCATTGAACCTGGCTTTACCTTCATGCCGGGGAAGGTTCCTGCCACAAGGGTTGTTTCCGTCTGACCGTAACCTTCCCTCATCTCGTGGCCTGTTTTTTCAAGGAATTTCTTAAAGACTTCATCGTTAAGAGCCTCTCCTGCCGTAACAAAATAAGTGAGGTTTGAAAGGTCGTACTTGGACAAATCCTGCCTTATAAGAAAGCGGTATGCAGAAGGCGGTGCGCAAAGGGTTGTAACCTTGTACTTTGCAATCTTGGAAAAGAAGAGGTTTGGAGTAAAGCCCAGAAGGTCATAAACAAAGACCGAAGAACCGGAAATCCACTGGCCGTAGAGCTTTCCCCAGACAGCCTTTCCCCAACCTGTTTCCGCAACGCTGCAGTGAAGGCCTCCGTCTATAACGCGCTGCCAATACTTTGCAGTAATGATGTGTCCAAGCGGATACAAAAAGTTGTGGGCAACCATCTTTGGGTAGCCGGAAGTTCCGCTCGTAAAGTAAATGAGCATGGGGTCTTCGTTGCAGGTGGCAGCATCCCCTGTAGGGCGGTCAAATTCCGCAGACTGCTTTTCAAGTTCTGCATGAAAATCCACCCAGCCTTCCCTTGGGCCAGAAACAGTAACCAGTTTTTCTACGGTCGGAGACTCAGGCAGGGCAGCCTCCACCTCTTCTTCTATCTGCTTATTGTCCAGGGCAACAATCATCTTTATGTCTGCGGCGTTGTTGCGGTAAACAATGTCGTGCTTTAAAAGCTGGGTCGTAGCAGGAATTACAATTGCGCCAATCCTGTGCAGGGCTGGAACAATCCACCAGAATTCGTAGCGGCGGCGAAGAAAAAGCATTACCCTGTCGCCTTTCTTAATTCCCTGCTGAACAAAAAAGTTGGCGGTTTTCTTTGACATGTCGGAAATGTCCTTAAAGGAAAAAAATTTTTCCCCACCCTCGTCGTCGCACCATACCATGGCCTGCTTGTTAGGCTCTTCCTTGGCATAAACATCTATTACATCATAAGAAAAGTTAAAGTTTGCGGGTATTTTTAGCGAAAAATTCTTTTTTACTTCATCGTAGTCTGCGTCAAGATTGCAGTCCGTAAATCTTCCCAATAAATTCATCTATATCCTCCAAAGCCCCAAGTAGAAAGGCAGCAAAGAAAATTCAATATTACAGGGGCCAAAAATCACCCTATTATTGACACTTTTGTCCAAAATGTCAAGATAAAACTTATTTCTTGAAAGGCATTCTTTTGGACGGTAATCTTTAGGACGAAGTCCTACTTGCTCTACCAGATTATTTTTTATCTAATCCGACATCTTGCCATTTTTTACTAGGCTAACAAGGAGCGCCAAGGAGGGCGCGTCGTGTGTTTGCAGAAGGACATGCGCATTTTTGCAGAAAATGCGATAGTAAAAAATGGCAAGGAGGCCATTTTTTACGGGCTTTCCGGGGTTCCGCTTTCGCTCCATTCCTGCGGAACGGCTGCGCCGCCCCTCCAATCCCGCGTAAGTCACCTAAAAAAATCCCTCCTTGGATTTTTTTGCACAAAACATATCACTGTACGTTCTCACAGATTGCCGTGTCAAGCACGGCAATGACACTTTATTCTTTCTTGCCGAGTAATGTCGAGCCATAGATGGCGGGTTAGCAACATGCAGAAGACCGGGTCTTCTGCAATCCTAAAAAAATCCAAGGAGTTTTTATCGTACTTGCCAAATAGTAAAAAGCGCAAGGATGCGCGGCTTAGTGGCTTGGAGAACTGCATAGCAGTTCTCCAATACCCGAGAAAATCCACGGAGGGATTTTCTCGGGTCATACGCCGCCGTGGAGGGGCGCGAAGCGTTGACGCGAAGCGGCAATGACCGTTAGGGAACCCCGGAAGGGCGGTGGCGCAGAGGCATGGGCGGTCGAGTTAGCCATAAAATATGGTCGTAGAACATACAAAAGTACCGTCCAGAAAAGCACAAAAAAGTCCAAAATTGCATATTTTTTTTGCTAAATTTGCGTTTTCGGTTTACAATATAATATAGAAGAGAATTTATAACACAGGAGATTTTCATAACATGAACGATGAAATCAAAGAGTTTATTTTGGGCGGAAATGCCTGCCTGGGGCTTGAATTTGGTTCTACCAGAATTAAGGCTGTTTTGATTGACGGACAGAAGAAACCGATTGCATCCGGGGCTTTTGACTGGGAAAATTCGCTGGACAATGGAATCTGGACCTATTCACTAGACGAGATTCACAAGGGGCTTTCCACCTGTTATGCCAACCTAAAAAAAGACGTTAACGAAAAATACGGCGTAAAGCTTACAAAACTAAAGGCCATGGGTATTAGCGCAATGATGCACGGCTACCTTGCCTTTGACAAAAACGACAATCTTCTTGTGCCCTTTAGGACATGGCGCAACACTATTACGGGAGAGGCTTCACAAAAGCTTTCAGACCTTTTTAACTACCCAATTCCTGAACGCTGGAGCATTTCCCACCTCTACCAGGCTATGCTTAACAAAGAGGCGCATGTAAAAGACGTGGCTTTCTTTACCACTCTTGCGGGCTACGTTCACTGGAAGCTTACCGGCCAGAAGGTTCTTGGCATTGGAGACGCTTCCGGCATGTTCCCTGTAGACATGCAGACAAAGAACTACAGCGCAAAGATGCTTTCTGCTTTTGACAATCTTATAAAGCCATACGGTTTTAGCTACAAGCTGGAAGACATTCTTCCAAAGATTCTTGTTGCGGGCAAGGCTGCTGGAACTTTAACGGCAGAAGGGGCTAAGCTTTTGGATAAGGACGGCGACCTTGAAGCAGGCTTTACTTTTGCCCCACCGGAAGGGGACGCTGGAACTGGTATGGTTGCAACAAATTCCGTAAGATCCCGCACAGGAAATGTTTCTGCAGGAACATCAGTATTTGCAATGGTTGTTCTGGAAAAGGAGCTTTCTGCGGCCTACAACGGAAAGATTGACCTTGTTACAACTCCGTCCGGTGAACTTACCGCTATGGCACATGCAAACAACTGTACCGGCGAATACGACAAATGGATTAAGCTTTTTGGTGAGGCAATAAGCGCCTGCGGTTTTTCCGTGGACAAGGGAAAGCTTTATGACAGCCTTTTGGGTGCCGCCCTTAAGGGAGACAAGGACTGCGGTGGCTGTATTCCATACAACTACATTTCTGGAGAGTCAATGACGGGGCTTTCCGAAGGTCGTCCGCTTTTTGTACGCACGCAAAAGAACAACTTTAACCTTGCAAACTTTATGAGGGCACAGCTTTTTACATCCCTTGGCGCTCTCCGTACAGGAATGAACATCCTCTTTGACAAAGAGAACGTTAAGATAGACAGGCTTACGGGGCATGGCGGCTTCTTTAAGACACAGGAAGCAGGTCTTACAGCCATGTCCTCTGCAATGCACACGCCCATTTCCCTAATGGAAACTGCCGGTGAAGGTGGTCCTTGGGGCATGGCACTTCTTGCTGCATACGCTGTTGACACGGAAAACCTTCCCCTTGCAGACTGGCTGGACAAGAAGGTCTTTGCAAACAGCAAGTGCAAGACATTCGAAGCTTCCAAGGAAGACATTGAAGGCTTTAACAAGTTCTTTGAAAACTACACAAAGGGTCTTGCTATAGAAAAGTGTGCAACAGAAAGCATTGAATAGGCGGTGGCAAAATGGGTTCAATTTATCAGACATTAAAAGAAGAGGCTTTTGAGGCCAACATGCAGATTCCAAAGAGGGGTCTTGCAATCTACACATGGGGCAACGTTTCCGCTTTTGACAAGGCAAAGGGCGTTTTTGCAATCAAGCCGTCCGGGGTTCCCTACGATACAATGACAGTTGAAGACATTGTTGTTGTAGACCTTGAGCTTAACAAGGTGGAAGGAAAGCTGAATCCTTCTTCCGACACGCCAACACACGCGGAACTTTACAAAAACTTTGCAGACATAGGGGGAGTTACCCACACCCACTCTCCTTACGCAACGTCTTGGGCACAGGCATGCAAGGGTATTCCGCTTTTGGGAACCACGCATGCAGACCACAGCGCAAATGCAGTCGTATGCACTCCGATGATTCAAAAGGATGCGGTTGAAAGGGCCTACGAAAAAGAAACAGGTGTTCTAATCGTAAACACTTTCTTGTACCCGGAAAAAGTTGGGGCAACTTCTTACGACGGAAGCCCGCTAAAGCCACTTGTTCCTGCAGAAAATCCAATGGTGCTGGTTGCAGGCCACGGTCCTTTTACTTGGGGAAGCAATGCAGACAAGTCTGTTTACAATGCGGCCGTTCTTGAAGAAATTGCAAGGATGGCTTGGGTTACCATGACGGTAAATCCTGCATGGAAGCCGCTCCCCGATTATGTGGTGGACAAGCACTACCAAAGAAAGCACGGAAAGAACGCATACTACGGACAGGCAAAGTAGGTGGCAGAATGAAGAATCGCTTTAATCTGACGGCAGCTGTTTTTCTAATGGCCTTTGCAAGTTTTACGGTTTGCACAACACTTTTGGGCTGCAAAAAAAAGGATTCCCCCGGCGACGAAAGCAAATCAGAGAAGAGCATAATCATGGGCTTTTCCCAGATTGGCGCGGAAAGCGAATGGAGGACATGCAACACCCAAAGCATAATGCAGGCGGCGCAAGAGGCAGGCATTCAGGTAATCTATTCCAATGCCGAGCAAAAACAGGAAAATCAGATTAAGGCGATCCGTTCTTTTATTGTTTACCAGGTTGACGTAATTGTTTTTTGCCCAATCGTGCAGGACGGCTGGGACAACGTTCTTTTGGAAGCAAAGGAAGCAAACATTCCGGTTATCATTGTAGACAGAAAGATAAGGACAAAGGACAACTCTCTCTATGCGGGCTACATTGGAACAGACAGCATCAAGGAAGGTCACAATGCAGGCCGCTTTCTGGTAAACAAATTCAAGGACTCTAAAGAAAGCGTAAACATCATGGAGCTTTACGGCACGGTAGGTTCTTCTGTTTCCGAGGGGCGCAACAAGGGCTTCCACGAGATAATAGATTCAGACCCAAAATTTTCCGTGGTATACACAGAGTCCGGTGACTTCTTGCGTTCACGCGGAAAAGAAATTGCAGAAAACCTCTGTGCATCCGCCCCAGGAAAAGGCCTTGTTGTAAATGGAAAAAAAATCAATGCAATATTTTCCCACAACGACCAGATGACGCTTGGCTTCTTGAGCGTACTTGATGAATACAATATTCAAAGCGGAAAAGACATTGTAATAATAACGATAGACGCAGAGCAGGCCGCAATCGACGAGCTTTTAAGGGGAAAAATCAACTGCGTAATAGAATGCAACCCCAAGATGGGCGACCAGGTAATTAGCTTTGTAAAGACGCTGGCAAGCAACAGGCCAATTCCGGCTGTAACCTATGTTCCAGAAACAGTTTTTGCAGAGGGCAACCTTCCTGAGCAGATTGAAAGCCGTGGCTACTGATTTACTGATTGGGCTACAGATTCAAAAGGCAAAGAAAAAAAATGAAGCGCAAAAAAGAAAAAATAAAAAGCATACAAAAGACCCTCTGGTTTTTCTACATCCTCATACTTACGCTGATGATTATTCCGGCAGTCTGCTCAATGGCAATCACCCAGCACCACACAAACCAGTACAACCAGATAATCAAAAATGTTAGCAGGGCAAACACAATAAACCAGATTATAAAACAGGACATATCCAGTGAAATATGGGAAATCGTGGCCGGGAAAAAATCCTTTGCAGAAGGAAGGCAGTACGAGATTCTTTTGGCCATAGAAAACGGCATTAGCGACATGCTCACAACAACAGACCTAAAGGACAACAAGCAAAAGCTTGAAGTTGCAAACAGGGCAGAAAAGACGCTAAAAAAATACATAGACCTTTTGGGAAACCAGATAAAAAGCAACACGCCTGTTTCCGTTCAGGAAGAAACGCTGGAAGAAATAAGAGGCTGCTGCTCCCTTATGGACGACATCTTTGCAGACTTTATAGTTGCAGAAATAGAGACGCTTTCCAAAACAAACGACAGCATCTTACATTCATCCATACTTTTGCTGATAATACAAATTCTAATCGTAATCTTCGTAGTCTTTTTGGCATTCTTTTCCATGTCCACTATTTCCGAAAGCATACGAAACCCCATTCACAGCATGGAAGTTCTTTCCACAAAAATTGCAAGCGGAGACCTTGATTCCCGCATAGAGCGCCCCAACGTAAAAGAGCTGGACAATCTTTCGGACAACCTTAACAGCATGGCTGGAAAAATTAAGGGGCTTATAGAGGCAAACATCCGTGAGCAAAAAAATTTGCAGAAGGAAGAAATGAAGACTTTGCAGGCGCAGATTACGCCCCACTTCCTCTACAACACCTTTGACACAATCATCTGGCTTGCTGAATCCGGCCAGACTGAGCAGGTTGTGGAAATTACAAAAGCCTTCTCCAACTTTTTCCGCATATCGCTAAGCAAGGGCCACGACTGGATTCCCATTGAGCAGGAATTTGAGCATGTAAAAAGCTACCTTACGGTTCAGAAAATCCGCTACAGGGACATACTCAACTATTCAATAGACTTTGACGAAAGGCTTTCCGGAACAATGGTGCTAAAGCTAACGCTGCAGCCTTTGGTGGAAAACGCAATCTACCACGGAATAAAAAACAAGCGCGGCAGGGGCAACCTAAAAGTTTCTGCAAAAATAGAAGGAAGCGACATTGTTTTTTCCGTGGAAGACAACGGCAAGGGCTTTACGGACCAACGTCTAGAACAGGTTAAGGCAGAACTAAAGGCAGAAAAGCAGCCGGATGACCTTAAGGTTGTTTATGGCCTTTACAATGTTAACAAAAGATTGAATCTGTATTACGATAAGAGCGTTAACCTAGAAATTAAAAGCGAGCTAGACAAGGGAACGGTTGTTTCCTTTAAGATTCCATGGAGTAAGTAGATGTACAGCGTTTTTATTGTTGATGATGAACCCATTGTATTGGAAGGAATCCGCACCACCATAGACTGGGACAATTCAAATTTCTCTTTTGCAGGAGAAGCCTCGGACGGAGAGATTGCACTTTCCATGATTCAGGAAATAAAACCGGACATACTTATAACAGACATCAAGATGCCTTTTATGGACGGCCTTGAACTTTCCGCAGCAATAAGAAAGACCCAGCCCTGGATAAAGATAATAATTCTTTCCGGCCACGATGAATTTGACTACGCAAAAAAAGCCATTTCCATAGGAATTGAAGACTACCTTTTAAAACCTTTCACGTCAAAGGAAATTGTCGCAAGCCTTAACAAAGCGGCGGAAGAAATAGACAAAGAACGCAAGCAGCTTTCCGACATAACAAAAATGCAGGAAGAGCTAAAGTCAACCGAGCGCATAATTCAAAAGGATTTTTTGAGCGGACTTGTCCACGGAACAATAGACTCTTCAACCGCAAGGCAAAAGTGCCACGAGCTAAAGATAGACCTGCTTTCGCGCTACTACAAAATTATAATCAGCAGGATAGAAAGCACAAGCGGCAACAGTCAAAACCAGAAGATGGCATGTTCACTTGTAAACTCATATTCTTCCTCCTGGGAACAGACCATTTCCTTCTTTGAAAATTCAACACTGGTTTGCATCTGCAAGGGAAGCGACCAAAAGGATCTTGACGACAAAAGCTACCACATAGCAGAAACAATTGAACACATAGCAACGCAAAACCCGGACTGCAAGGTTTTTACCACAATAGGCAAAACCGTTGAGCATCTTTCCATGCTGGCAGAAAGCTACGAAGACGCAAAAAAAATTCTTGAGCTAAGCAAGGCAAGCACCCAGACCAGAATCATAAGCAGCGACGACTTTTTGGAAGAAGGAACAGAACTGTTGCACCTAAAGGAAAACGACCCCATGGTTGAGCGGCTAAAATACGCTTCCAAAAACGACATCTCTATTATCATAGATGAATCCATGAAGCTTATCAAAAGCAACCCGGGACAGTTCCAGTTTGTGGCATCCTATCTACTTGGTGACGTAATTTTTTCCGTCTCAGAACTAATAGAAAGTCTTGGCGGAAACATACAAGTGGAAAAGCCGGAGATTCTTCAGCGCAACTACATAGATTCCGCAATACAAAACGCGGAGGCTTTTTCGCAAGCGCTACAGTCAATCCTTAGCTTTGCCCTTGACTACCGCGATTCAAAAGTTATAGGCAAGTACCAGGACGTAATTCTTAAGGCAAAAAAATACATTGCGGAAAACTATGCAGACCAAAACACGACCCTTACCAAGGTTGCAGATGTGGTGGCACTTAGTCCCAACCACTTTAGCACAATTTTCTCCCAGGAATGCAACACTACCTTTATTGAATACCTTACGAACGTGCGCATAGAAAATGCAAAGCGGCTTTTAAAGACCACGGACATGAAGGGTTACGACATTGCCTACGAGTGTGGCTTTAGCGACCCCCACTATTTTAGCTACATCTTCAAAAAGAACACAGGCCTTTCCCCCCGCGAGTACAAGACCAACCTATAAGAAGCAAAAAAGCAGTTTTGTGCGCAACGGGAAGAAAAATATGGATGAAAATCCATTTGCGAGGTGCGACCGAAGGGAGTCGGATTCCTATTACCTCGCATCATGGATTTTCAGCCAGATTTTTCTGGTAGTGGAGCACAAAACTGCTTTCTTTGCAAAAAAAATGCACTTCCGCGCTAACAGAAGTGCATGCGTAAACGCATTTGACATGTCTGCTGGCAAGACCGGAAAGCTCAGCTTTTTAGGTCAGCCGCGTTTACTTTATAAAAATTGGCAAATAGGAGTTACCAATTATGAAACCCAAGCTACTGCGCAGCCGTTCCAAGCTTCTTTTTCCTTGCAGAAAGGATTACGCTCTGCAAAAGGATAAAGAAACAAAGCATAAGGCCGGTTGTAATTTTCTGCCACCAAGGCTGTGTCAAACCGGATGTAATTACAATCGTTGTAATTGTTTTAAGCGACATTACGCCAAAGAGTGTTCCGATTAAGCTACCAACACCGCCAGTCAGCAATGTACCGCCAATAATCGAAGAAGCAATTGCCTCCATCTCTGCACCGTCTGCATTGGAAGCGTTGCCAGCCCCTGTGTGCAAAAGGTAGACAAAGCCTGCAATTCCAGCCAAAAGGCCGCAGATAAGGTAAGCCAAAAACCTTGTGCGCTGAACGTTTATTCCAAGCATAAGGGCACTTTCGCTGTTGCCGCCAATTGCATAAAAGTTGCGTCCAATCCTTGTCCACTTAAGTGCTGCCCACAAAATTACAACTGCAAGAATTGCCACAACCGCGCCAATTTCCAGATAGGAATTAATGAACATGCCGGACCTTGTATGCTGACCAATGCCAGGAATGTTGATGGTAAATTCCTTTAGCTTAAGGAAGAATTCGTTTGCCTTTACCGTAACAGGATTAACGCTAACAATTGTAGTCATCCCCTTTGCAAAGAACATACCTGCAAGCGTTACAATAAAGGGCTGAATCTTAAGGTAAGAAATCAAAAATCCCTGAACCGCACCAAATGCAAGGCCAATGGCAAGTGCTATAACAAGAGCGCCAAAAACGCTGCCGCCACGGTTTTCCAAAAAGCAGACCGTTGTCATTGTAATAAGGGCAACCTGTCCGCCAACGGAAATATCAATTCCACCGGAAATCATTACGATTGTAAGACCGCAGGCAATGATAATCAGATAGGCATTGTTGTTAAAGATGTTAAAGAACTGCTGCGGATTCAAAAAGCCGCCGCCCCACACCGCCATTGCAAGAATGTACATTACAACAAAAGTGCAGATTGTAATCGTCAAAAGCAAAGCTGTATTGGAAACAGGCTGCTTAAATTTTTTCTTAAAAAAACCAGTAATACCGCTCATCTTATTTGCCCTCCGCTTTTACAGCCTTAGCAGGAATCTTTTTAACCGCTTTGCCGACAAACTCTTTTACCACAGGAGAACCGGCCACAACTATAATTACAATTACGATTGCCTTGTAAGCCTTAATGTCTGTGGAAGAAACCTTCATCGCATACAAAGTAGTTGTCAAAGCCTGTATAATGTAGGCACCGATTATGGAACCCGCAAGCCTGAACTTTCCTCCGCCAAGAGAGTTACCGCCAATGGCAACCGCAAGAATGGCATCCATTTCTATATCAAGCAAAATCTTCTCGTGGTTAATAAGACCAATGCGGCAAACATTCATTGAACCCGCCAAGGCAACACAAACACCCAGTATTACAAAGACCAGCATCTTCATAAAGACAGGGTTTATACCGTTCTGCTTTGCTGCCCTTTCGTTAATTCCCACAGACTGAATAAAGAGGCTAAGGGTAGTCCTCTTGAGCAGGAGAAGAATCAAAAGCACAAAGATTATTACGATAAGGATTGGGCTTGGAATTGGGCAGCCAGGGATGAATCCTCCAAGGTAGCCAAGAAGGTTGCTCTCTACGTTTGGGGTTGCACCGCCGTTAATCCAGTAAGCGATTGGACGGCCAGCCGTATATAGGATAAGAGAAGCAATCATAGGCTGAATGTTGAACTTAGCAATCAAAAGTCCGTTAAAGAGGCAGAAGATTACCGCTACAAAACAAGCCGCAATCACGCCAAGGAAAATTGAAGGAACCGTAATCTGCCCAGAGCGGAGAACCTTAACAAAGATACTTCCTGCAATAGCGGCACAGGCACCAATAGAAATATCCTGTCCCTTCGTAGCAGAAGTTACAAGGGTCATTCCTATGGAAAGAATTACAAGTTCAGAAGCACCGTTCAAGATACTAATCAGGTTTCCGGTAAGAACCCTGTTGCCAACATTATTCACCTTAATTCCAAGTGAAAAAAATCCCGGGTCACGAATCAGGTTAAAAACAACCAGAATAAAAAGCGCAATAACAGGAATGATTAACTGTGATGATGTTAGCGATTTTATTTTTTCTGCAAAAGTTTTCTTTTCGCTCATTTATCAGTTTCCTCCCGCAATAGTTTTCATGATATTCTCCTGGCTAAGCTCGTCATCCTTAAGCTCTCCAACAATATTGCGGTCTTTCATAACCACAAGCCTTGTGCAGACATTTAGCATCTCCTGTATTTCCGAAGAAATAAAGGTAATGCCAACACCGTCCTTGGAAAGCTTTAGCACCTGCTTCTGAATTTCCGTCTTTGTACCAACGTCAATACCGCGTGTGGGTTCATCCAGAATAAGGTACTGGGGGTGGGTCAAAAGCCAGCGGGCAAGGATTACCTTCTGCTGGTTACCACCGGAAAGCGACTTGATTGGGGTTTCCTTAGAAGCGGTCTTAACCTGCAAAAGCTTTATGTATTCATCTGCAATCTTTTCCGCCTCTGCCTTTTTAAATGGATGCCAGAAGCCCTTAAGAACCTGCTGGGCAAGAATTATGTTGTCCTTTACGGAAAGGTCTGCAATAATACCATCGCCCTTTCTGTCTTCGGGAAGATAGCCAATGCCGTTCTTCATTGCATCCTTGGGCTTGGTAATTTTTACGTCCTTACCGTTAACCTTTATCTTGCCGCCCGTAACCCTGTCTGCCGCAAAAATGGCGCGGACACTTTCGCTTCGGCCGGAACCCAAAAGCCCCGTAAACCCGTTAACCTCTCCCTTCCTAATCTTAAAGTCAAAAGGCTTTACACCCTCTGCACTGGAAAGATCATGGGCCTCGTAAACAGTTTCGGAAGCTTCGTTGAACCTGCCCTTTTCATCCTTAAGCTTTGAAATATCATCAAGAGCCTTGCCAAGCATTGCAGAAACAAGTTCAACCTGGGGCATGTCCTTTATCAAATATTCACCAACAAGCTCACCGTTACGGAGAACTGTAATCTTGTCGCAAATCTCGTAAACCTGGTCCAAGAAGTGGGTAATAAAGATAATGCCTACTCCGTCAGCCTTAAGTTCCCTCATCAGCGTAAAGAGAAGCTCAACCTCCCTCTCGTCCAAAGAAGATGTAGGCTCGTCCAGAATCAGGACCTTGCATTCCATGTCAACGGCACGGGCAATTGCAACCATCTGCTGAACCGCAAGCGAACAGGTTCCAAGCTGCTGTGAAGCCTTAGCCGGAATGTTAAGCTTTTCCAAAATTTCATCCGCCCTCTTTTCCTGGGCAGACCAGTTGATGAATTTATAGTTTCCCCGTCCAATGAACATGTTTTCTGCAACAGTCAAGTTTGGACAAAGTGTAATTTCCTGATAAACAGTGCTGATGCCAAGATTCTGGGCATCCTGCGGTGAACGGATACTAACGGGGCCTTCCTTTCCGTCAATACGGATTTCACCGGCATCCTTTTCGTAAACACCGGTAAGGCACTTTACGAGAGTGGATTTTCCCGCTCCGTTTTCACCCATAAGTGCATGGACCTCTCCCTTGCACAAAGTAAAATCTACATTTTGAAGGGCCTTTACACCAGGGAATTCCTTGTAGATTCCCCGCATGGTCAAAACAACATTATTTTCCATTCTAATTTCCCAACTTTTCAAAAAAAAAGCGGTGCTACAAGCGGCCACCCAACACGACACATGTTAAGCAGCCGCCAGTATTTACACCGCGCCAGCTTTCTGCAAATTAGTCGCCAAGACCGTACTTGTCAATATCAGCCTGTGTAAGCTTTGTTGCGTCAAAACCTTTTTCTTCTGAGATTACTTTCTTAGAAGGAACCTTACCACTCTTAATCATGTCTTCGATTACAGCTGCCTGGAATGGAGAGCACTGTCCGTCGTAGTCCCAGTTTCCGGCAAGGAGTTCGCGGAGAGCCCACTTGTTGCAGTCAAAGCCCATAATCTTAACCTTTCCGTTTACACCGTGTGTAATACCTGCTTCGTCAAGAGCGGCAACTGCACCCTTAGCCATACCGTCGTTTTCTGCGTATACAACGTTAAAGTCTTCGCCTGAATTGATTACTGATTCAACAATCTTCTTTGCCTCTGCTTCGTCCCAAGTAGCTGTCTGCTGAACAACCTTTGTCATTGTTCCAGCTGCAAATTCCTTGTCCAAAGCTGCTGTACGGCCAATCTGGGCATCAGAACCCATAGCACCCTGAATGTGGATTACCTTGTATTCAGGAAGGTTCAAAGACTTAAGCCATGCTACGGCAGTATTACCCTGGTTTGCCATGTCGGAAACAACAGCTGCTTCGTAAAGGCTTTCGTCTGTGTTAATCATACGGTCAAAGAGGAATACCTTGATTCCTGCCTTCTGTGCATTCTTAAGAACTGCATCCCATCCGTCTGTTGCAGCGGCAGAAAGAAGAATGTAGTCAACTCCTTCTGTAATGAACTGGGAAGCCGCATTCAGCTGCTCGTCGTTCTTAAGGCTGTAGAAAGTCTTTACCTCGTAGCCCTTTGCCGGAGAGAAGACTTCTTCCATGTCCTTAACGTTTGCAGCACGGTAGCCTGATTCTGACGGCGGGTTGTTAATGATACCAACTTTAATTGCACCGCTTTTCTTTCCCTTGCATCCTACGAACAAAGTCGCGGCAGCCAAAACAGCAACAGCAATAGATAAAATTTTTTTCATACCAGATTCCTCCAATTTGTGTGTCTCTGATTGTACTATAAGGGAGAATCCTTAAATTTTGAATGCAATTTTTTAAGTATTTGAGTGTATATTTTTATGATTTTTTTAACGCCAAAGCAGAGAAAGCCAAAGCTAACTCAAAAAAAAGTTTAAATTCTTACGGAAAAAAGTTTGAATTCTTTTTTCTCTTCTGGAGCAGCTGCCTTTTTTTACTGTGCACGCTTATACAAATACATTCGCCCGTTGGTGTTACGGGCTTTCCGCCCTTCGCTACCGCTCATTGCCACTTCGTGGCAACTTCGGGGCTCCAATCCCGGCTAAGTTCCCATTTTTCAGTATAAAAAAGGACATAGCCTTTACTTCAACTTCCTAAACTCCCTTTATTTATTTGCAAAACAGGTGTATACTTATGAATGGAGGTGTCAAAATGAATACAGCAAAGAAAACAATCCTTGGCTACAAAAACAAGGGCGAAATTTTTAGCAGTCAGATACGAGGAATTCTCAAGATTTTTCTTATTACGTGTTTTGTCATTTTTGCACCGATTGCCATAACATACATGAAGACTGATACCCTCCCAGAAAATCAATTTAATCCGATTAACCTAATGCTTCCGCTTGGGATTCTACTTGCCACAGTTATAAGCATGCTGTTTACGACCTATGCCGAACATGATGACAATGCCCTGTACATCCGGCCTCTTTTCCTTCCCATAAAGCGCACAATCCACTTTTCCGACATAACAAAAATCCGAAGGGAGCTTAAGGCTGACAAAAACCTGTGGTACATATCCGTTAATTATAGGGAAAGAAAATTTCCATACTTTTCCCAAGCATCTATAGATGAGTTAAAAAAACTTTTCGATTTAATGCGCCGTATAAAAAAAGACATAGTCTTTGAAACTGGAGATGATTCAAAACTATAGGGAACTGTAAGGAGTAAATAGGAACTCTGCTTTATTAAAAAGGAATATCTATGGAAGAATCAAAGAAAACAATTTTTGCACACAAAAGCAAATTCGGTGTAGTTACCACAAGCATCAAAATCCTTCTTTTGGGCTTAGTTTTTGCAGCCTTAGTTGCTTTGGTGGAGTTGTTTATTATCAAGGTATTGGGATTCATGAATCCGTTTATACTGCTTTTGATACCGCTTATAATAATAATTTCTCTAATTAACTTTTTCTGTACGTCCTATGTTGAGTACGATGAGAGTGCCTTATATGAAAGGCATTTGTTCTGGCCAGGAAAAAAGAAGTACTACTTTGCAGATATTTCGGCAGTAAACCTCAGATACAAGAAAGAAGAAAGGCAAAAAAATAAATATGAAAAAGAAATTGTAGAAGTTCCGATTTGGACTATATGCGTTAAAGGACAACTTGTGACCTTTAACTATCTGGAGAATTCAACATGGAGCGATAAAAAGGCATTGTTTGATGCCATACGGAAAGTAAACGGAAGCCTAAAAGTGAATCTGTCTGAAAAAGGAAAGCAGGAAACTTCAAACCAAAAATCCATTCCGCTCTACGGACTTTCATTGAACGGCAATCAGAGCAACACAGCCCCAGGGGCTAGCCCTCTGACCATAAAATGTCCGAACTGCGGGGCATCCAACTTGAGCAACCGCGACAGCTGTAAAAGTTGCGGAGCCATTCTGTAGAAAGACAGCAGTTTCGGAAATCAGGGGGCGTTGCGGGGCATTTGCAAAGGGATTGCCCCGCTGGGTGGGGTGGCGGAAGACGGCTTTGCCGGCTGGAGACAGGGGAGGGGCTCCTCCCCCCCCCTTTATCCTACATCCTAACTCCTACTTCCTAACATCCCTTTATTTATTTACAAAAGCGGTGTATACTTTTTACAAGAGGTTTCCATGAAAAGATTTATTTGCTCATTACTTACATTCACCTGTTTCACCTTGGCCTTTTCACAAGAAAGTGCGGTAGTTGACTCTTCCATATTAGGCACTGACGCTGCACCCAATTATGTAGAGTTCACAGGCTCGTATTCAGACGGGGCAATCTCTTCCAGGGACCAAATCCGCGCTATAGGTCAAAGCCTTGGCGCCCGCATGGAAGCTGAAAAATCAGAAGCAACACCCGGCCCTGTAGGCCTTGGAGAAAAATACAGTGCCAGTCGCACTTATGGAAGGGATAAACCCGGCGCTGACATATTTTACATTGCAGAAAATGCTGGAGTTGAGCAAATAAAACCTCTGCGACTTATACTTGCAGGCTACATAGAAAACGCATTCGCTATCACCAGGGAAGAAAGTGAAAGCATTGCAGAAGCAGTTTGCAACTGGAACACAAACAACTACAACAATAAAGAATATTTTTCCCGCTTCTATGATGAAGCTTCACTTGCGCCTTTTTCTGACAAAACGCAAAGCATAGGACTTTCAAAAGACTACCGCGAATGGCCCAATTCCCGTATCCTGATTCCCCACAAAGCAGCAGGAAGCGCAGACATCTCTGTTTCCTCTGTTGAAAAGGCTTTGGAACTGCAAGAAAATCAAGAGCTGCAAGAGCCCTTAGAAGATGTTGAACTAAAGGTGAGTGAACCACTTGAACAAGAAAACAAATGCTGCAACTGTTTTCCATGCTGGCACTGCATTCTGCTTCTTCTGATAATTCTTTTGCTTCTAGTTCTCTTACTCTTGCTGTACTCAAAATACCGGAAGCAGAAATCCGAGCTAGAAGAACTCAAAAATCAGCTTTCTAAAGCAAATAGTACCAAGTCAGAAAGTGAGACAGAAGTTGAACCTAGAGCACGTGAGGCTAGCGACTCAGAGCCTAGAGCCTCAGGAACTAGCGCCACAAAGCCTTCTGAATACGACGGAAGCAAGGCAGAAGTTCAACTTTTGGAAAAGATAAAAAAGCAAAACCCTGGTCACGAAATTTTACTAGACGGCTCCTACCCCGGCTACTACAAACAGAACGTAAAAATCCTTTTTGTAGGTAAAAATGCAAACGGCATAGACGGAGCGGAATACAGTGAAGCTATGATAAAAGCCTACAAAGCTCATGCAATAAAATCAAAAAACGGAACAATGACACCTTCCGCCCACATAGTCCACAGGCGCTCTCTAAAATACGTGTATGGAATAGAGAACAATCTTCCCTACAAAGCCATACCGAAGGCTAATGACCTTGCAGACATCGTTGGAGAAGACAACGGCTTTTCTTTTGCTCGCATAAATGTGTTTAAGAATACAGACGAAAGTCAGGTTGAAGATCCGTCTTTGCTGCAAGAACAGATTGCAATCCTAAAGTGCGACATAGCAATCGGTATGAAACTTGACGAAGAGGCCTTAAAGCAGCTCGGCAGTTTGCAAAAAGAAGCAAAATCAGGGACTTCTACGCTCTATACCGTTACAGATGCGTCAGGCAGAAAATATAAGCTTATAAATACTGGCATATATTTTAGCGACCCAAAAGGCGGAGATGCCATTCTATATGAAGAAATACGCAGGCTTTACAAAAGGATTGTTTAGAGTTTTCCACTCATTGATTTTACTTTGAATTTTATTGTATACTTTTGACATGGAACTCCTCGGAACAATTTTACAGTTATTGGGTAGCCTTGCTTTTTTGCTTTACGGCATGAAGATGATGAGCGACGGTATTCAGAAAAGTGCTGGTGCCGGTCTTCAGAAAGCCCTTGGTTTTATGACGGGCAACCGCTTCACTGGTTTTATAACAGGCTTCCTTCTTACTATAATAATACAGTCGTCCGGGGCAACCACAGCCATGGAAGTTTCTTTCGTAAACGCAGGCCTTATGACCCTGCAACAGTCCGTGGGCGTAACCCTGGGTGCAAACATAGGAACTACCATAACGGCATGGATCGTAGTACTCTTTGGCTTCAGCTTTAGCATAGCGGCCTTTGCAATACCAATCTTTGGCCTTGGCTATTTCTTCTATTCATCAAAAAAAATGAAGAAGGGCCCACTCGGCCAGGCAATCATGGGCTTTGGAATGCTCTTCATTGGCCTAAGCTGGCTTTCTTCCACAATCAGCCCGGAAAAAGGAACGCTCAACTTCTTGACCCAGTTTGGCGACATGGGCGCTCTTTCCGTCCTAATAGGAGTTGTGGTGGGCATAATAATCACAGCCCTAATCCATTCGTCTTCCGCAGAAAGCGCAATCGTAATCACAATGGCCTACAATCATCTTGTAAACTGGGAATTTGCAGCAGCCCTGGTAATCGGAAGCAACATAGGCTCTACAATAGACGCAATCATGGCCGCAATGAATTCCAGCGCAAACGCCAAGCGCACGGCCCTAATCCACGTACTCTTTAACATTGCAACGGTAGTGCTTGCCTGCATATTCTTTACCCCCCTCCTGAACCTGATTGACCACCTGGTTCCCGGAAGCCCAACAGAAAAAATCACCTGGCACATAGCAACCCTCCACACGGTTCTAAAGACAATAACATCTATTCTCTGCCTCCCCTTCACCAGACAGATTGCAGCCCTTGCCACAGCCCTCATAAAAGACAACAAGGAAGGCCTTGCACCAAAGACCTACACCCTGGAATTCAGCGAGACAGGCGGAAAGGAAAACGCAGCATCTTACATAATCCGCGCAGAAAAAGAAATACAGGACATGACACTTCTTGTAACAAGGATGTTCGAAGGTGTTGCGGCAGGATTCAAGGACAGAAGCGAAGCCTTCATTGCAAACCACATGGAAGAGCTTACCGACCAGGAAGACTTTGCGGACCAGATGAAGGAGCAGCTAACAAAATACATCATCAACTGTTCCCGCCTTCCGCTAAGCCTGCAGCAGAAGGACAGCCTAAGCATAATGCAGCTAATAGTTGACGACCTTGAGGAAATGACCGACGACTGCTACAACGTTGCCCTACTTTTGCAGAAGTCAGTCAAAAAGAACATGACCTTCGCCCAGGAAGACATGGACAGGCTGGACCCCTACCTGGACCTTGCCCGCCAGATTATGTACTTTATCCGCGACAACATAAACAAGCACCTCGACCACGACAAGCTCCTCATTGCAAAGGAAATAGAAAGCCAGATAGACGTATTCCGCCACAACCTAAAGAAAGTTGCCCGCAAGAAACTCGAGGCCGGTGCAGACGTAAAGACCGAGCTTTTGTACATAGACCTCGTGCGCCAGATAGAAAAGTTCGGCGACCGTGCCTACAGCATAGCAGGTGCCCTTTCCCAGCTCTAGCTTCTTTTTCTTTTTGCGGCGCTTTTTCCTGCAAAACACAAGCGTCCCAAAAGAACATTTGCCATTTTTTAATAACAATAGCGCCATGGAGGGCGGTCCCTGAGGCTCTCGAAGGGCAGTGTAAAAGTTGGCCAAACAAACGAACCTGTCATGCCAAACAAACGAACCTGTCATGCCGAACTTGTTTCGGCATCTTTTCAATAATTTGGAGCATACTGCAAATTCAACCGTCGGTTAAAAATGCAAACCGCACCTTGCAATTTTTACCCTAAATCGCAAACAAGCAGCGCCATGGACGGCGCGTCATTTCTTTGCGCAAAAACTCGGCAAGTTTTCGAAAGAAAACTTGCGGGTAAAAATTGCAAGGACGCAATGTTTACCCGCTTTCCAGGGTCGCTCGAAACTTCGTTGCGAGAACCGGCTTTCGCCTCCATTGCTAACGCAACGCGTTCCGCGCCCTTCCAATCGGGGCTAGTCTCTATTCCCAAAAAAACTACAAATCGTAGTGGCCCCAGACCGTTTAAAAACTATAAAATCTTACAGCCAAAGCGATCCCTGAGCCTGTCGAAGGGTCGGCAAACACTTAAAACAATCTTAATTCTTAAAACAAAAAAAATGAATTCATCAAAAGATTTTCTTAAAAAAAATTCAAAATTTTCCTAATAATTCCTTGAAAATCACCTTTCAGGCTATAAAATACTATTAAGAGAAGTGTTTACCAGCTTATTTCCCTCAAAATCAAGCGTGGAGAACAGAATGAAAAAGAACAATTCCAAAGTTGCCCTGGTTATCCTTGCTGCGATTGCAGTACTTGCCGTAGTATTTTTCTTCGTAAACATCCAGGCAAAAAGAAGCTTTGTACGCACAGAAGACACTCAGATGAAGAGGCACGTAGAAATCAAAACCCTGGAATTCAATGCCAGCATGAACAGCCAGCTGGTTCTCGTACGCCAGATGATGAAATCACCTTCCATCGTAGAATTCATGCAACACCCAGACAACGAAGATATACGAAAAAGCGCATTCAAAGACTTCGAGGCCTATTCCGACTCCTTCCTAAGCAAAAGCGTCTTCTGGATTTCCAAAGAAAACATGGAATTCTGGAGCGGAATGAAATTCTCCTACGTTGTAGACCCCAACGACCCCAACGAATACTGGTTCAACATGACCATGTACGAAACAGAAGAATACAACTTCAACATCAACTACAACGCTAACCTGGGAACAACCATGCTTTGGCTCAACGCCGTAGTCCGCGACAAGAACAAAACCCCTATCGGCATAGTAGGAACAGGAGTCCCCCTTACAGACTTCATCCGCACAATGTACTCAGGCCTTGACGAAAATATAGAAATGTACCTCTACAACGATCTGCTAGAAATAACCGGTGCGGCAGACGAGACAATCCTTAAGGACAAAATCAAGGTAACAGACAAACTCCCTGCCCTCAACGACTTTGACAACGTACCCAAAGAATGTACAAGCCATACCCGCCTGGACGGTCAGTACGTTCTCGCACCAATCACACTCGTAAACTGGCACATGGTTCTCTTTGTCCCCTACACCCAGGCTGAATTCTTTAAGAACGCATACAGTTCGCTCATCCGGGCAATACTTGTCATACTGGTAATCGTTGCACTCACACTCGCAATCATAAACATCATAGGCCAGATGAAAGTCCTAAAAGACGCAGTAGACGAGCTTTCATCCGGCAACGCAGACCTTACCAAGCGCATCAAAAAACCAGCCCGCTCCCTTTTCAAAATCTTTGAAGAAGTCGTAGACAGCGTAAACGCATTTATCATAAAACTGCAAGAAATCGTCGGGGAAGTCAAAAATGCAAAAAATGCACTTGACACAACCGGTCAAAACCTAAAGGAATGTACCCATGACACCACCAGTGCCATCTCCCAGATAAGCGCCATCATCGGCAACATGGGACAGAGCATCAAAGCGCAAACAGGCAGCGTGGAAGAAACAGCAGGTAGCGTTAGCGAAATAAGCACAAACATCAAATCCCTTGGCTCCATGATTAACACCCAGTCCAACAGCGTAAGCCAAGCCTCTTCAGCGGTAGCAGAAATGGTCGGCAACATAGACAGCGTAAACTCATCGGTAACAAACCTCTCACGCTCATTCGCAAGCCTCCAAGACAAAACCCAAAACGGTGTCAAAAAACAGGAAGACGTCAACAACAGAATCCTCAAGATTCAGGAGCAGTCCCAGATGTTGCAGGATGCAAACAAAATCATATCTTCCATAGCTGAACAGACAAACCTCCTCGCTATGAACGCAGCAATCGAAGCCGCCCACGCAGGCGAAGCAGGAAAAGGCTTTAGCGTTGTTGCAGACGAAATCCGAAAACTTTCAGAAAACTCCTCTTCCCAGTCAAAAACCATCGGAAATCAGCTTCAGAACATCCAGAGCGCAGTTACAGACATCGTAAAAGCCTCCCAGGAATCCCGCGAAATGCTCAACTCGCTCTCACTCGACATCTCTTCGACCCACACACTAGTCGACGAAATCACCAGTGCCATGCAGGAACAGAAAAACGGCTCTAGACAAATCAACGAATCGCTAGGCATTCTCAACGACAACTCAGCCGAAGTCAAGAGCGCATCTGCAGAAATGGAAAACGGCAACAATGCCATCCTGGAAGAAATCGCCAAGCTCAAAAACGCCGCCCGCGACCTCCAAAACGGCATGGACGAAATGTCATCCGGTGCCATGACCATCACCCAAACCGGCGAAAAACTTTCCGACCTTTCCGCCAAAATGGACGAATCCATCAGCAACATCGGTTCCCAGCTCGACCAGTTCAAAGTCTAAAATTTTCAAATTTTATTCATCTGGGCGCTACCTGCCTTACGGCAGGTCGGCTGTTCCGAGGCTTGCTAACGCGCGGCCTCCTCGCTCACTTGCGTTCCCTGCGGTGGCTGGCCTCCGGCCACCTCTCCATAGCCTAGCGCAAGAAGTTTTTTTCCTACGTCCCACTGACTCATTTTGACCGCTAATAGCCGGACTGATGCTGAACTCCTGTTATTTTTATGGGAAAAATATCAATCCCTGACAAAAACTTTCCATTGCTCAGGTCAATTTTTTATAAAACCAATCAGTGTAACTATAACGTAGGAAAATCGGGGGTTACAACCTAAATATCAGTTCATTATATAACTGGGTTCTTAGGACGTTAGCCCTAAGCCGTTGGGTACAAGGGCCAGACCTTGAAAAATAATTTAAAAATGCAACTCCACAAAAATTGAATTTAATTGAAAAAAAGGAGCCAAACGTTGACATCAGCCATTTTGTGTGATAAATTCAAGGTTGACAGTCTCTAAAAGTTCAATTTTCTCTGTTTTCATAGCGATTTCACGAGATTACAGCAGATTATTATCGATGTCTTTTAGGACTCAAGAACAGCGCAGGAGTGTTTTTCCAATGGATAAAAAAACAGAGAAAATTCAGGTTCCTGAATTGCCCACAAAAGTTACAGTATTGTACTGGCTTATAATCCTCTTTCCCTACGTCTTTTCGTTTGGATACGGAGCCTACAATAAAACCTTCACAATCACAAACTTCTTTTTGCTACACCTATCTCCTTTCGTTCTTATATTCGACATACTTAATATATTCGCTTTCCATTTTATGAAGCGACGCACAGTAAATGCAATTTATGCCTACGACGGTAGCCTAGCTTCTAGTCATGCTGCAAACGAAGCAAACAACAAGCTTCCCGCTCTTTTAATTGGAGTACTTCTTGCAGGTTGTTTTATCTATCCAATCCTTCTAGGCATCTCCGCAAGAGCCAGAAACATAGACACTTACGAAACGCTTGCTTTCCTCTGCCTTCACACGGGAACCGTCTTCTTGTTCTCACTTTTGTTCTATATTAAATGGATTGAAGCTTGGGAACACTGGCTTTCCTTCCTCCCATTCGGAGTCCAAGACTTAAAATTCACCATCCTAAGTCGCAACATCCTCGTAGCAGGCTTTGCAATCGTCGGCATCCTGCTTTTGGAATTTGCTCCAGTATTCATGAAGGGTAACGCAAACATAAGTAGTGCCCGTCTCTTCTTTACAACCCAACTTCCTATTTCCGTATTCGGACTTGTCGTCGTTATCATAGACTTCTTTATGATAGCCCACGGTCTTGTAGAACGCTTGAACCACGTAAGTAACTTCAGTGCCCGCCTAGAAAACGGAGACTATACAGTAAGCAATATTCCTGTTATCAGCCGTGACGAATTCGGTCTTCTTGTAAACCACTTGAATGCATTCTTTATGCAGACAAAAGACTTGCTCAATAATGTCCAGGTAAACATCAGTGGTTCCACAAAAACCGCCAACAACTTGAACTCAAGCATGACCCGTACATCAAGTAGCGTAGAACAGATTGTTGCAAACATCAACTCTGTCAAAGATAGAATCACAGAACAGGCCCACAGTTCAGAAAAGAACACCCAGATTGTAAAAGGCATAATGAGGGAAATCGAAAACCTCAACGAGCAGGTTTCCCAGCAGTCAGCCGCAGTAGAAGAAAGTTCCGCTGCTGTCCGCCAGATGGTCGCAAACATACAAAGCGTTTCTTCCATCCTTGGCAAGAACCAGGATGCTGTAACAAAACTCTTCAACGCTTCTAACATCGGTCAGAAAAACGTAGAAAATACGGCCAACATGTCAGACAAAATCGTACGCGAATCCAGCGGTCTTATGGACGCTTCAAATATCATCCAGAACATCGCAGAACAGACAAACCTTCTCGCTATGAACGCAGCAATCGAAGCCGCCCATGCAGGAGAAGCCGGTAAAGGCTTTGCTGTTGTTGCAGACGAAATCCGAAAGCTTGCCGAACAAAGCAATAATCAGGGTAAAAACATCACAGGAAGTTTGCAGAGCCTTAGCGAAGTCATCAAAAGTGTATCTTCCAGCATCAAGATTTTGCAAAAGCAGTTTGCAGACATCTTTACACTTACGCAAACGGTCAAAGATCAGGAACAGGTTGTAATGAGCGCCATGAATGAACAAAGCGCAGGTTCTACTCAGGTTCTTGAAGCAATGGAAAGCATCAATGCAAGTACAATCAATGTACGCGATGGTGCAAAGGAAATGCTCAACTCTGGCAAGCAAATTGTTGTGGAAATGGAGCGCTTAGGCAAAAACAGTGTTGAAATCGACAACACCATGATTCAGATGGCAACTGGCACGGACGAAATTCTCTCTTCTGTAAAAGCCGTAAATGCAGCCTCAATCCACAACTCCAAAGACATGGAAGAACTTTCCAAAAACATCAACAAGTTCAAGCTTTCTTAAGCCTTTACTTCTTCCAAAAACCCCATAAAACACAAAACGGCGCTGTAAAACAAAACCAGCGCCGTTTTTTTGTGCCACACAACCATTAACAAAAAAACTAACATGCAGTGCACGGTTCTACTGATTAATAGCATAGTGTCATTGCCAGGCTCAACCCGGCAATCTTTTAGCATCAATAATGACATCGTCCTGGATTAATCAGCGTTTCCCTAGGCATTAACCGGTAAAAACTGCATGCTTTCGTTCGCTTCACTTACCAAGATACAAACAGCTATGCATTGCAACATCTCGTTAGCAACAAAAAATGGATTTTATAAACTCATGGAAAGGCATATATAAAATATGTCAGTAGGCAAGCAAATGTTAACAGGAAAAATAAAAAGCCGGCGACCTCCTACTTTCGCAGCGCAAAGCCACTATCATCGGCGCTGTGGGGCTTGACTTCCGTGTTCGGAATGGGAACGGGTATGGCACCCACGCCATGGTCACCGGCATAAAATACCGTATAATTTTTAGAAACAACTAAGTTTCATAGATTTCAATTTCAAACTCTGCTTAAAGACCCCCTTACGAAGGTCTTACAGCTTCAAAAACTCTCCAATGCCAACTTCTCTATAAAAAAAAGCCGGCGGCCTCCTACTT
>DFJV01000079.1 GCA_002373205.1 Treponema sp. UBA3662
TTAAAATCCGGTTAGGGATAGGAGCACCGCCGGAGGCGTACCGTAGGTATGGAGCGAAAGCGGAAGTGCGGATAGCCCGACCTGCCGTACGGCAGGTAACCGCCAAAAAAAATGAATGACTTTTTGCGTTTTATGGCATATAATGTATTGGTATGAAAAAAAATATTTCTGAAGAGATTGTTTTTAATGTTGAATTTTATGATGTTGACTCAATGCGGATTGTCTGGCACGGAAATTACGTAAAATACATGGAGGCGTCACGCTGTGCCCTTCTTAACAAAATAGGATACAACTACAATGATATGGAGGCTTCGGGGGTGGCATTTCCCCTTGTGGACATTCATTTTAAATATGTACGTTCGCTGCGTTTTATGGACAGGGTAAGGGCAGTTGCAACGCTTGTCGAGTGGGAAAACTGCATCAAGATAAAATATGAATTCTACAATGCAAAAACTGGAGAACTTACCACAAAGGCGGAAAGCACTCAGATGGGGGTGAACATTGCAAGCGGAGAGACTATGTTTGTATGCCCGGAAATCTTTGTAAAAAAAGTGGAAGCGATGCTGAATGAATAAGAGTAACAATCAGCCACATTTTTTGCGCAGGATAAAACGCACACTAAAAAATCCCTTCCTCTACATTTTTATCCTTATAGGAATCATAATCTGTGCGGCAACCTACGTGGTATACAAAACGGAAACAAAAACCGACTCTGGCATTACCGGAATGTTCGATGCGGTTTGGCACACAATCGTTGCAGTTGTTGCGGCTTATTATGACTTTTACGTAAAGTCTGTTCCCGGAAGGTTTGCCTCTCTTTTGCTTTTGCTTTTGGGCATGGCGGTTTGGGCGGTAATCATCGGTAAAATAACTTCCGTAATAATGAATATTCAGAACAAAAACAACAGGGGGTTAAAAAAAATAAGGCCTATGAAAGGACATTTTTTGCTTTGCGGCTGGAGAAGCGGTTTTGAAAAACTTTTGGAAAACGTGCTTTCTGCAAACCCGGACATTACTCCCGACATGATCGTTCTTGTGAATTCGGCTCCAAGTGAGCAGGTTCTTTCTATTTTGCAGGACATACGCTTTAAGGAAATAAAATATGTCTCTGGCGATTTTTCTGATGCGGAAACACTGCACCGCGCCGGCATAGAGACTGCGGGTCGTGTTCTTGTTATTGCGGACTTTACGGGCGGCACCACAGCCATGGAAATTGACTCCCGCACGGTACTTGCCGTTCTTACGATGAAGTCAATAAAGCCACAGGTTTACGTAGCGGCGGAGCTTCTGGACGAAAAGCTGCAGGAGCACCTTCAGATGGCACGCTGCAACGAGATTATCCTTACCCAGTCTTATGAGCACAGCCTTCTTGCCACGGCTTCAAGCGGAATGGGTTATTCCAACGTAATAAAGACTTTGATTGGCGATGATGATAATACAGGAATCTTAATCCGCTCCCTTCCGTCTGCTTTTGTAGGAAAGCCATACGGCGACCTTGAAAGCTACTACGACAAAAAGGATGGAAAGATGATTCTTGTTGGGCTCCTTCTTAATACGGATGCCAACCGTCTTTTAAAGAAAGATGAATCCAACCAGCAGCTTGAAAAATACAACGAACCCCTGCTAACACCTCCGTCTGATTTTGTAATTCCAAAGTCAAGCAAGGTAATTCTTATTGCGGGATCAGAGGGGGCTTAGCGGTAAATGAAGAAAAAGGATAACGTGAGGCTTAGGCGTTTTTTCCATGCGCTCAGGATAATTTTTAAAAGCCCTGCCACATACATCTTTTTGGCGATTATGGCTTTGATAGTTGCAATGACCGTAATCGTTTACAAGGTGGAAACAAAAACAGATAGCGGAATAGAGACAAGGTTTGACACCTTCTACTTTATGTGCGTTGCGGTTTTTGCGGGCTACTTTGAATACGTGTGCGAGTCTCTGCCAGGACGTGCTGCGGCTATCACACTTTTGATTACGGGAACATTTTTTTTCAGCTACATACGCGGTAAGGTTACTGCCGTGTTTGTTGACATTCAAGAAAAGAAGGACAAAGGTTTGAAAAAATTAAAATCTATTAGCGGACATTTTATAATTTGCGGTTGGCGGCCAGGTTTTGAAAAAATCATAGAGACGGTATTGCGCTCCAATCCCGATATTTCTACCGACCTGCTTGTTTTGGTAAACGAAGCGGTTGAGCAAACATCCCAGCTTTTAAACCTTCCCCGCTACAAGGAAGTGAATTTTGTTTCCGGCGATTTTACAGATGAATCCGTTTTGAACAGGGCCTGCATAAAAACTGCTGCCCGCGTGCTTGTTATTTCTGACCGCTCAAAAAATTATTCTGAACTTGAAGTTGACTCCCGCACAGTTCTTGCCCTTCTTACAATCAGAAGCATGAACCAGGAAGTCTATGCCGTTGCGGAACTCTTCAGCTCAAAATTCCACCGCCACCTAAAGATGGCCCACTGCGACGAGATTATTCTTACCCAGGATTATGAGCAGATTCTTCTGGCAAGTGCATCAGGCGGTCTTGGCTACAGTAACGTAATCAGCACACTCATTAGCGACGATGCGGATTCTGGAATTCTGATTGGCAACATTCCCAAGGATTTTATTGGAAAGACTTACGGTGAGCTAAAGACTTATGAGCTTTCAAAAAGGGCACAGAATGGGGTAATCGTTGGTCTTTTGCTTAATTCCGGTAACTTTCAGCAGCGCAGAAAGGAAGCCCTCCGTGAGGCACAAAAGAACCCAGATATAAACAAGATTATAGACAACCTGCAAAAGGTAAAGACGCTTAAAAGCAATGACCCCCTCTTTGCCCCAAAAAATGATTTTGTTATTCCAAGAAATTCCAAAGCAATATTTGTCAGGGGAAAGGCCATAAAGGCCATAAAGACTACAAAGGCGGGTAAATAATATGGAAGAAAAATACCTGAATGACATTCTGCCAAAGCTTTCTAAGATTCAGCTTTTTTCCGGCTTTAACCCGGATGTGGAAGAAGACAGGAAAATCCTTACGCAGATTTACGAAAACATCTCTCTTAAAAAATTCAAGAAGGGGCACGTAATAATCAAAGAAGGTGAAGAAGGGGATGAATTCTTCATACTGAATTCCGGCTCGGTGCATATTTCAAGAAACACTCCGGACGGAGACCCAATTGCCCTTGCAGACCTTGATGATTCTATGAACATCTTCTTTGGGGAAACAGCCCTCATAAGCAATGACGTAAGAAGCGCAACTGTTACAGCCCTTACAGACTGCACGGTTCTTGTTTTTTCCAGCAAGAAATTCCATGCCCTTTGCAAAAAGGAGCCGGTTTTGGGCTACAGGGTTCTTTTAGTGCTTGCCAGGCGCATGGCATCTACAATCCGCAACACAAACCGGGACAAGGCAACCCTTTACCAGGCCCTCTTTAACGAGATTGCCGGTGGGGAAAAGTAGTATAAAATAAGTAAAAGTGCAAACTTCGAGTTGTATATTTGCAGCAGAAAAATTGGCGGAAGCGATTTTTGAACCGAAAAAAATTCTGCACACACGGCATAGCAAGTGCGTTCGGCGTGCCCGAAGGGATAGCGCGGAAGCCTTTTTTCGGGACAAAAACCGCTGGGAGCCAATTTTTCTACTGCAAATATAAAACTCGAAGTTTGTCCTAATTGAATACACACACTGGGACGAAGCAAAGAATAAAATCGTAAAAGACAGATACAAGATCAGCGATGGCGAATACATGCAGATTATAAAGCTA
>DFJV01000020.1 GCA_002373205.1 Treponema sp. UBA3662
AAGGAAACTCGGTAGTGAGCGTAGCGAACGGACAACGCCCCAATAATGATTAGTGTTAGCAAAAAAAATGCGCGAGTTACGAAGTAACTCGGTGAGCAAGCGGAGCTTACGACCAACGCCCCCGAAAACCAAGGAACACTTGTTGGCATAAGCAACTGCGAGTTTCCGAAGGAAACTCGGTAGTGAGCGTAGCGAACGGACAACGCCCCAATAATGATTAGTGTTAGCAAAAAAAATGCGCGAGTTACGAAGTAACTCGGTGAGCAAGCGGAGCTTGCGACCAACGCCCCCGAAAACCGAGGAACACTTGTTGGCATAAAAAACGCCTGCCGGAATGCATTTGGGAAAAAGCCCCACCCTATCTGTCCAAAAGAATCTTTCTTAGTTGCTTGTAGCTCTTGAAGGAAATATCAGCTTCTTTTAAGGGTATATTAAACAAAGCCCTAAAGCCCTTCATCAGGTAGGCGCTCTTTAGACCGGCATTGTTGGCTCCCCTAACGTCGTACTTTATGCTGTTTCCCACGTAAAGAATTTCGCTCTCCTTAACCCCCAGATTTCTTGCAAGAATTCCAAAGGGGTATTTGGAAGGCTTTAAAGCCCCAGATTCCTCCGAACCAATGCACACGTCGCAAAGCGAGCGTATTCCCCACACCCTGCCCTTTTGCTCAGGGGGAAAGTCCGAAAGCAGGGCAACCTTAAAGCCAGCATTCTTTATGGCAAAAATAGTGCCGTAAACATCAGGGTAAGTCTTGATTTTTGTAAAATAGGGCTTAAGGCCTTCGTAGCAGATGTCCGTAATCTTAGTCTTTGCCTCTTCCGCAGAACAATGAAGCTTTTCCGCAAGCAGCCGGGCCTGGTACTCAAAAAAATCCGCCAGGGGCGCGGTACGGTGCATCTGCTTGCGCACGGCGTTAAAGCGCAGGAAAAAGCGGAAATTCTTAAAAAAGTAGGCCGGAAGCCTTATAAAAAGCCGCCAGTCTGCATAAAGAGTCCCGTCTATGTCAAAGGCAACGGCCTTAATTCCTTCTATCATAATAAGTCATTATACCTCTTTTTTGCGGAACTTGCAATTATACTACCTATTGATTTTTTATTGTTTCTACCATATACTTCAATTTACAGTTTTATGGAAACTATAGAAAAGCAGCTGGAGGAGCGGCCACGTGCGCTAAAGATTGCTGGAACCATAGGTTTTTTGCTTCTTGCCGCGGGGACGACTATTTTTTTCCTGCACGAATATCTGGAAGGACACTTTAAAGACGTAAACTCACTCAGCGAATACATCGAGGCGTACGGAATCCTTGGTCCCGTCATGCTGACTTTTTTCCAGTGCGTAAAGGTCCTTGTTGCGATTGTGCCGGGAGCAATAGGCTGCATTGCTGGAGCCTCAATGTTCGGGGCTCTGGGCGGCTTTCTCTGCAGTTACATAGGGATATGTTCAGGCAGCATGATAGCTTTTCTGCTTTCCAAGAGATTCGGTATGTCGCTGATGAAGCTTGTCTTTTCGGAAAAGCGCTACAACAAGTGCATGCGCTGGCTGCAAAAGAAGCACCATCACTATCCGGTCGTACTATGGTTTGCAATCTGCTTTCCATTTGCTCCGGACGACTTTTTGTGCTACTTTTCGGGAATGACCTCTGTCTCTTTCCGCAAATTTGCACTCATCATTCTGACGGCAAAGCCCTGGACCATCCTTGGCTATAGCCTGATATTTGGCCACATTTTTTGAGGTAACTATGCTTGGTGTATACAATTATACGGTTTGGATGACTTACTCTGGAATGCTACTCTCCTATGCGGGAATAACATTCACATTGAACGAGAATTACCGTGCGGCGCTTCTCTGCCTTATGATTGCAGGTGTTCTGGACATGCTGGACGGCAAGGTTGCAAGTACAAAGAAAGACCGCAGCGAAGATCAAAAAGATTTTGGAATACAGATAGATTCCATGTGCGACATAATAAGCTACGGTGTACTCCCGGCTCTTTTTGTCTACAAAATCAACGGCTTCCACAGGTTTTCAGGCATTATCGGCGGGCTTTACCTTCTTTGCGCACTAATCCGCCTTTGCTGGTTCAATGTGGACGAGGCCCAGAGGCAGGAGCGCACCAGCGAAGAGCGCAATGAATACAGGGGTCTTCCGGTAACAAGCGCAGCAATTATCCTGCCTTTCGTCTTTATCGTATGCCGCTTTCTCTGCAACCGACTGGGTTCACCAGATCTTTTTGACAGCCGGGTGGAAGCCTGGAGCAGTGCAACCCTTATCGTGATGGGACTCTTCTTTATTACGCCCTTCCGCATGAGAAAACCCCACTGGACTGGAAAAGCAATCCTTTCCCTTATAGGACTTGCAGAGCTTATAATCCTTTTTATTGAAAAATGAGCGCAGTTGACTTTCTATACGGAACTCTTTCCGGCAGAATACTGCAGAATGCTTTCCTTGCGCTAAAAATTCCAGCCCTGCTCGGACTTTATTTGCGCTCGCCGCTTTCCGCCTGGTACGTAAAGCCCTTTGTAAAGAAAAACAATATAGACCTTTCAGACTTTGCCGGTGTAAAATTCCGCACCTTCAACGATTTTTTTACCCGCAAGAAAGACATTTCCTTTGACAAAACTCCCGGCACCCTTATAAGCACAGCAGACGGGCTTCTTTCCGCATACAAAATAGAAGAAAATTCCACTTTCCGCGTAAAGGGCTTTGACTACAGCATAAGCGACCTGCTTCCGGGTTACCAAGACACAAAAGCCTTTACCGGTGGAACCTGCCTTGTATTCCGCCTTAGACCGATTGACTACCACCGCTACATCTTTGTGGATTCAGGGCGGCTGGAAAAGAACCACTTTGTAAAGGGAAGCCTGCATTCCGTACAGCCTTCCGCCCTTGAGCGCTACAGGGTCTACACAAAAAACCGCCGCTCTTGGGTAATACTGCACACAGACCACTTTGGCGATGCGGCGCAGATAGAAGTTGGGGCTTTTTCCGTTGGCGGAATAATCAACCACCTGCAGGACGCAAGCTTTGAAAAGGGACAGGAAAAAGGCTACTTTGACCTTCACGGCTCAACAATCGTCCTGCTCTTGCAAAAGGACAGGGCTACCCTCTTGCCGGAATACCAAGATGCATTTACGCGTGAAGTTCCGGTACGCATTGGGGCGGCAATAGCAAAATAAAGATTTTTCTCAAGGGAGGTCCCTTGAACCCCGATCTTGGAGGGGGAAAAACCTCTCAGAGTCCGAAGCCCGATGTTTTTCCCCCTCCAAACCACCCTTCAACGATACGCAACTGCTACCGTCTCATCTCGGGCACGGCTTAGGGCTATCGCCCTAAGAACCCAGCTTTGTTTTTCTACAAATACATTTCTTTGCAAAGAGGGTTCTTATATTGATGACATGCCTTTCTTGCCGACCAGTAAAGAGCCAGGGAGGGCGGCTTAGCAGCGTGCAGATTTGCCACGCAAATCTGCAATCCTCGTGAAAAGCCACGGAGGGATTTTCACGAGGCAAGACTTACGCCCGATTGGAGGGGCGCGGTAGCGTTGCCGAAGGCAATGGAGGCGAAGGCCGGAACCCCGGAAAGCGGGGCCAACGAGTCATAAATTCCCGATTTTAGCAAAAAAATAAATGGACGGCCTAAAAAGTACCGTCCATAAAATCAAGAAAAATTAATAAGGCTTAAAGTAAGGAAAGCTCTTTACGCGCTCCAGGTGAACGAAGCACTTTGGATATTTTTTTATGAACTCTTCCAGGCTAAGAACCTCTCCCTTTTGGAAAACCCGGCAAACAAGGCGTCTGTTGGAGTCAAAATAGGAGAAGAAGGCAGCGCAGTGGTCAAACTTCATCGTGTTTTCCTTTATGGCAGGTTCTCGAATTGCACCAATGTAGAACCAGCCCGGCTCTGTGCAGGCAAGTACGTAAAGCATTCCGCGAAGCTCGTCCACAGAATACCCTGTTCCTTCTACATAACCGGCAGTATTTTCTGCCTTTGAAGGTGTTACAAGGCGGGAAACAAAAGGCTCAACGTTAACGTCCACGCCAAATTTCTTCCAGTCGTCATTCTTTGAACCGCCGCTTTTTGCCCTTATGCCCCTTGGTGAGCGTACGACGAACGCTTTTGCGGCAAGGTTTCGGCAAAGGTCAAGGGTGCGCTTTTTGTTGGCGGCAGAAAATTTATTCTGCTGGGTAACGGCAGGCGCAGAATCCAGAATGTCTGTTGGCTCAAGCATCTCTGCAAGAGAAGAATTCTGGCCGGTAACGCTTCTGATGATTCCGTCCACTATCCACTTTACAAAGCCGTCTTCACCCAGAAGGAGCTTTGAGTCGTCCTCTGACTCTGTGGGAGCGGGAGCGTTTCTTAGCAAGGCGGAATAGTCGACCTCTTCTTTTTTATAGGGGGCACCTGTAAGGATGTTAAGAACATTGTCCCTTTCATCACAGGCTGCATATTCAGCATATTTTAAAGAAGGAAGCTTTTGCCTTATTATGGCAATCATCTTCTTTACTTCCGTGTAGTCGTTGTTGGAAAAATCCACCTTGTACCAGGGCAAGGGCTTCTTTGTAAGATTGTACACTTCCTGGAAGGACATGGTGTAAAGGTTCTTGAAGTCTATTCCAAGCGGAACTGAGCGGGCTGCATAGTAGGAGCAGACAATAAGGTTTGCAAATGTCTTGTGGCCGGACGGTACAAACATAAGGTAAACGTCTTCGTCGTAGGAAAAGTGCCACTCTATGCGCAAAGGCTTTCCCGAGGCCTTTTCCTTGTACAAAATCCAGCTTCCTGCAGAGTCCTTGTAGTAATGTGGAATCTTCTGAACCTGGCGGCTTTCTCCGTCTATGAACTCTGTCTGGCTGTATGTCTCCGGGCAAACGATTATGGCATACTCGGTAGCTGCCCCACCTTCAGCGGAATCTTCCATGCGGATTTCAAAGAGGTTTCCGATGGCGTCTGTGCTGTGCTCAGCGGCCTTGCCCTTTAGCGCGGCATAGGGCTGCTCAAGCCATTCCTGCTGAACCCTGGTGCGGATTTCCGCAGAATCAGGAATTCCAGCCTGGTTGTATTCGGCAAAGGCAGGGAGTGCTGCAAAAAGAAGCGGGGATGCTACCAAGGCATGTGCCATTGACCTGCCAAGAGCTTTTGCAAAAGTCTTAAAATTCATCTTAAACATACTAAACATACTAGTTTTGTCCTCCCGGAACTAGAAATGCGGCTTTAGCGTTCATGCGGGCGGCATGTCGGCAGGGCTTACGCTTTCTGAGTCCGAAAAATCCGCGAATCCTTCCGCATAGCTTATGCGGGGCTTTACCACGGTCTTGTCGGGATTGTGAATCATTCCGTCATCCCTTTCGTCCGGATGCATTCCAACAGGCGCATTGCTCAAAAGAAGCTTTAGCCTGTTAAGCTGGTTCACTTCGCTTGAACCCGGGTCGTAGTCTATCGGAGAGATATTTGCTCCCGGATAGCGGCGGCGGAGTTCCTTTATCATGCCCTTTCCGGTCACATGGTTTGGAAGACATGCGAACGGCTGCACGCAGGCAATACTGGGCACTCCCGAATGAATCAGCTCTACCATCTCTGCTGTAAGAAACCAACCTTCGCCGGTAATGTTACCAAGCTGAACTATATCGTTGACCCCCTTCATCAGGTCGTAGATGCCCGTGGGCGGATCAAAGCGGCGGCTCTTCTTAAGCTGCTTCTTGATATATCTGCGGTAGCGTTCCAGGAACCACACGAGGAACTTTGCGTTGCGCTTTGTCTTCTTTGGGAAGGCAAGCTCTTCGTGGCGGAAGATTCCGGTGCTGAATGTATAGAACAAGAAATCTGCCAAATCCGGCATTGAACATTCGGCACCTTCCCTTTCTATAGTATCGACAATTTGATTGTTTGCTGTAGGGTGGAATTTTACAAGAATCTCCCCTACCACACCCACGCGGGGCTTTTTTACCGGCAAAAGCGGCAGGTTGTCAAAGTCTTTTACGATTCCACGGATAATTTTGTGGTACTTGAGAACGCCTATGTGCTTTAGGGATACCTCTATGATTCCGTTCCACTTTTCGTAGAGGGCATTGGCACTTCCTGGGGTTGCCTCGTAGGGACGGGTGCGGTAAAGGCAGCGCATCAAAAGGTCGCCAAGCATTACGCCCTTCATTGCCCTGGAAACCAGAGAAAGGGTTATCTTAAAGCCCGGGTTGCTTTCAAAGCCCTGTGCGCTAAGGGAAATGACAGGCACTTTGGAAAGACCTGCATCGTTAAGCGCACGGCGGATGAATCCAATGTAGTTTGTTGCGCGGCAGCCACCACCCGTCTGCGAAATAAGGAGGCTAACCTTGTCCAGGTCGTACTTTCCGCTCTGGAGGGCAGAAATCATCTGGCCTGCCACAAGGATTGAAGGATAGCAGGCATCGTTGTTTACGTATTTTAGGCCTGTGTCCACAGCCTTGGGGTCTGTAGCGTCAAGAACCACAAAGTTAAAGCCTGAATACTGGAAAGCCTTCTGCACAATCCTAAAGTGGATGGGACTCATCTGCGGCGCAAGGATTGTATGGCTGTACTTCATTTCCTTGGTAAAGACCTGCCTCTTGTAGGCGGAACTCTTTACGCTAAGCTTTATGCGGTTTCTCTGCCTTGCCTTAACAGCGGCAATAAGGCTTCTAATTCTAATTCTTACCGCTCCAAGGTTGCTTCCCTCGTCTATCTTGATAAGCGTATACATGCGGCTCTTGGCCTTAAGGATTTCGTCAACCTGGTCAGAGGTTACGGCATCAAGTCCGCAGCCAAAAGACGTAAGCTGCACAAGCTCCAGGTTTGGCATGCCGGAAACAAATGCTGCTGCGCGGTAGAGGCGGTTGTGGTAGGTCCACTGGTCAACAATGCGGAGGGGCCTTTCTATTGCACCAAGATGGGCAACAGAGTCTTCCGTAAAGACACCAAGCCCAAGACCGTGAATCAATTCTGGAATTCCGTGGTTAATTTCCGGGTCCAAGTGGTATGGGCGGCCGGCAAGAACGATTCCGTTTGCACCTGCACGGATAAGGGCCTCCAAAGCCTCCTCACCGGCAAGCGATGTTTCCTTCTTGAATTTTTCCTGCTCAGCCCAGCCTGCATCAACAGCCTTTTTTACATCGTCAAAAGTAAGGCTCTTGAAATGCTTCTTAAGCTCCTCGTAAAGACGCTCTGCAAGACGAGGCTTGTCATAAATAGGAAGGAAGGGATTCATAAAAAGAATGCTTTCGTCCTGCCTAAGACGCTCAATATTGTTTCGCAAAACCTCCGGGTAGCTTGTTACAACCGGACAGTTGTAGTGGTTTCCAGCCCCCGGGTCTTCCTTAATTTCATAAGGGGCACAGGGGTAGAAGATGAACTTGCAGCCCGACTGCAAAAGGCTCTCTATGTGGCCATGGGTAATCTTTCCCGGATAGCAGACAGACTCGCTCGGAATGGATTCAAGGCCCTTTTCGTAAACGGCACGGCTTGAACGCGGGGAAAGCCTAACCCTAAAGCCAAGCTTTGTAAAAATGGTAAACCAAAGGGGATAGTTTTCGTACATGTTGAGCACGCGGGGAATTCCAACGTCGCCCATGGGAGCATCCTCTTTCTTTAGCGGAACGTAGCCAAAGAGCCTCTTGTATTTCCATTCAAAAAGATTGGGCAAGTTGACAGGTGAATTATCATCCGCCCCGGAAGAAGCTTCTGCATTGCTTGCATCCTTAACCTTTACGTCGTCATCAAATTCCGCACCGCGCTCGCACCTGTTTCCTGTTATAAAGCGGCTAACCTTCTCGCCTGTAGTAAAGGTGTTTATTGTAAGAAGACAGTTGTTGGAACACTTGCCGCACCTCTTAAGCTCAAGGCTAACCTTAAAAGACTCAAGCTGCTCAAGAGAAGCAATCCCGGACTTTATGAATTTAGGCGTCTGGTCGGGGTCATCAGGCTTTGGACGGCGAAGATCCTCCCACTGGTCCTGGGCAATAAGGGCAGAACCGTAGGCACCCATAAGCCCCGCAACATCCGGGCGGTATACGTTAACACCGGCAATCTTTTCAAAGGCGCGGAGAACGGCATCATTGTTAAAAGTACCACCCTGAACCACAACCTTGCTGCCAATATCAGAAGCTTTCCTAAGCTTTATTACCTTGAACAGGGCATTCTTTATTACTGAATAAGAAAGCCCCGCTGAAATATCCGCAACAGAAGCACCTTCCTTCTGGGCCTGCTTTACACGGCTGTTCATGAATACCGTACACCGCGTTCCAAGGTCAACCGGGGTCTTTGCAAGAAGGGCAATCTTGGAGAAGTCCTGAACACTCATTCCCATTGTACTTGCAAAGTGGGCAAGGAATGAACCGCAACCAGAAGAACAAGCCTCATTCAGCTGAATGGAAGTAATGGCCCCGTCCTTCATGCGAAGGCACTTCATATCCTGACCGCCAATATCCAAAAGGAATTCAACCCCAGGAACAAAAAAGTCTGCCGCGCGGTAGTGGGTAATAGTCTCAACTTCACCTGCATCAACGCCAAGGGCCGCCTGGAAGAGTGCCTCCCCGTAACCGGTAGAAACAGAGCGTGCAATATAGCAGTCCTTTGGCAAGATTTTATATAGCGACTTTAGCACTTTTACCGCAAGCTCAACAGGATTACCCGCATTAACATCGTAGAAGCGCCAGAGAATGCGCCCCTGGGTATCCGTAAGCACCGCCTTTGTAGTGGTGGAACCCGCATCAAGACCTAAGAAAACAGGCCCCTGTGTTGACTGCAAGTCACCGGTAAGAGCCTTTTCCTGGGCATGACGGGCATTAAATTCATCAAGCTCCGACTGGCTCCTAAAGAGAGGCTCAAGACGCTGAACCTCCTGCATCTCCGCCCCAACAAGATTCTTAAGGCTTTCACGGAACTGGGCAACCGTAGGAAACACCCCCTCAGAAGCCGCAGCACCCTTAATGCAGCTGATTTCCCTTTCCGCAGAAAAAGCCGCACCGGCCGCCACAAAAAGCTGGCTGTTTTCGGGAACAATAGTCTCGTCCGGAGTAAGCTTAAGGGTAACAACAAAACGCTCTCGAAGCTGGTCCAAAAAGTGCAAGGGACCGCCCAAAAATGCAACGTTACCGCGGATAGGCTTACCGCATGCAAGACCAGAAATAGTCTGGCTAACAACCGCCTGAAAAATGGAAGCCGCAATATCCTCACGCCTTGCACCCTCGTTAATAAGGGGCTGAACATCCGTCTTTGCAAAAACACCGCAACGTGCCGCAATTGGATAGATAGTGGAAGCGCCCTTGGCAAGCTCGTTAAGCCCCATGGCATCCGTCTCCAAAAGAGCCGCCATCTGGTCAATAAAAGCACCAGTACCGCCTGCGCAAGTGCCGTTCATCCTCTGCTCAACACCGCCGCGGAAATATGTAATCTTGGCATCCTCACCGCCAAGCTCAATAACAACATCTGTCTTTGGAATAAGACGCTTTACCGCCGTGGTAGCAGCCACAACTTCCTGAATAAAGGGAATGTTAAGCCACTGAGAAACCGAAAAACCGCCGGAACCGGTAACCTTTATGCTAAGAGGCTGGTCTTGACCGGCAGGAAACTTCTTCTCCAGCTCGTCAAAAGCCTTGTTCACCACGGCAATAATTGTGTTGCGTATATCTGCGCGGTGCCTCTCGTAAGCTCCGTAAAGCAGGGCGTCATCGTCCCCCAGTATTACCACCTTAACCGTTGTAGAACCAACGTCAATACCCATGCGGACTGGCTTTGCAACCGGCTTAAAAACTGTATTTGAATCAAGATTCGCCATCAATACACAACCTTTTTTTCTAAAAATCAAGGCAGCCCCCAAAACTATATCTTTTGGAGATTACCATTTTTCTATTATAATAGGAAAGATTCTTTTATTCAACCGAAATTAAAAGCCAGTTACCCAAAACAAACCCGTTAAAGCTAAGAACTTGCTCCAAAAGCGTCATTCCGAACTAAAAAAAAGCGTCATTCCGAACTCGAAAAAACGTCATTCCGAACTCGAAAAAACGTCATTCCGAACTTGCTAAACTGTCATTCCGAAACTTGACCAAAACTGTCATTCCGAACTTGATTCGGAATCTCAGAAGCTAGAAGGAACTATTCTGGACGGTACCCTTCTGGACGATAGTCCAACTTGCTCTACCACTCTATCTCTCGGCTAATTCGACCGTCAGCCCCTTTGCGCCACCGCCGTTCCGCCCTTCGCTAACGCTCATTGCCGCTGCGCGGCAACTTCGGGGCTCCATGGCGGCGTAGGCTTATTGGTGGGATTGCTATTGCTAAGGAAACAATGATTACCACAGCTCGATGTCATTATCGGGCTCGACCCGATAATCTATTTATTTGCATTATTGACACAATGCTATTAATCAGCATTTTCCAAGATTCCTACATTTGCACATATCTTATCTGCAATTCACCGAAAGACTCTTTTTGTATCAAATCATATTTACATTCTGATTTTAAATAACCATCCGTATAAATTGTCAGAACATCATCCTTAACTTCAAAAGCTATTTTACTTGCCCCACGAAACCTGAATACCTCAACATTGTTAATATACACCCGTGCGTAAGTTGGATCAGAAACGCAGTTTGTTATATACGCCTGAATAACATAAGTCTTTGAAATAGTTACCTCTTCCTCTTGAATAAGCGTTTTTTCAGACAAATACCGCAAAAAACAAGACTCAAAAAGAAAACTTGCAAAATATAAAACTAAAAAAAATAAAACTGCCCTTTTTGTATTCATTTTTACTTCCTTAAATTTTCTTTAATTTTTCTCTTGCTTTTTCAAAATTAGAGTATATCTCTATTATTTCATCATTAATCGCTTTGGCATTCGCTTTTTCCAATATATCATATTTTACTGGATGGATAGACATTAATACTAGATTAATAAACTCTTTTTGCGACAAATCTTTATAACTTTTACCAAAATAAAACATGGCTGCGTTTTCCAGACCATAAATCCCGTTTCCAAAATAACTTGCAGAAAAAATATAATTATAACAAATTTTATACCCTATGTTCCTAACGACATATCTACTCGTACAAAAGGCTTTAATTTTTTTTCTTTTTGGAGATAAACAATGCCAGCAAGTGTTATCAGAAAAAAGATTGCAGGCTCCATATTCTTGCACAAATATATATGCGCCCCTGTTTGCGGATGAAAAATAATCTGTTAGCAAAGGCAGTCTTTTAAATTTTGGATTGGCCTGTTTGGAAAAAATAAAACTTGCAATCTCAACTTGTGTGTCTGATAATTCAATTTTTGTTTCATCAATTACATCTTTTTCATAAATTTTTGATGCATTAAAATTGCAGTATATATTTAAAATTATATATGTGGTAAGACAAAAACAGACAAACAGACCAAGAATTCTTATCAGCTTCTTTTTCATTTTTAATTTTCCCTACTGTTATGAGATTGCTACTTCACCCCCGCATAATGCGTCCACATGCGGATTATTTTTACCGTACCCTCGTACTTTACATCACCAACACTAACTTCTTCTTCAAAGATTTCATATACCAATCTATGCTGGATATTAATTCGCCTTGAATACAGGCCGGCTAAATTTCCTACAAGTTCTTCGTAAGGCGGTTCAAAAGGATTATTACGCAAAACTTCGATCAAAGACTTTGCTTTACCATCAAGCTTTGCTGATTTTAAGTTCTTAATATCTTTGGTAGCTTGTTTGTCATACTTTATAAGATACATTACTACCACTCAACTTCATCTTCGGAAAGGCAGTCTTCCAATGGTGTCTTCTTGCCCTTTATCAAGGATTCCGTCATTCCTGGCACAGAATTCAGATACATTGTTTCCTGAATGGCATTCCAGTCATCCTCTCCAATAAGGACTGCATTTTTTCCTTTTGAATTTGTAAGAGTTAATGGCTCAGAATTATCATTAACAAAGGCCATAATCTTAAAGAGATTTGCCCTTGCTTTTGTCGCGGTCATCGCATGCATATTAGCCTCCATTTATGTACATTATAACGTACATTACAAGAAAAAGCAATATATTTTTCACCTTTGATCAATCAGCTTTCTCATAAAGTATTCAACTTCTTTTTCATCCATTATAAAGTCTTTTTCCGTATTCATATAGTTTTCATCTGCTTCAGAAAAAGTATCGCCATCAGAAATTCTTAAATACATAAAGTTGCTTGAATTTTTTTTCTGCCATACAAGCTTATTTCCTTTGAGAATAAAGTTGTTGCAAAAATGCGGATCTTCATCGTGCAAAGTTATGACGTTGTTTCTTATTTCCCAAATTCCATAACCTATATAACTACTTAATCCGCCTTCACTATAATGAAATTTATTGTCTTCATAAAAAGATATTGTAAAATCGCTTCCAAAACCTTCTTTGTCATAAACATATTTTTTCCCACAAACATTTACCGCTTCTTTAGTTGTTGAACAAGCAGCAAAGATAGAGATAATTAGGCATATTATAAAAATAATTAATGATTCCCTTTTTTTCATTTTTCATCCAAACGCGCCAAACAACCACTCTTCTATAAAGATTCTAATAAAGCATATAAGTTTTACTATAATCAACATACTTCATATTATCAAAGTCAAAATCTTTTCCTGTTATTTCTATTTTATCCCCATTAAAAACAAAATCTTTCTCAAATTCTATATCTTCAATTTCATTGGAATAAAATTCTTGAGAAAACAATACACATTCAGAAAAAAGCAGTCTAAGATTTTTGGTTGAAAAAGCCAAAAAATATAGCTCAGTAATTGCCATGCCAAAAGAAGAATTATTTCCTATCGCATACAAAAGAGTTTTGCCCTTGTACTCATACTTATGAAATAATATTGGAGTGTATAATACATACATATAATTCATTTCTGAAATTTCTTTTTTACTCATGTCATATATCAAAAGCAAATGATGCTGAATCTTAAGGGGATCAAGCACTCTTTCAGACTCATTATTCTTTGGGCGAACAGATACATCACTTCGGATTAAATAATTTAAAAAAATACTATCTTTGTCCAATTTTATCGCATTCACAATTTCATAATTCCCAACTTCTATATAATCAGAAATGGCATCTTTAAGGACTTTAGCCGACTCGATTTTATTCAATTTTGTAATTATCTTTTTCCCAAAATCTTGGTTCTTAAAAGACTTTAATTCCTCACTGTCCAGCTCAATTATCCTCTCTTCAAGCAAGGAATCAATTTTATCCCTAACACTTTGCTTCTCTTTTGCATTCAAAGAGGTAACAGCAACCAAAAAACTTACCACAAAAAACACTACTTTTATCATTTTTAATTTCCCTTTATTGTTCTGTGATTTCTATTCAATCATCAGTTTTATATTATCAACGACAGAAATAAATTTCAATCTGCTTTGAACGGACGGCATTGACACATGCTATAGGGTCTTATCATCAGCTACAGCCTTTAATTCCTCATAATACTTTTCAAAAATTTTTACAAGAAGATTTTTTTCTTGTTCAGTAACAGGAGCCGCTTCACTTTGATTAAAACTAGCCCCTTTTTCTGACATGAAAATAATACAGAAAACAAGAACATAAAACTTCACCGCTTTTTCCTGAAACGGATTCAGATTCATTTCTTCTTTAAGATATTCTGCATAATCCAAATTTGCCTGCATGCTTAGCAGAGCCATTGTTGTAAGGCCAAGAAAATAAACCTGATCGCCAAAAGTAATCCAATCCAAATCAATTATCCCAGAAAGTTTTCCTTCGTGCACAAGCACGTTTTTTGTCGTAGCATCATCAAAAAAAGGTTCTGCCTTAATAGCCGCAAAGTAATCTTTGAATTCTGGAATCAAACCCCTAACTTTAGAAACATATTCCGTAGAAAAAATCTTATTTTCTTTTATGCCGTCTTCTGCTCTTTTAATATCGCTTAAAACATTTTCTTCCCAGGTGGCAAAAAAGTTTTCCTTGTCTTCATAAGAATTAAGTGAACCAAATACATTAGCCACAGGAAGCTTTTTGATTTCTTTCTGATAATTGATAAGACTTTTTGCAATAGCTTTCTTTTCATCCCTTGAAAGTGATGAATAAACAAGCCCCAGGTCTTTTCCGGGAATAAATGTCATTACAAAATAATAAGGAAATGCAGATGTGTTTTCGGCTATTACTTTGGGAATTGGAATATCTAAATCTTTCAATTTATTCAACCAATAAGTGGAGCCTAAAATCAGATTTTTATCATCTGAAATTTTTACTACATATTTATCATTACCAATTTGAACTGTATAAACATATCCTGCTAAGCCAACATTGTTTCTTATAATTTCTGTTGGAAGCACTTGAAAAATTTCATTACATATTTTATTTACAATTTCTTCTGTCATCTTCTTCCGTATTCATCGTTCAAGTGCAGCTGAATGCCGAATAAGACAAACAGCTGTTTTTTTATAATAGACTGTCCCCTTCGACAAGCTCAGGGACCACCTTCGACTGGCTCGGGGAGCAGATTCTACTGGCTCGGGGGACGCCTGTTTTTATCGCCTGATAACTGGTGCACCCTCTGCATACTTTCCGTAGCGGGTCATAAACTCTTCGTATTCATCCTTTTCTGTAATCCAGATGATAAAATATGCTTCTTTTACACCAAGATTTTTGTAGGCCTGAAGGCGGGTGTTGCCATCGTTCATCTCAAAGCCATGGTCAACATAGTGGGCAATGAGCGGCGGCATGTCGGGATCTTTTTTAATTGAATCTTCGAGGGCCGCAACATGAATAGGCCACCAGCCCTTGTCGATTTTATACTTCATGCCTTCTTCGGGGCCTGTGTTGCGCACGAACAAATCGCTTGGCATTTTTATTGGGCCGATGTAATAGCGTTCAAAAAGCTTGAGCCCGTCAGAAAAGGGAACATTGCTTTTTTCGGAATCGTGAAGATAGGTATGAATCCATTCGTCAATTTTGTTTTCTTTGGCATAAGTCACAGCCGAAGAAAGTGTCTTGCTAAATTGCAGCATAGTGCGCTCCTGTTTTGTGTAGACAATATGCTTTACAGAATCAAAGGAAAGACAATATTTTTCCGCTAGCTGTTCGATTGTTAGCCCATCCACAAAATCCTCTTTCATGCTCAAATTCCTTTTTGCAAGATATGCCCTGTAGCCCGAAGATTCACCCCATGCCTTCTTTTCGTTTTTGGCAGGAATATAAATCGTTTCACCGCTCACATACCGCTGAATCTGCTTCAAAAGATTTTCCGGAAAAATGTCCTGTGCATTTCTGTAATTCATAAAGTCCTCAGTTTTTATGGTGACTGATATTGGTCCCTGAGCCTGTCGAAGGGCCCGTCAAAACCATTCTGTTTTCAAAGCGCTTTGTGATTATAGAATACAAGATTTCTACTTCGCTGTATATGTTGAGAATGGGTGGAAATATTTTTTACACAATTTATAGCTTGTGCAAACTAAAGTGGTAAACCTTAACCCTTCCATCCATTTCTTCATAGTCAATGCTAAAGCCACATTTTTTTGTATAAAAGTTGATGTTCTTTTCTTTGTCCGCAGGAGTTACCAATTCAATTCTTTTCCAGTCTTTGTATTCTTCTTTTATAAACTCAAGCAATTTGTGGCCAATTCCTTTACGCTGGAATTCGGGGATTACACAAAGAGCGCCTATATAATAAAGCCCCTCACCTTTATTTAAAAGGGATATTGCCCCGACCGGTCTTGAATCAACGCATGCAATGTATTTTGGCATCTCATCAATAGATTTTTCCATGTCGCTGACTGACCGGCCGTAACCGGGACATTCGCCATATTTTACAAAATCCTCGTAAAAGGCTTTGTTGTATATGTTAACGAGAATCTGGGCATCTTGGACCGCGGCTTTTTTAATTTGCAAATCCAAAGTTCAACATCCTACCTGCTGGCAAAATCTACAGAAGCTTCTGGTAGCGTTTTTCTATGTCCTTTATAAGCTTGTATTCAATTGAATCAACTATGGCAAGCCAAGATGCCTCTACAACGTCGCAGCTAACACCCATGGTAGTCCAGCTGTCCTTACCGTCGGAGCTTTCTATAAGTACGCGGACACGGCTGGCTGTTGCGCTCTTTCCGTCAAGAACACGTACCTTGTAGTCAATAAGGTGAATCTCTGAGACCGAAGGATAGAAGGGCATGAGGGCCTGGCGGAGGGCATTGTCCAAAGCGTTAACAGGACCGTTACCCTCTCCCGCCGCAATCTGGAAGTGGCCGTCCACGTCTATCTTTATCTGGGCAAATGAATAGAGGTCTTTTTCTATGCGGGGGTTTTCGCCGGAAGTCTTGTAGTAGCAAAGGTTAAAGAAAGGCCTGTACTTGCCAATTTCCTTTCGCACAAGAAGCTCAAAGCTGCCGTCGGCACCTTCAAACTGGTAGCCTTCGTGTTCAAGCTCCTTTACCTTCTTTACTATGTCTGCAACAACAGGAGAATTCTTTGTAATGGAAGAGTCAAACTTCTTGATTTTTTCTATTATCATGCTGCGGCCTGCAACTTCGCTCATCAGGAAGACGCGTTCGTTTCCAACGGTTTCCGGGCTAATGTGCTCGTAGGCGGAAGGATTTTTAAGCACGGCATCTATGTGCATACCAGCCTTGTGAGCAAATGCGTTCTGGCCAACATAAGGCATTCCGGCTTCCAGAGGAATGTTTGTTATCTCCGCAATGCGCTTGCATATAGGGGTAAGCATCTTTATGTTTTCTTGGGGAATGCAGCGGCAGTCCATTTTTAGCTGCAGGTCTGCAATTATTGTGCTAAGGTTTGCGTTTCCCGTGCGCTCGCCAAAGCCAAGGAGTACACCCTGCACGTGTGTTGCACCCTCTTCCACCGCAATGATTGAATTTGCAACTGCAAGGCCTGAGTCATTATGGGTATGAATTCCAATTATTGCACCGCTTGAATATTCATGGACAACTTCTGCAACGGCCTTTCTTACGTCTCCCGGCATACAGCCGCCCTTTGTCTCGCAAAGGTTCAAGACAGTAGCACCTCCGTCCAAGGCTGCACGGAGTGACTTTAGCGCATAGTCGCGGTTCTGCTGGAAACCTGTAAAGAAATGTTCTGCGTCAAAGATTACGTTGCGGTTGTGCTTTGTAAGATACTCGCAGGTGTCGCGGATCATCTCCAGGTTCTGCTCAAGGCTTGCATGAAGGATTTCCGTTGCCTGAAAGTCCCAGCTCTTGCCGAATATAACAACGTCTTTTGTTTCTGCCGCAAGAAGGCTCTGAAGGTTGGCATCCTCCGCACAAGATGAATCCTTGCGCCGTGTGGAACCAAAGGCAACCAGGCTTGAATTCTTAAGCTTAAGGTCTCTGGCAAGGGCAAAAAATTCCATGTCCTTGGGGTTGCTGCCGGGATTACCAGCCTCTATATATTTAACCCCAAGTTCATCAAGTGCCTGCACAATATGAATCTTGTCCTGAACGGAATAGCTGATTCCTTCGCCCTGGGAACCGTCCCTTAAAGTTGAGTCCAAGATGTCTATGTTTTTCATATTTTCCTCCGCAGTCACTTTGCTAAAAAAAAACTTTTAGAAATTATACTTAAAAACCAGCCTTTATGCAAATGGGTCACACAAAGGACTCGGAAATCAGTTTGGTGCTCCGCTCCCAGGCAAATTCGGCTGCACACCAAACTGATTTCCGACCTGTTTAGCATAGTTTTTTTTCTGACACGTCTTTCTTGCCAACCAATACAGAGCCATGGAGGGATTTTCTGAAGCAGAGCCTACGCGGGATTGGAGCACCGCCGCAGGCGTTCTCGCGGAGCGAGAATGGAGGGGTTGGGCCCCCGGAAGTGCGGAAAGCCCGAAAAAAAAGGCCTGTCCACCCGGTTTGAGCAGACAGGCTTTTTGGAGTCAAGACAAAAGTCACGTCCAAAGAAAAAAGAAATCCTATTTTAGCTTGTTAAGGATGCGGCTTACCTCTCCGTCCAGGATTGTTGCAACCTGCTTGTCGGGAAGTGAGCTGATTAGGCCGCGCATGTAGGTAAAGACAATTTCTATCATGTCTACGATGTTCTGCTCCTTGCGGACGTCCTCGTTCTTTATGCCTATTTCCTTGCGCCACAAGTCTGCGGTGGAAAGGAGTCCTGCGGCTCCGCTCAGCTTTTTGATGATGTATTCAAGCTGCAAATGTTCCCTGCTCATGAGGAAGCGTTCCTTTTCTTCTTCCGGAAGGAATTCGCTCAGGGACTTTAGCTCGCGGAACATGCTTGCCGTGTCCTTGAACTTCTTTGCAATCTCGTTGTCATTGAGTATTTTTACAAAGTCGGAAAGGGTCTTTGCAGTTTTGTTGAGCAGTGACAAATCCTGCTGAACAAGGTTTAGGTCGTCCTGCTCGATTTCCGGCTGGGCAAAGTCTTCTACGGATGTGTCTTCATCAAGTACGGTTTCGTCAAGAGGAACATCAACTTCTGCATCAAGCGCCTGGTCTAAGTCGGACGGAACATCTTCTGTCATGCCGGCCGCACTTGCATCTTCTTCCGGCATAGCGTCTTCCGCCATCTCTTCTTCTGCCATGTCGTCTGCGGGAAGCGGTGCCACTTCCAAATCCGGGTCTCCGTCTACAGGAAGCTTTAGCGTCTCCGGTGAATTTTCATCCGCAATCTCGTCTATTTCGGGGAACTCGTAGTCTTCTGCATCTGGCTCAGGTTCCGGAATAATAACAGGCTCTTCCTGGATTTCCGCCTCACCGTTTCCTTCACCTTCGATTCCGTCAAGGCCAAGTTCATCGCCCATAGGAATCTGGACCTTTGGAGAGTCATCGTCATCGTTAAAGAAGTCGTCGGCAGAAATTGTCTCCATTCCGTCGGAACTTTCTTCGACCGTTTCTGCCTGCGGAGTAATGTCTTCCACCTCTGGGAATTCAAAGTCGCTTGCACTTTCGGCTGGCGGTTCGGGAACAAAGCGCTGTGGCTCTTCTTCTACAGGAAGCTCTACCTGCGGCTCTTCTTCCGGCTCTATGTCTATCTCGTCATCAATGCTTGCGTCTGCCGGGAATTCAAGGTCTTCGTATTCCATCTGGGGAAGTTCTTCGTCAAGTTCCGGCTCTGTCTCAAACTGGTCTTCGCTTTCAAAGGCGTTGTCTTCTCCATCGAGGCTTTCGTCCACGTCAAGTCCTGCAAGCGGATCAAATTCACCGTCTGCGCTTTCAGCCTGTCCTTCAAAGCTTTCGTTCTGAAGAGGAACGCTTTCGCTAACCTCTTCTTCCAAAGGCTCTTGGGCAGTCTGGGCTAGGGGTTCTGCATCCTGGGAGTCAAAGCCGTATGAGCTTCCGTCTTCAACAGGAGCCTCTTCTTCGTACATTCCGTCGCTAACGTCCATTGAGGAAACAGGCTTTTCGTCGGAGCGTATGTCTTCCGTCTCGAATGCGCTTTCAAAGTCGTCGCTTGGCCTGGGTTCATGTCCGCGGCTTGCGCCAAAGGGATTGTTCTTTAATATGCTTTCCTCGTCCTCTTCCTCAAAAACAGGGGTGTCTGGAACAAGGTCGTCCAAGTCCATGTAGTTTTCCGTGCGGTCTGCAAGGATTTCGTCATCCAAGGTCTTGTCAAATGGAGAGGCACCAGTCTCGTCATTATGGGTAAGCTTTTCAAAGCTAAAGTCATCGTTGTGCCTGAATTCCTGGGAATCTGCCTGTGAAAGGTCAAGGTCAGAAACCTTCATGTCCGGATTTTCTTCCGGCATTACCACAACTTCCTCTTCGTTTACGGAAGCATCCGGGTCTCCGCCCTTTCCAAGTACGGACAAATCAACTTCGCCCTGATCCGCTTCCAGTGCGTTCTTGCCACCGTTAAGGGCTGAAAGGCTTGATCTTACGCTGCCGATTCTTTCGCGGTAGAGGCGGTTGTCCTTGTCCACGGAGCCAAGCTTTTCGTAGGCATTGTAGGCCTCCTGTATGCGGTTCTGCTTTTCGTAGCCTTCCGCAAGCATGGCGATTGCCGCTGCATCCTCGGAATTGGTTTCCAGATACTTCTTAAGGTCTTCCTCCGCTTTCTTAAAGTTGCCCTTCTGGCTGTAGCGGCGGGCGCTGTCCCTGTAGTATGCGGTATAATCCGGGTCTGCGGTCTTTATCTGTTCAAAGCAAGATTCAGCCTTGTTGTCTTCTCCACAGCAGATGTAATACTGGCCAAGAAGGTTCAAAGCCTGAATGTCGTCAGGATTCTCTTCCAGAATTTGGTTAATCTTTTTGTTTGCGGCGGAAAGCTTGTCGGCAGTCAGAAGAATCTTGGCATACTGCTTGAGCATCTCCTTGTTTTCAGGATCAAGCTTTTCGTAGTGGCTCATCGTATGGATGGCATCCTTTGACTTTCCGTGAAGGTCATAGACATCTGCCAGTGAGGAAAGAACCCTCTTGTTGTCCGGATCCCACTTTAGCGCTGTGTTGTATTCCGCTTCCGCATCATCGTATCCGTTCTGCCTTGTGTAGACATCGCCCATCTTTGCGTGCATCTTTACGTTCTGCGGGTTGAGCATTATTGCCTGTCCTACAAGGTCGGCGGCATTCTTTGTCATGTTCCTTGAAAGCATCAGGTCTGCATAGGAATCTATTGCCTCCAGCCAGCCCGGCTTTGAGCGCAGGGATGCCTCGTATTCGTTTGCGGCAAGGTCAAGGCGGCCAAGCTTTTCGTAGCTCTTTGCAAGGTTAAGGTGAAGGATCGGGTGGTTGGGGTCAACCTTAAGGCCGCGCTGGTATGAAGAAACAGCATCCTCGTGCTTGTTCTGCAAAGCATAGATTGAACCAAGGTGGTTGTAGGCAAGTACGTCTTCCTGATTTTCTTCCACTACGCGGTTAAAGCACTGCAAGGCTTCCTCGTAGTTGCCCATGAGCTTGTAGGTAAAGCCCAGGTTGTAGAAGGACTGGATGTTGTTTTCGTCCGCAATGATTGCCTTTTCCAGCACGTCGATTGACTGGTCAAATTTCTTAAGGCGGCGGTAAATTCCACCCAGATGGTTCAAAGCGTCAACATTGTCCGGGGACTCGCTTATAATCTGCTTGTAAATGGGAATTGCATCGGCATCGCGTCCACTCTTCTGGTAGAGGCTGCCAAGATCATTAAGCAAATTCTCATTCGTCGGGTCGTCTTTTAGAAGATTCTTATACAAACGAGCGGCAAGCATGTAGTCATGCGCCAATACAGCAGCCTTTGCCCTGTCCAAAATCAACTTATTGTCTGTCTTTGTTTCGCCCATATTATGACCCCTGTTTTTGTTTCCGCACTTTTTCTATAGTATAGATTACAGCTTTCAAAACAACCTACTATTTTCTTAGAGGGCGTGCGTACACTTCCTTAGAAAGTATGCCCATAATCTTACCGTCGCTCTTTGAATAGGATGCAACCGCAAAATAATATATCTTACCGTTCTTAAGGCCTGTGAATTTCATCCTGCAAACATTACCTACATCAAGGGGAGATGCTCCCTCATAGGCTTCCTGTCCAAGGTATTCGCCCGGTCTGTCTCCATAGAAGACTATGTAGCCGCCTGTCTGGTCATCAACAGAATAGCTCCAGGAAAGTGTAACTTCTCCGTCACCAGCATCCGCAAAAACTGAAAATGGTGGAAGGGGAAGCGGAACTTCCGTGTAGGCAAGCTTTATTTCCGTAACGGAAGGTGTACGAGAACCGCCGCCGTCCGGGTAAAGGTCACCGGAAATCTGGAAGTATTGGCCTGTTACGCCAGTAATCTGCTCGTGGTTCTTTACCGGAATCCACTTGGGGTAGTCGTCCGTCCAATCAAAGCGGTTGTCTCCACCGCGTACATAGAAAGCCACGTCCGTCTGCGAAGGAGTGTTTACGATTGCGTCAAGGCGTTCAAGCTTTGCACCGCGGGAAATAAGAATCGGCTGGGTTACAAAGCGCCCGCCGTTGCTCTTGTATGTGTCGTAGCGCAGGGAGCTTGCAGTTTCGCTCTCAGAAGTGCGCTGAATCCTAAAGTCGTCTATAAAGCCTGTGTACTTGGGGCAGATTTCTATGTTTGCCTTAACGCCAAGCAAAGGTGTACATACGCTTCCACCGTGCTCGTGGCCATTGGAAGTTATGTACTGAAGGGCTTCAATCTTACCGTCAATTCTGTATTCCAAAAGGCCAGTGTCGTCATCAAAGCTGATTGAATGGTGTGCCCATACGCCAGGGATTATGGTGCGGAGGCAGGAAAGCGTAACCGTTCCGTTGTCCTTCTTCCATCCGTTGAACACGTTGATGAATTCCCAGCGCAGGTGGTTGCTAAAGAAGCTTGCAGAAATCATTTGGTAAAGAAGATAGTCGTTCTCCATTCTTGAAGAGCGCCAGGAGAATACAATCTCGCCGTTCTCTGCAATTGAAGGGCAAAGCCAGAATTCAATAAGGAAAGAACCCTTGCTGCCGCTGCTGCCAAAAAGGGAATCCGGGCTTCCGCTAAGAGTGATTCCTCCGTTTCCGCGGCTCATTGCTGCCCTCTTGCCCATCTTTACCTTGGAAGAGCTAACAAAAGCCTTTTCCTCCACGGAATAATTGCCTGCATTGTCCGCAAAAGAAGCGTCCGGCTCCTCAAAGTCAAGAAGAAGATCCGTTACCGCACTCTTATCCGGGTCTATAGAACGGCTGTTTGTGGCAAGCTCAATGCTCGTGTAGCCAAAGCGGCCGTTTCCGTAAGCAAGACCGTCCATAGACTTAAGCTTGTCCCACCCGGTTTTACCACCAAGCACCAGTGTCTTTTCCTCAGAAAAAGAAAGACCTGAAAAGAGTAGACAAAATATAGCTAAAAAAAGTATTCTTATCTTATGCATAGTTCCGACCAGCAATTAAATTCAGATTCACCGCAGCTTTCACCGCAGCCCGATCCAAGAGAAATTCTCCACCAGACCGCCCTAAAAGCCCCGTCCCAAAGCGGTGTCTACATGTGGAAGAACGCCGAAGGAACAGTCATTTACGTTGGCAAGGCAAAAAACCTCAAGAACCGCCTTTCTTCCTATTTTAGCGGAAGCAAGGACATCAAGACAAGGCTGTTGGTCCACAACGCCCGCTCAATTGAATACATAACCACTAACAATGAGTATGAAGCATTTTTACTGGAAAACAACCTCATAAAAAAATTTTCCCCCCGCTACAACATAGATTTGAAGGACGGAAAATCATACCCAGTGCTGCGGGTAACGAGCGAAAAGTTTCCAAGAGTATACAAAACAAGGAGAATTGTTCAGGACGGCTCCAAGTACTTTGGTCCCTTCCCCGACGCAACTGCTCTTGACGTTTTTACCGATACCCTCTACGAAATTTATCCGCTGCGCCACTGCAAAACCCTTAAAAAAAAGGCCTCGCCGTGCATGTATTACCACATCGGCAGATGCATGGCCCCCTGCTGCAAACAGGTAGACCACTCCACCTATACTGAATTTATCGAAGAAATCTGTACACTTCTTGAGAACAAAGGAGAAGAAACGGCAAAAAAACTTGAAAGCGAAATGAAGGCCGCCGCCCAGTCGCTAAATTTTGAAAAGGCCGCAAGACTCCGCGACGGACTAAGGGCACTTTCCGTACTCAAAAACCAGAACATCGTGGAAAGCTTCGACGGAAGTGATCGCGACTACATAGCATCATGGCGTGAAGGTGAACTGGTAAGCTTTACCGTGCTAAGAATCAGAAGCGGAAAACTCCTTGGCCGCGACAACTACAGAACGATAACCCTAAACGAAGACACCGAAATCCTTGGCGAATTCATGGCATCCTACTACAGCTCAAAGGAAGACATTCCCCCTTCAATCTACGTGGTAACGGAAGACGGAATGGAAATAATGAAGCGGTGGTTCAGCGAAACCTACAAAATAGAATGCCAGATTATAGTTGCAAAGCCCACAATTCCCCAGGCAAAGCTGCACCTGGCCGCAATACAGATGGCACAGGAAAACGCCCGCGAAGACATAATCCGCCGGGTACGCGAAAGGGGCGACTTCCCCGCAATGGAAGAACTGCAGAAGGTTTTGGCACTCCCCCGCCTGCCTGTAAGAATAGAAGGCTTCGACATAGCCCACATTGGCGGAAAATTCCCCGTGGCATCGCTAATCAGCTTCTACAACGGCAACCCGGACAAAAAAAACTACCGCTACTTCCGCCTAAAGACAACCGACGGCTACATAGACGACTTCCAGTCAATGAGGGAAGCAACATCAAGGCGCTACACAAGGCTCATAAACGAAAAGCAGCCCCTGCCCGACCTGCTCCTGATAGACGGTGGCATTGGACAGGTTAACGCGGTAGACGGAATCCTAAAGGCACTTGGAGCCGACATACCCATAGCTGGACTTGCCAAAAGGGACGAAGAAATCTGGCGCCCCCACACATCAAAGCCGGTCTGTCTGCCCAAAAGAAGCGATGCTTTAAGACTGCTTCAACGTGTACGAGACGAAACCCACCGCTTTGCAACCAGCCGCAACCAGAACCTGCGCACAAAGGAAAACACGGTCTCGCCCTTCATAAAACTGCCCGGAATCGGAAAGAAAAGGGACAAAATCCTTATGAAAAAGTACGGAACGCTCCAGGCACTTGCAAAAGCCCCGGAAGCAGAACTTGCCCAGCTCTTGCATTTTAGGGCAGATGCCGCAACAGCCCTGCTCCTTGCCGCAAAAAACGAGCTTTCAAAGCAGAACGCGCGAAAGGAAAAGCAGGCACTCTCGCTTGGAGAGGCGGGAACCACCTGGCAAAAAGCCGCACACGCACAAATGCTATCGGACCTTGCACGCCAGGCAGCAGACGGGGAATATGAACTGGATGAAAATATCGAAGAAGACGGAATGATGGCGGCAGAACCGGAAGACTAGCGGACTCCAATATCCTTGCCGGAATTCAGCAAAAAAGAACCAACTGCAAAAAATGCCATAAAAGCGGCAATAACAACCTGAGCTAAAATTTCAAGCATAAACTCCTCCATAAATAAAATTTAAACTCATCCAATAAAATATCGGCCCACCAAAAAATCATTTAAGCCAAAAGCGCAAATTCAAAAATAATTTTTTATTATTTCTCTGGACGGCACCCCATATTTAAACTGTGCCCGGCACTCCGTGTCCGGTCAAACCCATGCAATTTCTACCCTGCCGCAAACCGATAGCGCCACGGACGGCGCGTCCTTTCTTTGCAAAAAGGGGCTGTCAGTTTTCCGCAGGAAAACTGATGGGTAGAAATTGCATGGATGCAATTTCTACCCGCTTTCCAGGGTTCCGCTTACGCTCCATTGCCTTGCGGCAACGGCTCCGCCGCCCTTCCAATCGGGCGTAGGCTCTAAATCAAGCACCCTAAAAACATTCAATTATGGCGAAAAAAACTGTCATGCCAAACTAGACACGGCATCTGTCTTCAATACCGTAAATTCAGATTCTGAAATCAACGCACCCCGCAGCAAGCTACGGGGTATGAGTTCCTCATAAAACGAATCCCCCTGTATCAAAACATCCTTACGCGAACCAACGAGGTGTGCGTTGTTCTTAAAAGGTATTGCAGTCAGGGTTGAATACCCTTATTCCGCCCCAAGGGGCGGGGTATTCAACCCTTCCGCGCGAATCAAGCTCAGATTAACACAAAGTTACTGGCATTGCTCCAAAAACCATAGAGCCTGATCCAAAAGTGTCATTCCGAACTAGTTTCGGAATCTATGAAGCTGTATGCTGAAATAAAATCAGCATGACAAAATGAGTTTTTAAGAAACCACTGATTAATAGCATCGTGTCATTGCCGGGCTCGACCCGGCAATCCATAAATATCAATAATGCAAACAAATAGATTATCGGGTCTTTCGCAACGAAGTTTCCAGCGAGCCCGATAATGACATTGTTCTGGATTAATCAGCGTTTCCCTATCTTTACCAAATAACAGATTTCACCGCATTTCCTTAAATTTTTCTTGTTTTATAGAAAATATATATTATAATGAATGGTATAGCGTCGCCCTCATGGTTCTACCGTTTGGGACGGCCTAGAAAACCTCATTTTTAGGAGCAAACTATGGGTTTGATTTCGGCAGCATTGGGTGCGGCAGGCGGAGTCCTTGCAGACCAGTGGAAAGAGTACTTTTACTGTGAGGCCTTGCCAAACGACGTGCTCATGGTAAAAGGCCAGAAGCGCGTAGGAAAGCGTTCCTCCAACACAAAGGGAACGGACAACATAATATCCAAGGGCTCTGTGATTGCGGTTGCAGACGGCCAGTGCATGATTATCGTAGACAACGGAAAAGTTGCGGAAATCTGCGCGGAACCTGGCGAATTCGTATATGACTCATCAACACAACCTTCCGTCTTTGCAGGCAACCTCGGCGAAGGCATACTGGAATCCTTCAAGGAATTTGGACGCCGCGTTGGCTTTGGCGGAGAACCGGCAAAAGACCAGAGAGTTTACTATGTAAACACAAAGCAGATTTTGGGCAACAAATTCGGCACACCAAACGCAATTACATGGCGCGTTGTTGACCAGAGAGCAGCCTTAGACATGGACATTGGCATAAGGTGTTTCGGCGAATACGTCTTCAAGATTGTAGACCCGATTCTCTTCTATACTAATGTCGCAACTAACGTAAGCGAGCAGTACCCACGTTCAGAAATAGAAGGACAGATGAGAGACGACCTTCTTCATGCACTCCAGCCGGCATTTGCAGTCCTTTCGGAAAAGGGTATCCGCTATTCCGCCTTGATGGGACATACGGATGAAATGGCAGACGTACTTAACCAGAAGCTCACCTCAAAATGGGGTCAGCAGTACGGATTCAAGCTTGTTTCCCTTTCCATTGCATCACTCAAGGCCAACGACGAAGACGAAAAGAAGATTAAGCAGATGCAGGAACAGGCTGCTTATATGGACCCCTCAAGACGTGACGCAATGATGGCAACCCAGATGGCAACCGCTATGAACACTGCGGCAGGAAATTCCGCAGGGGCTGCAACAGGCTTTATGGGCATGGGAATGATGGGAATGATGGGAGGCGGCTACCAGTTCCAGCAGAATCAGCCTCAGCAGACTCAGCAGCAACAGCCACAGCAGCAGGCCCCGGCAGCAGGCGGATGGAAGTGTCCAAAGTGCGGCGCACAGGCAAGCGGAAAATTCTGCCCCGAATGCGGTGCACCAAAGCCAGAGGCAACGGCAGGATGGACGTGCTCTTGCGGAACCGTAAACCAGGGTAAATTCTGCCAGAACTGCGGTGCAAAAAAACCGGCAGGGGCACCTCTCTACAAGTGCGACAAGTGTGGCTGGGTTCCACCGGATCCACACAACCCGCCAAAATTCTGTCCAGAATGTGGTGACGTATTTGACGATTCAGATGTTCAGCAGTAAAAGGCTGTAGTAAAAAGAATTGCAGGCAGCTCCAGGTTTATTTGACTTGGGGCTGCCTTTTTTTGTTTACATATCCTAGTATGGCAAATAACAATTAACTGTCACCCTGAACTTGTTTCAGGGTCTGTTCCACCATTCATCTGTGGTTCGACAGTGTTCACCAACCGCTAACATCTATAGATTCCGAATCCACATTCGTAGCAAGTGCGTGCGAATGTGGCGTAGCAGTTCGGAATGACCAG
>DFJV01000019.1 GCA_002373205.1 Treponema sp. UBA3662
TCAAAATGCGGTGGAGACTGCAAAAAAGTTCCTGGCAGAAGATATTGCTCCCGAAATGATAGCAAAATGCTGTTCCCTTCCGCTGGATGAAGTTCTTAAGTTAAAAACTGAATGCTAAAAGTCCAAAGAAACCTACGCCGCCGTGGAGGGGCGGGCGCAAGCCCGTTCCGATAGGAATGGAGCCGAAAGGCGGAACCCCGGAAGGGCGGTGACGAGAGGCACTTTCCGTCGAGTTAGATAAGGAATGAATGGTAGAGCAGGCAGAAGCACCGTCCAAAAAAGTACAAAAATCAAGATTGTTTCAATAAAAAAGCAAACATTAAAATTTTGTTAATTCGTGTGAATTCCGAGAAGAATTTGCTAGCAATATTTTGAGTATAATGCTATAATTTTTAGATATGGAAGAATTGCAGACGTTTGCTGGAAACCCTTTGCCGATTGGCACTCAAGTTTATCCGGACGGAGTGAACTTTAGCGTATACTCCAGGAATGCAACGCGCATTTTTTTGGATTTTTTTGACAAAAGCAGCGATGTAAAGCCCTACTCGACCCTTGCACTTTCCCCAGAGCAGAACCGCACCGGGGATCTTTGGCACATTTTTGTTAAGGGGATTAAGGCCGGCACTCTTTATCTTTTCCGCGTGGAAGGGCCTTTTGAACCTTCGGAGGGGCACCGCTTTAATCCAAAAGTCTATCTTTTTGACCCCCGCGCAATGGCTTTGACTTCCGAATCACTGTTTCTGAACATTCCGCCAACTTACAGGCCTCCTGCGGACAAAGAAGACATGGAGGTTTTTAAGGGCAGGGACATGGAAAAATTCCCCAAGTGCGTGGTTGTGGACAATTCCGCCTTTGACTGGGAGGGAGACAAGCCACTTAACTTTCCCCTTTCCAAATGCGTCATCTACGAAACCCACCTTAAGGGCTTTACCGCAGGAAAGGAAAACACTGTCTCTTGCCCCGGAACATACGCAGGCTTTACACAAAAGATTCCCTACCTTAAGCGGCTGGGAGTTACGAGCGTAGAGCTACTTCCAATCTTTGAATTTGACGAATACGAAAACACAAACGTCAATCCCAGGACTGGCGAGAGAATGAAGAACTACTGGGGCTACAGCACAATGTGCTTTTTTGCCCCCAAGGCTTCCTATGCGGCAGACAAAAGTCCAGGAGCTTGCGTAAACGAATTCAAGACGCTTGTAAAAGAGCTTCACAAGAACGGCATAGAGATAATCCTGGACGTTGTGTTCAACCACACTGCTGAGGGCAACGAGAACGGCATAACCTTCTGCTTCCGTGGCTTTGAAAACAGCGTCTTCTATCTTTTGCCCCAGCAGCACAAGGAACACTACATGAACTATTCAGGCTGCGGAAACACTGTAAACTGCGGCCACCCTGTCGTTGCAAACTACATCATCGAATGTCTTCGCTACTGGGTCTTGAACTACCACATAGACGGCTTCCGCTTTGACTTGGCGGCGGTTCTTAACAGGACACAGGACGGGGGTCTTGTAGAAGCTTCATCTCTTGTAGACGCTATCCAGCAAGATCCGGTACTCCACGACACAAAGATGATTGCCGAGCCTTGGGATGCGGGAGGAGCTTACCAGTCTGGTTGCTTCCCCGGACGCTGGGCAGAATGGAACGACCGCTTCCGTGACGACATACGCAAATTCTGGAACGGTCACGAAAAGCTTGCCACCGCAGCTGCCACAAGAATAAGCGGTTCAAACGACCTCTTCCAGTTCAGAAGGCCATGCAACAGCATAAACTACATCACCTGCCACGATGGCTTTACCATGAACGACCTTGTAAGCTACAACGGAAAGCACAACGAAGAAAACGGAGAGGCAAACCGCGACGGCAACGACTCAAACTGGAGCTACAACTTTGGCTTTGAAGGCCCAACCGCAAACCCTTCCATAGAACGTACCCGCACAAGGCAGATGAAGAACTTTATTCTTACAATGCTCATCTCCCAGGGAACACCAATGCTCCTTGCAGGGGACGAATTTAGGCGGGGTCAGCAGGGCAACAACAACGCCTACTGCCAGGACAACGAGACAAGCTACATCGACTGGGGAATATGCAGACTGAACGACCGTCTGGTAACATTCACCCAGCGGGCAATAGAACTTAGAAAGAAGCACGCCGTATTCAGAAGGGAAAATTTCTTCAAGGGCAACAAGGCAGGAGAAGTGCCGGACATTCAGTGGTACTCCTACGACGGAAGCCTTCCCGACTGGAACGTAATGCAGAACTTTTTGGGCTTTACGCTTAGCGGAAAGTACTGCCTTGACGAAAACGGCAAGGGTGACAACGACTTTTACATAGCCATGAGCACGGACAGGCACGACACCCTGGTAACAATTCCAACGCTAAAAGACGGGCGAAGGTGGTACCGGGTGGCAGACACGTCAATAGAAGCAGACGACAGCCTTGTTCTGGAGGGGCGCATAGAGCAACTTCACTCCCAGTCACGCTATGTGCTTCCGGCTGGCTCAATGATAATACTGATGGCCAAATAGCATGGCCAAGTAAAAATGGAATAATACGGTCTGTGGAGGCACCGTGTTTTTATATACAGTTCTTAGGAGGAACAAATGAAATTTGACGCAGAAAAGTTCAAGGAGAATTTAACAGCGCGTCTTCGCAGGCAGTACGGTAAAGACATTACCCAGGCCACAAAACACGACCTGTTTGACGCAGTAAGCGCAAGTGCCCTTGAAATCATCATGCCAAACTGGATGGAAACACGCCGCGCTTACGAAGCAAAGCCCACAAAGCAGCTCTATTACCTTAGCGCAGAATTCCTTATGGGACGTGCCCTGAGCAACAACCTTATCAACACCGGAATCATGGATCATGTAAGGGAAGTTCTTAAAGGCATGAACGTTGACTACAACGTTATAGAAGACGAAGAACCCGATGCTGGTCTTGGAAACGGAGGCTTGGGACGCCTGGCAGCATGCTTCTTGGACAGCCTTGCAACCCTTGAATACCCTGGACACGGCTACGGAATCCGCTACGAATACGGAATGTTCGAGCAGCACATCATCGACGGCGAGCAGGTTGAATTCCCGGACAACTGGCTAAAGCACCGCGACCCTTGGGAAGTAAAGAGAAGCGACCTTGCAGTAACCGTAAAATTCGGCGGACAGATAAAATACGGCAAAACCCCGGACGGACAGGACCGCTTCTACATAGAAAATGCGGAAGAAATAACTGCAACGCCATACGACATGCCAATAGTTGGATTCGGAAACGAAACTGTAAACACGCTCCGCTTGTGGCAGGCATCAAGCCCGGACGGATTTGACCTGCAGCTCTTCAACGACATGCAGTACAACCGCGCAGTGGAAAAGCAGAACAATGCAGAAAACATAAGCCGCGTACTCTACCCCAACGACAACGGCCCCATGGGTAAGGAACTCCGCCTTAGGCAGCAGTACTTCTTTACATCAGCATCCTTGCAGGACCTTGTCCACCACTTTGTACTCAACGTGGGAACAGACTTCAGCAAATTCCCCCAGTACCACGTAATCCAGCTTAACGACACCCACCCGGTAGTAGCAATCCCAGAAATGATGCGCATACTCCTTGACGAATACAACGTAGGCTGGAACGACGCATGGAACGTTGTAACAAAGACATTCGCATACACAAACCACACAATCCTTGCAGAAGCCTTGGAAAAGTGGCCAATCGAAATCTTCCAGAGGCTGCTCCCCCGCATCTACCAGATTGTAGAAGAAATCAACCGCCGCTTCATGATAGAACTGCGCGCAAAATTCCCCAACGACTACGGCAAGCAGAACCACATGGCAATCATCCACGACGGAAAAGTTTACATGGGCTGGCTTGCAATCCACTCATGCTTCAGCGTAAACGGCGTTGCGGAACTGCACACAAAGCTGCTCAAAGAACAGGAATTCAAAGACTGGAACACAATCTACCCGCAGAAGTTCAACAACAAGACAAACGGCGTAACACAAAGACGCTGGCTGCTCTGCTCCAACCCGGAACTTGCATCCTTCATCACTGAGCGCATAGGCCACGGCTGGGAAACAGACCTTACCAAGCTCAAGGCACTCGAAAAGTTTGCAGACGATGACGAAAGCCTCAACAAGCTTACCGAAATCAAAAAGCACAACAAGCAGAAGCTGGCAGACTACCTCAAGCACGCCCAGAACGAATTCCTTGACCCGGAAAGCATCTTCGACACCCAGGTAAAACGCCTGCACGAATACAAGAGGCAGCTCTTGAACGTATTCCACATCATGTACCTCTACAACCGCATCGTGGAAGACCCGTCATTCAACCCGCCAAGCCGCACCTTCATCTTTGGAGCAAAGGCCGCATCGGGCTACCGCCGCGCAAAGCAGATAATCAAGCTCATCAACACCGTAGCGGAAAGAATCAACAATGACCGCCGCGTTGGTGGAAAGCTCCGCGTTGTATTCGTAGAAAACTACCGCGTATCCGTAGCAGAAAAAATCATCCCGGCAAGCGATGTTTCCGAGCAGATTTCAACCGCAGGCTACGAGGCATCAGGAACCTCAAACATGAAGTTCATGATGAACGGCGCACTCACCTTGGGAACAATGGACGGTGCAAACATAGAAATCGTAGAATCCGCAGGAAAGGAAAACGCATTCATCTTTGGCCTCAACTCAGACGAAATCATCAAGATAAACAGCGAGCACAGCTACAACCCGCAGAAGTACCTGGACCGCAACCCTCAGCTTGCAAAAATCTTGAACCAGCTTGTGGACGGAACCTACGACAAAACAGGCCTCCTCTTCCGCGACCTGCACGACAGCATCGTATTCGGAATCGAAGGTCAGAGACCGGACGTCTACTTTATCCTCGCCGACTTCGACAGCTACGTACAGGCACAGGAAAAAGTGGCAAAAGCCTACGCAGACAAGCGCAACTGGGCACGCATGGCACTCATTAACATTGCAAACTCAGGCAAGTTCTCTTCCGACCGCACCATCGAAGATTACGTACGCGACATCTGGAAAATCAACAAAATCAAGATTGACTAAAAGCTCCGGCCTTAAGCAATCCAAATGACCATCAAAGACTTGTTCGGAATCTCAATTTTTCCGGGCAAGTCTTTTTTTAATTTTCTGGACGGTACCTTTGTACGCTCCACCATTTTATTCCATGGCTAACTCGACCGACAGCCCCTTTCGTCACCCGCTTTCCAGGGTTCCGCCTTCCGGCTCCATTGCTAACGCAACCCGCTTGCGCGGGCCCTTCCAATCGGGCGTAGGTCGCATAAAAAAAATCCCTCCTTGGATTTTTTTTATGATTGCAGAATTGCAAGGCAATTCTGCATGTTGCTAAGCCGCCATCCATGGCTCGTTACTGCTTTGCAAGAAAGATTCAAATGCCTCACCAAAATCTAAAAAAAATTTACCTACAGTATACTGTGGGTAATGGACTTGATTAAGTCCATTAAAAACTCTGCCGGAGAAAAGATTATGAAATTAAAACAAATCTTATGCTTATTGTTTATAGCGACAGCCCTTTTCACAACCTGCTCAAACTCCTCATCAAGTTCCAGTTCCGATGACTCAGGAAGCCAAGAAACCCCACCGCAAGTATTTGGATGCAGCAGTAATGCAGATTGTCCGAGAGGAACTAGATGCAGCACCGTCACAGGTCAATGTGAGTCCATAATACAAGGCTGCACCGATTATGATGAAAATGAAAGATGCATAGCTTGTCATGGTAGATACAGTTTGTATAATGGGCGATGCACAATCAATGTGGAGAATTGTATAGATGGCGATAATGATGGAAATTGTATTAGATGCGTAGAAGGTTATAGAGTGTCTAATGGTGACTGCATACGAAACCCATAAATAAACACAGAAAAGGAAGACTACACGCCATGAAGAAATCATCTTATATTATTCTGACAATCCTATTTTCACTTTTACTCTTTTCTTGCGCAAAAAATGCAATGGTTGAAAAGTTTTACGGATACGTAAAAGATCAGGAAGGCAATCTTGTAACGGAAAGAGACTTAAAGGCAGACTACTACTTTGTTTTCTACGGAGCATCGTGGTGTCCATACTGCAAAGAAATGAAGGATGAAATTACAGGCTTCTACAATACTTATAAAAAGAAGAATAATTTTATCGTAGTTTTTGCAGGCTGCAAAAAAGACAAATCAAATGACGACTTGACAGGCTATCTAAAAGAAGAAAACTACCCCTTCTACTATGTGGATTTTGACCACAGGGATGAATGCGGACTTTTTAACCTTGACGCTTATGCCAGCTGCGAAAAGTTTTTCATTCCAGGCTTTATCCTCTTTGACAAAACAGGAAAAGTCTTAAGCAATTCAAACGGTCCCCTAAAAGCAGACTACCAACCAAACAGGCCACTTGAATACTTTAAAAAGAAATTGCAAAAATAGTTTTCTTTAGGGAATGGCCGCTTACTTCAGGACATTTTGCACTCTGTCCCACTCTCCAGAAAAGCGAAGGTCGTTAGACCTAAGCAAATCCGCTTGTTGGTTCATGCAATGGTGTGGCAGTTGCAGAAAACCGCATTTATTAACATGCCACACTGCGCATCTTCCGCAAGGGCAAAGGGTACAAAACCACGAAAAATACAACATTCTCCGTGGTTTTCTCACATTTTTTACTACAAAACCACGGAAAATATTTTGCTGTAAAACAAGGTTCTTGCCCATCAAGCCTAGTCCCGATTGGAAGGGCCGCGAAGCGGTTGCCGTAGGCAGTGGAGGCGCAAGCCGGTTCTCGCAACGAAGTTTCGAGCGACCCTGCAAAGCGGGATAAAATGCCCTCCTTGGCATTTTATCCCGTGAGTTTTCTGGCAAAAACTCACCAGTTTTTTATGCTAACTTTTGACGCGCCGTCCGTGGCGCTACTTGTTTGCGATTAGGGGAAAATGCAAAGGAGTCTGACTGGACACGGAGTGCCGGGCACAGTTAAAAAAGGCAAATACGCTCCAAAAAAGAAAAGAGAAATTGCACTAGATACATTGCCCTTCAAATGCTATAATTCGCCCATGAAAAAAATATTTGTTTTTGTAATTATGGCAATGGTTTCTGCGGCAGCTTTTGCAGAAGGGCATTCGGCAAACGAAAAACTTTCGGCAGACAAAGGGCTTTCTACAGACCAAAGGCAAGTCCGGCTTGAATACGCTCTGGACATAACCGACTACACCAAGCGCATAAGGAGTATGACAAAAACTCCGCTACCACCCTACCTTAGCGCAGCTGAATACATGGAGATGACCCGGGAGCAAGCCTTTGAGCAATACAAGAAAATTGCAGATTCAGACCCGGAAAACCTTATTGCCCAGTGTGCAGTGGGCTACTGCTACATAAACGAAATTGGAACGGAAGCTTCCAAAGAAAAAGGCATAAGCTACATAAAAAAAGCAGCGGACAAAAACTTTGCGCCGGCCATAAACACACTGGGCGCATATTCGGATTCAGACGAAGAGGCATTCAGCCTTTACCAAAAAGCCGCATCCTGCAACTACATAAGCGCACTTTACAACCTTGAGGACTGCTACGAAGAAGGAAGGGGTTGCGAAAAGTCCCTAAAAAAAGCGGAAGAGACCCTGCTAAAAATAAAAGACCTTAATCCGAAAGACGATGATATTTACTTCTACATAGCATACTTCCACAAGGAAACTTTAGAAGAAGAAGATAGCAAATGCCTTCCATATTATTTGGATGCCGCGGAAAGGGGAAACCTTGATGCAATGTTCGCGCTCTGGTTCAGGATTTACTCGGAGTACTCAGAAGACGATGACGGGAACAATGGGGCAAACAGGGCAAAATGGTACCGCCGCTACCACGAAAAGCGGGCAAAGCTGAAAAATGAAAAGGCAAAAATAGAAAACGAAAAACTTCCCTACCTTTTAAAAAGGGCAGAAAAAGGCGAACTCTATGCAATAAAAAAAGTCATCAGCTACTATAACGACTATTCCTACAGGCACAAAAACGCAAGCAAGGTTTACGAATGGAGGATAAAGGCTGCGGACAAGGGAGACAGGGAGTCATGTACGTATCTTGCAGAGGAGTTTGCAAAAGGACAACACGGAAGCAGGGACTTTAAAAAGGCAGTCTACTACTTTGACAAGGCAGTGGAAAAATCCAAGGACAAAGACAAGGAAGTTCTTCTTAGCTATTACATCAATGAACTAAACGAGGTTGCATTCGGAAGGCTAAAAGTTTACGGATTTGTAAACCGCTACAACAACAGCAAGGACGAATATCCCAGAACCTATACAGTCTTCTACGGGGACGACCTTTTATTTGCAGAAGAAAAAGACGCACTTGCCTTTTGCGAAAAGTATGCAGAAAAAAACAAGGACTGTTCACTTGCACTTGCATACTACAAGTACCTTAACGAATCAAAAGAAGCGGCAGAAAAATACCTGGACGCCCACGGACTTTCTGACGCAAAGGAATTCCTTGACTACACGAATGACCCCTACGATCCAAATTCAAAAGAAAACCAGGTTAAGCAGGCAATGTGGGATAGGCAGCAAAAAGAAGAAATGGAAGGGCTAAAAAAAAGGATTGCGGAAAATCCTTCCGATGCAGAGGCATGGTTTTTGCTTGCAAAGACTTACGACAACTCTTCCACACTAGAGGCAAAGAAAAAGGCATTTGACTGCTACACAAAAAGTGCAGACCTTGAATACAAAAATGCATACTATCCGCTTGCAAACTTTTACAAATGGGGCGACATCTGCGACAGTAACTCAAAAAAGGCAGGCGAACTTTACGAAAAAGGCGCAGATGCAGGAGACAGTCTCTGCCTAAACTCCCTTGCAGAAATGTACCGCGACGGAATTTATTTTGACAGGGAAAAGAATGACTTTGTGCAGGACTTTGACAAGGCAATAGAGCTTCTAAAAAAGGCCCTGCAGCTGGACCCGGACTCATTCAGTGCAAAGCATGAGCTTTCCATGTACAACATAAAGGTTTCCGATGACGATGATGATGAACTCTACTGGCTCTACCACAGTAAACCAAAGAAAGATGCAAAGCCCTTCGACTGGGATTCATGGACTTTTGGCGACTTTGAATTTGAAGACCAAGATGCAAACATTCCCGAATACAAAGAAGACGAGGGCTACTGGGAAAACACGGAGCTTGTGGAATGTTCCTTTGCAAAAGACGCGGAAAACTATTTTGCAAAAGCAATCGCTTCCCTAAAGCCCGGAAAGAACTACCGCCTTGTATTTGCGGAGGACATAGAAAGCGACAGGTTAAAGCTTAAAAGGCTCTACGATTATTTTTCGGCAGGCGAGTACCCAAAAGACCTTACCCTTGACTTGGACCTGCGAAAGTGTAAGGCCGGCTGGCTTGGAAGCAATTCAATCTGCGGAAAATTCAGGAACATATACCTTCCGGACAAGGCAGCCTTTCTTGCAAACGACAGCCTTGTGGTGTATGCAAAAAAAATCGTCTTTGGCTCGGGCATAAAATATTTCTCAGACCCAATAGATTCAAGGGACATTGGGCTTATGGACTTTACTTTGGTAAGCGGGGAAAACTTTTCTGCAAGGCTTGCATATTCAATCTCCCAGCTAAAGGTAAACTACATGAGGGGCATTCCAATAAAGGCAAACTTTGAATTCTACACGGTGGAAGACGTCCACAGCCTAAAAATCATCAAGGAATTGCGCACTACGCTGGAATCCAACCCGGACAAAAAATACGTCGTGGATTTTTCGCACTCAGCCTATGCGCGCGACCCACAAAGCGGAGAAAGCATCCCCTTCCCAAGGAACTTCCTTGCCAAGCAGACAAACCTCTACTACCTGATTCTTGCCGGCTGCGACAATGTGGAATTTCCGGAAAACTTCTGCCGCGACTGCAAAAACTTGCGCTCAATAGTAATGTGGGACTTTGACGAAATTGCCGGTGACGGGGCATTCGAGGGCATCTACAAGGACTGCACCATAACAGGACAAATTGGCCCGGAGATTTTACTGCGCAATTTGTTCTAATGGACGAAAGGCCAACTTTTACTGTGCCCGGTCCTTCGGCTCCGGGCAAACTCCGTGGCATTTTTCCACTATTCTAAAACATGCAGCCCACGAACGGCTCTTTATATCTTTGCAAAGCAAGGGGAAAACAAACTGCCACGGAGGGAATTGTCCCCGCTTTCCGCGGTTTCAGTACCGCCAAGGCGGTACCACTTCGTGCCGCTACAATCGGGCGTAGGCTGCACCGCATTCGCTGCAAAGAGACAGTTCGCGCCACGCTGGAAAATGCAAAGGAGGCTGACCGGTCACGGAGTGCCGGGCACAGTTTAAAAGGGCATGCGCTCCAGAAGATTATAAAATTCCAAATGCTTTTGTTTGAGTGCTATGCTACACTTGCTGCAAATGAGTGTAGAAACTAACATGCAAGGTCATTTCGACGGGCTCAATGACCGTAAGTTACACAAAACGCTGGGCTGGGGTGACTATCCAGAGGGCGCGCAGGATTCCGCTGCCGGTGTTTTCTATTGTGTGGGGAGAAGTTGCGCTAAAGGAAACGCTGTCCCCTGCCAAAAGCTCGTGCTCGCTCTTTTCGTAGACAAGCTTTCCCTTTCCTTCTATTATAAAGCCCATTTCCTTGCCGGGGTGGCCGTAGCTGCCACGGTGGGTGTGGCCTCCCTGTGGAATGGTAATCAGGTAACATTCAATCGAGTGGTCGCCGTCTTTTTTTGATGGCGCAAGGACTTCCTCATAGGCAACGTCATCTTCCTTCATGCTGCGCCTTTCACCGCTTCTTACAATCGTAACGGGGCGGCTCTGGTTGTATTCTTCAAAAAGATACTCCAGGTTAATGTCCAGTGCATCTGCCAGAGAAAGAAGGGTGTCTATTGCAGGGGAAACGCGGTTGTGCTCAATCTGCGAGACAAGGCTTTCGCTAACGCCAGCTTCTTTTGCCACGGCTTTTAGAGTAAGATGCTTTTTTTCGCGCACGTCCTTAAGCTTGTCCCCAAAGCGGTAGGTCTTTTTTTCTTCCATAACAATTAACACCACACAGCAAGGCTACAGCAAGCTAGGGCTGCTTTGCAAAGGCATCGTTCTTTTGCTTTTCGCTGTTCTTTTCCATAATAAAGCGGATAAAGAAGTCTTCCAGAGTCTTTGTGGGGCCGGGAAGGTGGAGACGGCTTCTTGCACGGGCGTTGTCGCGGCGGACAGTATACAAAAGGTAAAAGTCGCGGTAGTCAAGGCTAATGTCCGTCTTTACGCGCTCACCAAGCTGGGCACTAACTTCATCACGGCCAATTGCCTTTATGCCCTGCTCACGCAAAATCTCGCGCAAACGGATAATCTGCTCGTAGGAAATACCGAACAAAAACTCTTCCATGGCCTGGGAAACTTCGTTGTCTCCAAGACGCTCTTTTATAAAGGAAGTCCACTGTTCGTCCATCTGAATGGAAACAAGCAAAAGCTCACTTGTACCCATCATTGTGCCGAATGCGGGGGCAATCTTTCGCCTGGCGGACCAAACGCTCTGCAAAACCGGCGCAATGTCGGAAATATTCTGGTCGGAGCGGTGTTCCCAAAGGATAATCAGGCTGTTTGCAAGTTCCCTGCGCAAATCCATGGAAAGTGAGGAATCCTTTATTAGGTTAAGGTAAACGTCTTCCGCCATAAGGGTGAACATCATGCTCACAGTCTCGTCGCTGTACTTCTTTACGGTCTTTTCGTCCATTCCCGCATAGTCGCGTGCCAGTTTGGACATTGAATAAAAGGTGTGAATCTTTGCAACAAGGAATCCCTTGCCCAAAATGGCCTTGGATGGCATGTGCAAAAGCGTATCGCCGTCTTCCTGGTAGGAAATAAGGCTTTCTACAAGGGCCTCCGGGGTGCGCACCGTCGTATTGAGTGTTGCGCGTTCCAAAAGCGACGGGAAGGCTGCAAGCGCTTGGGCCAACTGTTTAATATCTGCAAGGCGGTCTGTAAGCTTTTCCACACGGTCAGGGGCATTTTTTTCCAGAGCCGCAAGCAGGTTGTTGTAAAGCTCCTCCTGATATGGCGTAAGGACAATAATTCCCGTGCTAATCAAATCTTCCGGCTTTTCGGACGAGTCAAAAAACGTATCCAGGCTTACGGGTGTATAGCCAGCGTTCAAATCCGGTAATTCAGAGGCTTCCATCTTGTTAAGTTCGTTAGAATTTTCCATAACGGACATTTCTTCCATACTATAAAATTACTCAAATTATATCATACAAATTCTTAAAAGTCTATCGCACTTTTCTGGACGGTACTTTTTTAGGCTCTACCATTCATTTTATGGCTAAATCGACAGTCCATGCCCCGCGTCACCCGCTTTCCAGGGCTACGCTATCGCTTCGGCCCGCCTTCGGCGGTCTGGCTGCGCCCCCCTTCCAATCGGGCGTAGGGTTCTTTGGCTGGGTAAGAGATGTGTCATCCGTGGACTTCTGGCAGTTTTGCTTGCAGTTTACCCCCAAATAATATAAAATTGCATCAATCTTCCCAGAAATACTAAGTAGGGCAAACTTCGAGTTTTATATTTGCAGCAGAAAAATTGGCTCCCAGCGGTTTTTGCCCCGAAAAAAGGCTTCCGCGCTATCCCTTCGGGCACGCCGAACGCACTTGCTACGACGTGTGTGCAGAATTTTTTTCGGTTCAAAAATCGCTTCCGCCAATTTTTCTGCTGCACTACGGAAACTCGAAATTGGACCAAGTATTAAAACAAAAAAAATTGGTAAAAAAAATGAAAAAAGTTATTGGCATTTTACTATTATTCCTCTCACTTTCAGCGTTTTCTCAGGAAGCAATTCTTATAAAAAAAATAAAACTGAATGGAAAAGAGGAACTTAAGAAAGTCAGAATCACGAGCAAGACGGAATACACATATTCTGGCAAACCCAAAATTTGTTCATACAGCGGAAAAGTAACGGACTTTTATTCTTATGACAAAGACGGTAGGACTGAAAAGCACTGGTATTGCAATGCAAATGATAAAAACGGTCTTTTTTGGCAAGAGTTCAACATAAACAACAATTTTTTTGAGTTAAAAAAGGCGGATTCTTACCACGAAATTACATATTTTTACGATGAAAATAACCGCCTGCTTAGAGCAGAAGACTCTAAAGGCAAAGATTCATCTTATTATACTTATGGCAATAATGGCAATCTTATCCTACAAGAAACTTATTGGGGCAAAACAGAATATGAATACGACGACCAGAACAGACTTATTCACGAAATTCTCTTTCAAAAATTGCTAAAGCCCCAGAATGGCAAAGAATATGAAAGGCACGAAGAACATTTTTATGAATATGATGAAAATAATTTGCTGGTATACGAAAAAAAATTACGAGGCGGTTATATTTATGAGTATTTTACTACTTATAATGCTGAAAACCATTCCGAACAGTGCCAAAAAGTAGCTCATTATAAAGACAAACTCATTTATGATCTAACGGATACGGACTTTTACAACGAATTTGGCGAGGTAATCCATTCAATCCATTATTCACCCCATTATAATTCGACAGGATTGCTAGAAACACATGTTACAGAAACCTTTTATGAATATGACATGGATTCAAAAACTCTGCACGTAAGAGAAATTATAGACGGAGAAGACGAAAGAAATTTATATTACGAATGGACAAACTTTGACAACGGTAATCTGAACACAGAAACCTGCTATGAAGAAGTGGAAGACAAGTAGTTTTTAGCTAACCAGCAGCCACGACACAATTCATATTGCCTTTTGCTTGCTAGATCCCCCAAAATAATATAAAATTGCAGCCCAGGAGCATTAGGAAAATGATTTTTCTTCAGATAGTCGCACCCATTGCATTTATTGCATCGTGGGTTTTCGTGACAAAAGCTGCTTTCGAATACAACAGAAAGTATAAGCGGATGGTGGATTTTTTGCGGCTGGAAGGCGACAACGAAACTTTAAAGGCAATCGGCTACGTAGAATTTTACGGTGAGGAATACGGCCTAAGAAGAACATTTTCTGTAACAGATGCTTGCCTTAAACTCTATACGCGCTACGAGGAAACCAAGAAAAATGAATATTTGGAATATGCGGAATATCTTGAAAAGAATAAGAAAGATATAATTCGGCTTATTCTGATGCTTTTTGCCTCCTTTGCCTTGCTGGGCATTGCCTTTGGTAAAATATGATAACTTTGGTTCAAGGAGTGTAAAATATGATTTTTAATTTTGGAAAAAAGCGGAAGGAAAAAGAAAAACTTCCGCCCCTACTCCGCGCAATAAAGAAAAGAAAGTTTGCAAAGGCAAAAGAGCTTATCCTTTTAGGGGCAGACTGCTCTGTTCGGGACGAAAAAGGAGATTCTGTGCTTTGGAACCTTTCATTTCAATGGAACTGGAACTCTTACGAAACCTCAAGGGCTGATGAAATTGCCATGCTGGAACTATTCAAACTTGTTCTTGAAAAAGGCGGTGACGTGAACGAAGTAAGTTCATTTGATGCCACTCCGCTAATCTGGGCAACCCCGGACGGTATAGAAGAGTTTTTTCATGACGGAAAACTGCTTAGCCTTATGCTGAATTACAATCCCAACATCTATCTTAAAGCGGGAGGTTCATTTTCTTGCTTTAACCTTGCAACGCAAAACGAAGAGGTTCTTGAAATGCTTGCCGAAAAAGGGCTTTTGAAGGCTGATGAAATTCCTGACTGGGCAAAAGAGAGGGTGCTACCCACAATTGAAAAGTACCAAGAATTGATGGCTCTGTAGCACGATTATTCCAAAAGACCTACGCCGCCGTGGAGGGGCGCGCAGCGTTCTCGGTGAGGACGCTCCCTGAGCTTGTCGAAGGGGCGGCATTACCGAGAATGGAGCCGAATGGCGGAACCCCGGAAGGGCGGTGACGAAAGGCCTGTCCGGTCGGATTAGCCAAAAAACAATGTGGTAGAGCCGGTAAAGGCACCGTCCAAAAAAGATAAAAATTTCACAAAAAACTTGCCGAAAGCTCATTTTTTTTTGTATTTTATATAGTAAACAAAAGAAATTACGCCTTCCCCAAGTGGAAATGGCGCTTTAATTATAGGAGTTGTAAGAAAATGGCTAAACAATTGATTTACAATGAAGAAGCCCGCAAGAAGATGCTGAGCGGGGTTGAACAGATTGCCCAGGCTGTAAAAGTTACGCTCGGTCCCTGCGGCCGCCTTGTTATGCTAGACAAAAAATACGGCGCACCTACAATCACAAAGGACGGCGTAAGCGTTGCAAAAGAAGTTGAACTTAAGGACCCATTCGAAAACATGGGAGCCCAGCTTGTACGCGAAGTTGCTTCCAAGACAAATGACGTTGCTGGTGACGGTACAACAACAGCTACAGTTCTTGCCTATGCAATCGTACGCGAAGGCCTCAAGGCTGTTTCTGCCGGTATGACACCTATAGAAATCAAGCGCGGTATAGACAAGGCTACAGCCATCGCTGTTGAAGCCGTAAAGAAGTCAAGCCGTGCAGTTAAGGGCAACGACGATATTACCCACGTTGCAACAATTTCTGCAAACAACGACCCGGAGATTGGTAAAATCCTTGCAGAAGCCATTGAAAAGGTTGGCAAAGACGGTGTTATTACAGTTGAAGAGTCCAAGAACATGGACACAACCGTTAAGACTGTTGAAGGTATGCAGTTTGACCGTGGCTACGTAAACGCTTACTTTGTAAACGACCGCGAGCGCATGGAATGCACTTTTGAAAATCCATACATTCTTATCCACGACGAAAAGATTTCCACAATGAAGGATTTGCTGCCAATTCTTGAAAAGGTTGCAAATTCCGGCCGCGCTTTGCTCATCATTGCAGAAGACGTTGACGGTGAAGCACTTACAACACTCGTTGTAAACTCACTCCGCGGAACAATCAAGTGCTGCGCAGTAAAGGCCCCTGGTTTTGGCGACAGGCGCAAGGAAATGCTTCAGGACATCGCTATTCTTACTGGCGGAAAGGTTATTACTAAGGAAATGGGCCTCAAGCTTGACTCTGTTGAGCTTACAGACCTTGGTACTGCAAAGTCCGTTAAGATTGACAAGGACAACACAACAATCGTTGACGGTTCTGGCGACAAGAAAGCTATTGCTGACCGCGTTGCAGAAATCAAGAAGCAGATTGAAAAGTCTACTTCCGACTACGACAAAGAAAAGCTCAAGGAAC
>DFJV01000085.1:0-1630 GCA_002373205.1 Treponema sp. UBA3662
TCGGGATGACGGTTCTTTGTTGGGAGAACACTTTTTTCTAACACAAAAAAATCCGTTCCCTGAGCTTGTCGAAGGGAGCTTGTTTGCAAAGAAGCGTCGGCACTTCGACTGCGCTCAGTGACCGCGTTGTGGCAGACGTAATGTATCTGCAAAGATATACCTGCTCCCTGAGCTTGTCGAAGGGAATCTGTTTGCAAAGAAGCGTCGGCACTTCGACTATGCTCAGTGACCGGGCTGCTTTACATACAATGATTTCTGTTACGGATTTAAAACAGAAAAGGCCCCCAGCGAACCGGAGGCCTTTTTGGTTTAGGTTAGTGTAGCTTGCGCTACGCTAGATTAGAACCATACAGAGAGAGCAACAGGGATTGCCCATACGAAGTTCTTTGGTTCACCATCGTCATTCTTTACACCTGTGATTACAGTGTTACCAAGTGAACCGCTGTTTGTGATACCCTGGAATGCAACTCCGATGTAGCCGTTAGAAGATACGTTCTTTGTTACGCCAACAGAAAATGCAATGTGATCAGCATCTTCAACATCGTTTGAAATGTCAACAAGCTTGTCACCATCGTACTTAACAGCTGAGCGATAGCGGAAGTCTGCGTTCAATGCAAGACCGTCGCCAAGGTCATAGTCTATGCCAGCACCAGCATCAAATACAGGGTTAACCTTGCTGTCGTAGTTCATGTAGATTGCACCATTTGCAGAAACCTTGAGCTCTGGCATAACCTGGTAAGCACCATAAAGTGCAACCTTCATCTTGTCTGCCTTATTGTCTTTTCCGTCTTTTACAACGTTGTAGCGGAAACCTACACCAGCTGTGAGGCCTTCTACAGCAAGAACGTCAACTTCTGCTTCGAGAGCGCAGTTGCTGTTTCCTTCTGCACCGTCTGCTGCTGCAGCAGCAGGTGTAGCTGCTGTATATGTATAACCTGCAGCCAAAGCATCCTGATAACCAGTTGCCGTATTGAGGGCGCCAGTAGCCATACTCAAAGCAGTCTCAATTGCAGTAGCTGTAGTTGCTTTTCCGTCTTTGTCAGTCCACTTTCCAGCTACAGCAGCTGTAGCTTCTGTGTCTTCGCCCTTAGCAGCACCCATACCGATGTACTGACCCTTAACCTTTACAAGGCCAGGAACTGTGTAAGCAAAACCAGCCTGGAGGTTCTTGTATGTTGTACCAGCCTTTTCCTTTGTTGTTATAGGAGCAAAGAACTGAACATAGAGTTCTTCCATCGGAGTAGCTTCTATCATGAGACCCTTTTTCTGGTTTCCACTCATCAAGTAGCCTTCACCATCTGTAAACCAAGATTCACTTGGGCGGAGCCAGTTCCATGAACCGTAGCATGCATCGCCACGGAGTGTAGCATTGTCATGGCGTCCATAAGAAACCTTTACGATATCCAATGGCTTTACCCAGAGGATTGCCTCGTCTGGCGAAAGTCCATCATAAATATCATCGAAGACGTGCATGTTGAAACCTGCGTTTCCGTCAGGAGCTACAGCTGTAATGTCGATACGAGCTGCACGAGCACCATAACCCCAAGAGTTACCACCAGCAGTAACTGTTTCGTCTCCATCACTTGCTACAGGAGCAGCAAGGTTGCGGAGCCAAGCACCAAATGTGATA
>DFJV01000085.1:1701-12083 GCA_002373205.1 Treponema sp. UBA3662
AGAGACAGCTGCGAAAGCTGCCATTGCAGTGATAGCCAAAATCTTTTTCATAAGATTCCTCCTATTTTTATAAGAACTCCCAAAAGGGATTTCTATTAATTACATTATCACCAAATTACAAATATGTCAAACAAATTCTTAAAAAATTTGTTATTTTTTGTAACAAATTTTTAGTTTTTTCAAGGGCGGGCCCTTGGAACCCCACTTCTGGGGGAGGGAGAACCCCCTACTCCGAAGCGAGGGTTTTCTCTCCCCCAGACCCCCTCTCTTTCCCGGCACGGCTTAGGGGCTTTGCCCCTAAGAACCCCGCTTTTCAAAAGATGGTGTTTGTGGGGGTGGATGGTTATTGGTTGGTGGAAGTGGGGCATCGGTATGCTACATTCTGCAACCAAAGTCCTTCCCTTGTGTTGGTAGTCAAGTAACAGATCCTGAATCAAGTTCAGGATGACGGCGGCAGTTTTAGGATGACGGACCGTGCTTTTTAGGATGACGGGTGGCATCTTTTTTGACCGGGCGACCCTTCGACAAGCTCAGGGACCGCCCTTCGAGAGCCCGCTGGACGCTTCGCTGCGGGTGCAGGGGACGCCATTGGACTGGCCGCTGTCGTTTGCTTCTTGTGCCGATGGTTTTATTTTCGGCAGGTATATTTTTATTTATAACAGATTATTATTTCTTTTGTCAAGTTTTTTTTCTTTTTGAGGCAACCTACGCCGCCGTGGAGCCCCTTTAGTCCCGCGCAAGCGGGATGAGGGTTACCGAAGGGCGGAAGGGCGGTGGCGATTTGGCATGACGGCCGATTGTAGCCAAAAAATAAATGGTAGAGCAAGCAGGACTTCGTCCTTAAGACTGTCGTCCTTAGGTCTTCGTCCAGAAAAACTGCTTGCGGCTTTTATTCTTCGCAGGCGTTGGGGCCCAGTTCGCTGCGGATTATTTCTTTTACTTCGTCTTGGGTTTTGCCTACGGAAGATGCTATTATGCTTATGGAGACTTTGTTTTTGTAAAAGCTGATGATGGTTTTGCGCTTTTCCCGGGCTTCACCTTCCAAGATTCCTTCCATTCGGCCGCGCCTCATTGCGTCGTCTAGGTAGATGTTTCTCATCATATATGCCCTCCTGAATTTGTTTATTGTTTTTATTTTTTGTGCGGCTTCGTCCAGCTGTTTTGTGAACGGGCTTGTTACGGAGCCGGTGCTTATGTAGCGGAGCAGACTTGCGCGTTCGGCGTTGGTGTCGGTCTGCCATGCAGTTACATTATAGAATATCTTTAGGCTTTTGTCCTTAAGTTTTAGCGAAAATTTTTCCTGGCAAGTATTGCAGAAGGTGTAGACTGGCATGCCCAGGCCAAAGGGGTCATTCTTGCAGATGAAGATGACGTAGCAGTGACACAGTTCGCTGTAGTCTTTTCCTTTCATAAGCAAATCCATGTCCAAGAGTCCCTGGTAGAAGCGCATTCTTAGCGGCAGGGAGGTGTAGTCGGATGTTTGCATTTCCAGGTTGTATAGGCTTTTTCCGTCGTTGGCAAGCACGTCCAGGCGGATTCCCTTTGTGTCGTAAAAGGGGCTTATGGTCTTTTGGATTTCCGGGTAGGTGATTTGCATGGGTTGCATATTAAGAAGTCTTTCGATTACTCCTGCACACACATCTTTTTGGTGCATCAGGGCGCCAAAGAGGTAATCGTCTGCAATCATGGAAATCAGTTTTGGGCTCCACTACCAGCAAAATCTGTCTGAAAATCCATGGTGCGCGGTAATAGGACTTTCGCTCCCTTCGGTCGCTCCGCGCAAATGGATTTTCAGCCATATTTTGCTTCCCGTTGCGCCCAAAACTGATTTCCAGTTGCTTTTCATAAGAGATATTTTTTCTTTCATATACTTATATATATGCTTTGAAAATTCGAAAACTGACGTGTTTGGGGAAATTTTCTTGGGAAAGCGGATGTTTTGTTGGGAAGGGGGAAAGGCAACATGGGAATGCCTGGTAACACGGAAATGCATTGTGCCAAGTTGACGGAAACGAGACAAAGATATATATTGGAAGAAACGGGGACGCAAAGCAAACTAAAGCGACAGCCTCCGTTAAGCTGTTTTAATAAGCCCGTCCGAAAGGCGTTACTCTATGGGCGGGCTTTTTTATGCTCTTTTCCTTATTTTATTAGGAAGGTGAGCGTGTCTATAACAAGTGCGATTATTGCAATGACAAGCATTGCTTTTTCGTATTTCGTCACAGACGGCCTCCTTCATTCATGAGAAATCGGAGGCAAGCCGCCAGTGTTTGCAAAGCGTCCCCTATGCGGTGTATGTTAGCATAAGAAGCAGCATAAAATCAGCGCACCCCGCAGCAAGCTACTGGGTATGCACCCCTTCCGCGCGAATCAATCGATTTAGAATTTCTAAAAGCACCGAGATGGCTCCAAAAAAAGTAAAATTCCTAATTTTCAAAACTACGCAAAAGTGCTATATTTTCCGGTAATGTATTACGGCAACATAAAGAAATTTGACATTGCGGACGGTGAGGGAGTAAGGGTTTCCCTCTTTGTAAGCGGTTGCAGGGTTTGCTGCCCGGGCTGTTTTCAGAAGGAGACGTGGAATTTTTGTTTTGGAAAGCCGTTTACAAAAGAGACCGAGGAAGAAATATTAAAGGCACTTGAGCCGGAATTCATTTCTGGGCTTACAGTTTTGGGCGGGGAACCATTTGAGCCAGAGAATCAGGCCGTGCTTGCGCCATTTTTGCAGCGCGTAAAGCAGGCTTTTCCGCAAAAGAATATCTGGTGCTATACAGGCTACATTTATGACAAGGACATTCTGCCTGCCGACGGGAAAAAGCATAGCGAGCACACGCAGGCAATGCTTGACTGCATAAACGTACTCGTGGACGGGCCGTTTGTTCTTGAAAAGAAGGACATATCGCTTAACTTTAGGGGGTCAAGCAACCAGAGGATTCTTAGGCTAAAGTGAAAGTTCAGGTTTGCCGTGGCTGCAACCGCTTATCAGTCTTGCACATTATTCATATTATTTTCATATTATTATAGAAAAAACTTTTTTACAAAAAGCTGTTATTTTCTTTTATAAAATTTGTTATATTGGCAGAGACTGGTGAGAGCAACTTTTTTAGAGGTAAAAAATGAAAGTAGTAAAACCCTGTATTTTGATTATGGCAGCATTCATCTGTTCAGTTTCTTCTTTTGCTGCAAAAGCAATGTCTTCTTTTACTATGCAAAAATACCGGGACTTTACCGAATGCCGCGCACAGGCATCAAAATCCACGGACTACAATGCAATTATAGAAAGCTACGGCAAGTTTGAAAAAGAAGTTCTTGCCCAACTGCCAGCCCAGGCCACAGACCTTGAGCAGGAAAAACTATTCTGGGAAAGCTGCGTGCGGCTTGCAAAATTTGAATACATATTCAACATAAAGGCAGACATTAAGCAGGAGCGTCTTGCCCTAAAGAGCCAGATGGAGCGCAACGAAAAATACATAAGCGCACACAGGAAGAAGGACGGTGTTGCCCCGCTCTTTTACATGATTACTGGAGACACCACGTCCTGCTACATGAGTTTTTCTGTGGCAAGTGCAATGTTCCACGGAATGAGGGTAAGGACTTTGTACGAAACTTCTGCGGAAAGCGGTGCAAACATGTGGGCGGCAAACCTGGGGCTTGGACAGTGGATGTTCTATGCACCGGGGATTCTTGGCGGCAGTATGAAGAAGGCGGAAAAGCATTTTCTTGCGGCAATAAAGGCATCTGTTACCGATGCGGAAAAATTCTATACTTACACTTATTATGCCCAGTTCCTCTTTGAGCGTGGGAAAAAGGACGATGCTCTGGCCTACATGCAGAAGGCTGATTCCCTTTACCCGGGAAGCAACTACATTGCAAGAATCAAGAAGCTGAATGCAAATGGCATGGGGCTTTTTACTTACAACAGGGAACATTCAGGCGTGGACAGCAATACAGACCCGGACGCAAAGGATTTGTAGCAAAGGGGCGGAGATTATACAGACCCTGAATCAAGTTCAGGGTGACGGTACATCGCCATGGTGACGGTATTTCGTCTGGGGGACGAGCTTCGTTCGGGTGGCGGCACTTCGTCTGGGTGACAGGGCTTCGTTAGGATGACGGCACTTTGTCTGGGCGGCGGTACATCGCCATGGTGACGGTTCTTCGTCTGGGCGGTGGTTCTTTGTCTGGGTGACGGTTCTTCGTCTGGGTAGCGGTTCTTTGTCTGGGTGGCAAGACTTTGTTCGGGTGAAGTTTTTTTTGCTAAACGAGTCATGAGTTTGGTTGGTGAGCTTAGCTGAATCAGTCGAAGGGGCTTGTTTGCAAAGAAGTGGCGGCCCTTCGACAAGCTCAGGGACCACCCTTCGACTAGCCGCTTGACGCTGCGCTGCGAGTGCAGGGACCACCCTTCGACAGACCCTGACGCAAAGGATTTGTAGCATAAAGGTGGTGCTTTTACAGACCCTGAATCAAGTTCAGGGTGACGGGCTTTGTCTGGGCGGTGGTTCTTCTTCTGGGTGGCGGTATTTTGTCTGTGTGACAGGGCTTCGTTAGGATGTTGGTACTTTGTCTGGGGACGGTTCTTCGTCTGGGTGGCGGCATTTTATCTGGGTGACAGGGCTTTGTTAGGGTGACGGCACTTCGTCTGGGTAGCGGTTCTTTGTCTGGGTGGTGGTTCTTCGACTAGCCGCTTGACGCTGCGAGTGCAGGGACCACCCTTCGACAGGCCCTGATGCAAAGGATTTGTAACATAAAGGTGGTGCTTTTACAGACCCTGAATCAAGTTCAGGGTGACGGCACTTCTTCTGGGGGACGGGGCTTCGTTCGGGTGGCGGTTCTTTGTCTGGGCGGCGGTTCTTCGTCTGGGTGACGGTTCTTTGTCTGGGTAGCGGTTCTTTGTCTGGGTGACAGGGCTTCGTTAGGATGATGGCACTTCGTCTGGGTGGCAAGGCTTCGTTCTGGTGGCGGTTCTTTGTCTGGGCGGCGGTTCTTTGTCTGGGTGACGAGTTTTGTTAGGGTGGCGGTATTTTGTCTGGGTGACAGGGCTTCGTTAGGATGATGGCATTTCGGCCGGGTGACGGCATTTCGTCTGGGTGACAGGGCTTTGTCAGGATGATGGCACTTTGTCTGGGGGACGAGGCATCGTCTGTTTTTACAATGCGAAATAGCAAAATAAGCCTAGCCGGGATTGGAGGGGTTGCGCAGCAAGACCGCGCCAGCGGGCCGGAGCGGAAGCGGAGCCCCGGAAAGCCCGATGAAAAAGGCCTCCTTGCCTTTTTCATCTGACGGATTTTCCTTTGAAAATCCGCCCGCTCTTAGCGCCAACATTTAACGCGCCCTCCATGGCGCTACTTGTTTTACACAAAATCTGGCAAGGCAGTTAAATATTCAATGCGCTCCAAAAAGAAAATGAACGTCAGACTTTCACAGACCCTGAATCCATATTCGTAGCAGGTGCGTACGGATATGGCGTAGCAGTTCAGGGTGACTGTTTAGCCAGGGTGACAGCTCACCTACTACAGGCGCTCGCTGTGGTCGTCGCGCTTGCCGTTTTTGCCAAGGACTACGACTATCTCGTTCTTTTCGCCAAGTTCGCTTGCGGGAACGGTGATGCCATCGATTTTTTTGCCGTTAAGCGTAACCTCCGCAACACCGCAGCAGACGTGCTCCGGGTTCTTGACTTGTATGCTAAGCGTTTTGCCCCGGAAGACGCGCTGGATTTTGTAGCCGTCCCATTCGTGCGGAATACAGGGGTCAATCATCATGCCTTCGTACTGCGGGCGGATTCCCAAGATGTACTGGGTGATTGAATAGTAGTTCCACGTTGCAGCCCCGCTAAGCCAGCTTACGCGAGTGTTGCCTGCCCTTGGTGAGAAGGTTGAGTATGTGGTCTGGCCAACAACGTAGGGTTCGCTCTGGCGGATTTCTGCCTTGTCGTTGTAGGCGGCGGGAATTGCAGCCTTGCAGTATTCAAATGCTTGGTCACCGTGGCCAAGAAGTGTCTCTGCAATTATGCCCCAACCCTGGGTGTGGTTAAAGATACCGGCATTTTCCTTGATTCCCGGGTTAAAGACTACTGCGCGCATAACGTCCACGCTTGTGTGCACAAAAGGCGGTGCGCTAAGCATAAGTCCGTACGGAGTTGCAAGCTTTTCCTTAACAGTCTTCATGCAGGATGCAGCCTGTTCAGGTGTGGCGGCAGAACTAAGGACCGACCAAACCTGGGTGTTAAAGTAGACCTGGCCTTCTTCGTAAGTGTGGGTTCCGTAAACAGTGCCGTCTTCCGCAATAGCCCAAATCCACCACTTGCCGTCCCAGCACTTGTCCTGAATTGCCTTGTCAAGCTTTGCCCTCTGAGCCAATGCCCACTCGCTTTCGTCCTTTTTGCCAAGACGCAGGGAAATGTCGGAATATGTAGTAAGACCAAGACGCAGCTGGAAAGCCACGAACAAGCTTTCTCCGTGGTAGCCAAGGCGCAGACAGTCGTTCCAGTCAGCAAGAAGACCGCAAGGAAGCCCGTCCTTGCCCATGCGCTCAAGGTTGAACAAAAGGGCCTGCTTTAAGTGGCCGTAAACAGTGGCCTCTCCGTGGTCAGCGTAGGGAACAACCGTATTGTAAAGGTTAAAGTCTCCGTTTTCCGCAATATAGGCAGGAACAGCGTTAAAGAACCAAAGACAGTCGTCTGAACGGTATTCATCCTCGTTGGGTGCCTTTTCGTGGCCGGGGTTGTGGTCAGTTCTAATAACAGGAATTGCACCGCCGTTTGCAACCTGGCCGCTTAGCATGCGGAACATACGCTCCTTTGCTTGCTCCGGAATTGCCGCAGAAACGCCAAGGATATCCTGAACTGAATCGCGGTAGCCCAAACCGTCGCGCTCTCCGTTGTAAACAAGGGATGCAGCGCGGGACCATGCAAAAGTGATAAGGCAGTTGTAAAGGCCCCACATGTTAACGGTGTGGTTAATGTCCGTATCGGGAGTTTCCGCCTTAAAGCTTGCAAGCTTGGAATGCCAGTTTTCCGTTAGCTTTTTAAATTCAGCATCAGCACGCTCTGTAGAACCAAATTCTTCAACAGCCTTTTTGCCGTAAGTGTTGGCCTCGCCAATACCAAGCATTACCATAATTTCCTTAGACTGCCCTGGGGCAAGTTCAATCTCTGTCTGCAAAGAACCACAGGAAGAGTCGCCGTAAGCGTCACTGTTTGAACACTTGCCCTTTATAACAGCCGCAGGTTCCTTGTAGCTTCCGTAAGTTCCAAGGAATGCAGCGCGGTCTGTATCGTAAGCCGTAAGATTTGAACCGCACAAAGCCATCCAGGCGCTCATGCACATGTCACCACCGGATGCAAGCTGGCGGTCTGGATTCTGGATTGCAAAGTTGTCCTGAATTGAAATGCGCAGCATGTTGTCCTTTCTGCTGCCCTTGGTAATAAAGATGGAATACTGAAGGTTAACCTGATCCTGCTCGGTTGACCACTGGTTTGTAAATTCGCAGTAGCTAAAGGCGCTAAGCTTTCTTGCCTTGTCTGAATTGTTTGTAAGGCGCAGCCTCCAGTATTCAAAAGTCTGTCCAAGCGGAACGTAGTAAAGGGTCTCGGACTTTATGCCTGAATATTCAGAAGTAATGGAAGTATATGCTGTACCGTGGCGGCATTCGCTCTTGTAGGAAGCAAGGTCCTTACCAACCGGCTGCCAGGAAGCAGACCAGTAGTCACCGCTTTCGTTGTCGCGGAGGTAAAAATAGCGTCCCGGCTGATCCATTGGAATGGAGTTAAAACGCATGCGCAAAAATCTTCCGCGGGCACCAGACTTGTAAAAACCGTAGCCGCCGGCATTGTTGGTAATAACGGCACCGTATTCAGTTGAACCCAGGTAGTTACTCCAAGACTGGGGGGTGTCTGGACGGGTGATTACATACTCTTTTTTCTCATCATCAAAATATCCGTAATTCATAAAAACTCCATCGAAGGTTAGGACAATGTTAGGTCAAAAGACTTGCCTTTTAGTATAGCGGATTTGGAAAAAAAATGAAAGTTAAAAGCCAAGACTTGCTAATTGAAAGTTGATATTTTTTCTGGACGGAAGACATAATTGCTCTACCATACATTTTTTGGCTAACCCGACCGAACATGCCTATGCGCCACGGGCTTTGCGGGGTTCCGCTACCGCTCCATTACCGGCAGGTGACATGCATTTTGACCGCAAAGATACACCAAGTGGTTTAAGCCACTTTCTATATGCAAACAAGCCGCCCTTCAACCTGCCGGCAACGGCTTCGCCGCCCCTCCAATCCCGCGTAGGTTTTGCATAAAAAAATCCCTCCTTGGATTTTTTGAGGATTGCAGAAGCGCATTGCACTTCTGCAGGTTGCTAAGTCGCCCTCCATGGCTCGGTATTGATTGGCAAGGAAGAGAAAAGCTATTCGAGACCTTTTACACTTGGCAAGGAAGAAAAACGCCCCTGTCACCCTGAGCTTGACTCAGGGTCTGTACCGCCATACGCCCACTAGCATTTATAGATTCCAACCCACATTCGTATCAAGGGCGTACGAATGTGGCGCAGCAGTTCGGAATGACAGCTTTTTAATAGGAAGAATAATAAGTAGAAAGCCCAGTCTTGTCCTTTTCGGAAAGGGGCTTAAAGTAGTCGTAGAGGTGACGGTTGCTATCATTTAAACTTACATCTATTGAGGCAATTTGATAGAAATGATACCATGAGAATCAAAGGGGACGCTTGCATTCGTGGCGGCTTAGCCTCCGATTTCTCATGAATGAAGGAGGCTGTCTGTGACAAAGTATGAAAAAGCAATGCTCGTCATTGCAATTATCGCAGTTGTTATAGACCTGCTCACCTTCCTGACAAAATAGGATTAGAGCACAAAAAAAGCCTGCCTAAAGTGATCCAGACTTCGGCAGGCTATCAACATTGCTTAACGGAGGCGGTCGCTCGATGATTGTAAGCGTCCCCGTTTCTTTTAATGTACACTTTCCGAGCTCTTTTGTCAATTTTGTGATTCGAGTTTACCTACATTTCTTTCGCACGAATCAGCCATCCGCTAATAGGAAGAATAATATGTAGAAAGCCCAGTCTTGTCCTTTTCGGAAAGGGTCTTAAAGTAGTCGTAGGAAGCAAAAATTGCCGCCGCTACAAATTCATTCTCTTCTGGGGTAAGGGTTCTGGAAAACTTTTTGTTCACAAGAATGTCTGCCGGGTAGGAATACAGGTTAACAAGGGCATATTCTTCACCATAGACATAGACCTTCATGCCAAAGGGAATGTCCGCAACAAGGGTGTAGGTCTGCCCCTTCTGCTCATACTCGTTTACCTTTACAATAACAAGCGGAACCGCATCAGCGCTGGAAACAATCCTGTCCTGGTTCTGAACAAGAATCTTTGTGCCGCTCCTTCCAGCCTTAAGATAGCACTTTTTTTCGTCAGCAGTATAGACAAAGGTGCAGTCAAAAGCTGGCTCCATTTCGCTAATAAAAGTGCCTGTAAAAGCACGCTTTGCATCGGGGTATTCCTTTAGAATTGCAGCATTTGCCTTCTTGCCAGAAAGTGGCTGTTCCTTTAAATCCACAGAATAATTCCGCCAGCCAAGCGAATGAACTTCCTGTGCAAAAAGCCCCACCTTGTAGGAAATTTTTTCGGGGCTATATTCGCTGCCCTCTTTAACATGAAGCTTCGCGGAACTGCAAGAAACCGCCCCCGCCAAAAGCCCCACCGCAAACACCATTAATATAGAAGAAATCTTTTTCATAATGAATTTTATAGCACTAAGAAAGAGCTTTTTCAAGTGCGCAGTCAAAGCCCCAACCCTACATGCAACCGTCATGCTGAACTTGATTCAGCATCTGTAAAACATACAGCCACTGTGGCTACAGACCCTGAATCAAGTTCAGGGTGACGGATGTGGGGTGGCATACCTTTGCAAGATACATTCCGTGCACCGCAACGTGGTCCCTGCACTCGCAGCGTCAAGCGGCCGGTCGAAGGGTGGTCCCTGAGGCTCTCGAAGGGCCGTCATCTCTTTGCATACATGCTCCCTTCGACTGGCTCAGGGGGCGGATTTTTTTGTTGCAAAAAAACACCTTCCCAACGAGAACCGCCATGCAATCGTCATCCCGAACTTGATTCGGGATCTGTAGAACATTCAGCCACAGTGGCTACAGACCCTGAATCAAGTTCAGGGTGACGGATTCTTTGTGTTAGCAAAAAAACACCTATTATTAATTCTGCTATATGACAGTATTGTAAGTCTGTAACTTATTACAATACAGATATTTATCTAGGGTGGTCAAAAATATAACAAAAAATTATTTTTGGCGGAAAATTTTATTGTAATAGTCTTAAATTCTGATACGCGAAAAAATGTTAAATTTGCCA
>DFJV01000029.1 GCA_002373205.1 Treponema sp. UBA3662
GCCTGTCTGCAAAGTCTTTGAATGGCAGGCCTGCCTTTTCCATGGAATTTTTTACCCTCTCAAGAAGTGCCTTTCCTTCCACGCCCCTGTTTTTTGCGCCGAATGCAACGTCGTCCGCAGCGTAGGTTGCAAAAAGTGATGCCTCGCTTTCCTGAAGGGCAAGGGCTGGCCTGTCTTCTGCATAGACTTTTCCCTTGCATTCCAAGTTAAGCCCCGAAAGACATTCAAAAAGTGTGGACTTTCCGCATCCGCTTGGGCCGGTAAGAGCCGTTAGACTTCCCTTGCGCAGAGAAAAAGACAGGTTCTTAAAGATTTCTCGCCCCGGATAGGAAAAGCTAAGATTTTCTGCCTTTAGGGAGACTCCTCTTTTTTCTAGTTCGTCCTGTGTCAGAGGCTTTCTGTAAAGTGACACTTCATCGTCAAAGACTTTTTTTACTATTTCTTGGTTCTGAACAAATGATTCCCTTGGGCCGTCAAAGATGACTGAACCTTTTTCCATAACAATGATTCTGTCTGCCCGCAAGGCCTCGTCTACATCGTGGGTTACCTGAACAACCGTATTTCCCTTTTCGTTCCATACCTGCACAAGCTTTATGATTTCTTCTCGGGAAGCAGGATCAAGCATGGCTGTAACTTCGTCAAGGATTAGCAGGTCTGGAAAGAGGGCAAGGATTCCGCTAAGGGCAAGCCTCTGCGTCTGGCCAAGAGAAAGCTCGAATGTTCTTGAACTAGCCCTGTCTGAAAGCCCAGTTAACGAAAGGCATTCTATGGTGCGCAGTTCAACTTCTCCCAAAGTCATGTCCAGGTTCTGGGGGCCAAAAGCGGTGTCTCTTTCTACAACGCTTGCAACAATCTGGTCTTTGGGCTGCTGAAAGACAATGCCCGGAACGCAGCCTTCCTGAATTTCTACGCAACCAGAATCCGGCTTAAAAAATCCTGCCATAAGCCTTGCCAGGGTGCTTTTTCCGGAGCCGTTTGTGCCAAGAAGGGTAATGAATTCTCCTTTTTGGATGCTTAAATCTATGTTTTTTAGTGCGGGCTCTTCTGCCAGAGGATATTTATATGTAATTTTCTTTAGTTCAAGCAAATTCATCTGGTGCTAGTGTAGTTTTTTTTTATATTGATGTCAAATGCACTATAAAAGTTATTAATCTTTTGTTATAACTCTTTATTTATTTTAAGATATGATGTATAGTTGTAATAGTAGATTTTTAAGGAAATGATGGTTACTCTCCTTTACATCATTACAATCTTTCTATTAATTGCCGGCCTGCAGGTTTTATCCTCCTAATTTTTTTCCTGCCGTCCGGCGATTTTTTTTGCCCTTTTTGCTTTTGGACATTTCCCCTGTGCAGACAAAATTCAATCAATCCTATGCCGCCGTGTAGGGGCCCGCCAAAGGCGGGTTGCGCAAGCAATGGAGGCGAAAGCCGGAACCCCGAAAGGGCGGTGACGCGAAAAAGGGGTGCTTGCACCCCGGTTGTTCGGTCGATTTAGCAAAAAGATGGATGGTAGAGCTAAAAAAAGCTACCATCCAAAAATCAAGAAAGAAGAAACTAGTCCTTTTCCACTTCTGTGCAGGCTATGTGCAAATCCTTAAGCTGCGACTCGTCTACCGGGGATGGGCATTCGTCCATTGGGGAAGCCGCCAGGTTGTTCTTTGGGAATGCGATAACTTCGTGGATGCTGTCCTCGTGGCACATAAGCATTACAAGGCGGTCAAGGCCAGGTGCAATTCCTCCGTGCGGCGGTGCGCCAAACTTGAATGCCTGAACCAAGAAGCCAAATGCCTTTTGAGCCCTTTCGTTTGAGTAGCCAACAATCTTAAAGATGCGCTGCTGCAAATCCGGGTCGTTAATACGCATACTGCCGCTTGCAAGTTCGTAGCCGTTAAGAACAAGGTCGTAGAGGTCTCCCTTTACGGCACCCGGGTCGCTTTCCAAAGTTGGCCAGTATTTCTTCTGGGGAAGCGTGAACATGTGGTGCTCTGTTTCCCAGTGGTTTTCCTCTTCGTTCCATGCAAAGTAGGGGAAGTCTATAATCCATACAAAGTGGAATTCATCTTTTGGGTCGTAGAGGTTAAGGTCTTTGCCCAGCTGCTTGCGTACGGCTCCCATTGCGGTACATGCCGTCTGCCACTGCTCGTCGCTTACAAAAAGAAGCAGGTCGTTCTTTTCCGCACCAAGCTTTGAACAGATTTCGCTTTCTTTTCCTGCAAAGAATTTGCTTATTCCGCCCTCGAATGTAAGGCCTGAGCCGTTTGCTGAGTCTGCCGAAGTAACCTTCATCCATGCAAGGCCCTTTGCCTTGTATTTCTTTGCAACTTCTTCCAAAGCCTCTATATTCTTACGGCTGTATTTGTCTGCAACGTTCTTTACTACAAGAGCCTTTAGTCCGCTTCTCTTGTGGCGTTCAACATCCATGCCCGGGTTTGCTGCCCCTGCCTTGAATGCGTTAAAGTCGCTAAGCCCTGCCATGAATGCCGCATCCTGAATCTTCATTCCAAAGCGCAGGTCTGGTTTGTCGCTTCCGTAGA
>DFJV01000157.1 GCA_002373205.1 Treponema sp. UBA3662
TCAGACTCCATTTTGCTTACCAAGCAGCAAAGCCTTTAGTTCCTCAACAGAAAGCTGCGTGTATTCAGAAATCCTTTCCAGAGGCAAATATCCGTCCTCAAGCATTTTTATTGCAGTTTCTTTGAGCCCCTCTTTACGCCCCTTTTCAACACCTTCCGCAATGCCCCTGTGATAGCTTAGCTGGACTTCTTGCTCCCAAGTCATAAACTGCTGCCTCCATTGCGCATTGTGGCGGGCAGACGCAACAAGCATGTCAAGGTCTTTTGTAAATGCAGACCCCGCACCGCCGCCACACAAAAATTTAAAGAATTCCCTTTCTTCCTCTGTAGGCATTATATCATATTTTTTTGCATTAAAAAAGATTTTATATGTTCCGTCATTCATTTTTATCCGGCTGTCGCTTGTACAGACATTCTGGAATGAATAGACAGGCAGACCGCAGCCAAAAATGTCATCCAGACACAAAAAGAGCACGTATGACTCAGGCAAACTGGAGTAAGGCTCACCTCGCTTCAAAGTATCTATGTCCATCAGAGCCTGGTAGTAGCGGGCACGCTTTGCAAGCTCCTTGGTATCCACATTCTGAAGCTCAATGTCAAACCTGCGGCCATCCGATTTTGTGTAGACATCAAGCCTAATCCCCTTTGAGTCAAAGTCCACCTCAAAGTCTGCCTCCCCGTAAGGCGGTTCAATCCGGTCAATTTCCATGTGCAGCAGAATTTCCAGCAGCCGCTTGCATTCAAGAGGATAATGCGTAAAAATTTTGTAAAACATAAAGCGGTTTGCAAGCGTTGCGTCTTCCCAAGAAGAACTCTGAATATAAACCATTGAAACCTCCGCAAAGTAAAAGTCGCAAAGCCCAAAAAGCAAAGTTCTCAAGCCCACATATATATATTTGCTTTAAAAGTTCACAATCTGACACATTCCAGTAAAAAAAGTCTATAAAAAATAAGAAAAACTCCCTGCCCCAAAAACGCCCTCCCTAAAAACGCTCTCCCCATCTTGACAGACGGCAAATTTTCATTCAGAATTCAATAATATGCACGGGTTAATATTAAACGGCAGCAAAAATGTATTTGAAGTTGAATGCGAGGACGGCCTCACTCGCGACTGTTCAATAAAGGGCAAGGTTCTCAAGTCGGACAAGGATTATTACAATCCCATTGCACCGGGAGACATCGTAGAACTGGAAGAGGCATCTCTGGAAGAAAAAAAAGGACGCATCATACGCGTACAGGAGCGCAGAAATGAATTTGTGCGCTGGAACATAAAGAAAAAGCTACCCCAGCTCATGGCATGCAACCTAGATTACCTGCTAATCGTAACTACACCGGACGAACCGCCATTCAGACCACGCTTCATAGACAGGGCACTGGCACAAGCAGAAAACCAGAACATAACGCCTGTCATAGTCTGCAACAAGTACGACCTTGCAGCCGCCCAGGACGAAGAAGTGCAGGAAAGGCTCAAAAACTGGGAAGACATAGGCTACAAAGTAATCCGCCTTAGCGCAAAAACCGGGGAAGGCATGGTAGAACTTGCATCCCTTTTGGAAAACCACCTTTCTGCCCTTGTTGGCCAAAGCGGGGTTGGAAAAAGCTCCATAATAAACGTACTGGACAACGACGTAGTACTAAAAACCGGAAGCCTAAGCCAAAAATACGGCCGCGGAAAACACACAACCACAAAAGGCTCGCTGATGCACATACAGATAGACGAAGCCCTAATCGGAGGAATAGTCGGAGCCTGCGCAGACATAATCGACACACCCGGAGTAAGGCGCTTCATCCTGCACGGAATAGACGCGGACGACCTGGCCCTCTACTTCCGCGACTTTAAGCCCTACCTTGGCAAATGCGCATTCGGAATGAGCTGCTCCCACATGCATGAAAAAGGCTGCGCCATCACCCAAGCCGTAGAAGAAGGAAACATAAGCCCCCTCCGCTACGACAGCTGGAAGCGCATCTGCACAGAAATGAAGAACGGAACCTGGGAAGACTGACTTTTTTATGACGGCTGCATGAGATCCAAGCAATTGTTATGCTCACACCTCACTTGAGTGATATTTTTGCACAGGAATAATGACTTATAATTTATGAATAGAAAACTCCATATAATTATGAGTTTATGATATAATTTGTGATTAACAGGATATTTTATGTCTCTTTTGAATCGTATTTTTGGCAACAACAATGGCTCTGTAAAGAAAAATAAAAATATCTTTCATTCTGATAATCCAAAGATAACGGAGATTCTTTCATTTAATAATTATATTGATGATATCCTTTCCAAGGATTCTTACACTGCAAAATCGGATTACCTGAAAAAGATAGAAGCCACGAAGGATGTAATTTCATATTTTCAACAGTTACAAAATGATGATTTGCTGCCAGATTTTTGTAAGAAAAATTCTGTTGCAGAAGATTTTATAGTTTCTATTCTTATAAAATATTCTGATATAAAAAATCTTGTTGCAGAACATAATAAAAACTTTATTTCACAAAAACTTGAATCAGAAAAAATTTATCTTGACAGGATTCTGTCTGATGTTGACCCGAATATTATGCTGGATGATGACCAGCGTCGAGTTATTCTTACAGACGAAGATTATTGTCTTGTAATAGCAGGTGCAGGAGCTGGAAAAACGACAACAGTTGCAGCAAAAGTAAAATATCTTGTGGAAAAGAAAAATATCAATCCAAAAGAAATACTTGTAGTTTCTTTTACAAACAAAGCCGTTGGCGAACTAAAAGAAAAAATCAATCAGCAGCTGAAAATAGATTGCCCCATTACAACTTTCCATTCAACAGGAAATGCAATCTTACATAAAGAAAACGATGAGAAACTGAATATTGTACAGAATGAAAAACTCTATTTTGTTCTGGAAGACTATTTTAGAGATACAGTTTTGCAGAATCAAAAACTT
>DFJV01000145.1:0-2091 GCA_002373205.1 Treponema sp. UBA3662
AATAAAAAAATAGGAATCTGTTTAGCTCTTGCTTCAACGTTAATTAATGCCCTTTTGTTTCCTTCAATTTGGATGTCATTAATGTGGAAATAATTTCTGTGGAAGCAGTGAACCCCTCGCTGCTTCTCATAAGAAAATATGTCCTTTAGTAGTGGGGCGGCTTTCTGTTAGGAATTTCCCCCTGTAGCTGGTCAGACATGTCTCGGATTTTGCCGCTCAATATTTTGTTTTCCTTTCTAAGCACTTCTATTGTCTGTGTGTGAGAGGTAACCACATCCTGCAACTGCTGAACAAAATCTTCCATATAGGATAATTTTATTTCCAGCTTGTCCAGACGCTCCGTCATGGCCTTAAGTTCATCTTCCGTCATTTTTAAATTCCTCCCAAGCCCCAATCTTTACCGGGTAATACACATCCACGGTCATGTCCTTATTGTAAACTTCATAGGCTTTTCCTGCAAGCGCAATCTTTTGGCTTTCCGCATATTCCTTTAAGAGCACATGCGCCTTTGCCACTTTAGAAAACCCTTCCGTAAATTTAATGTGGATGCAGCTTTCTTCAAAAACTTCTATTGTGTCTTCAGTGTCTTCTGAATTGCACTTCTTTACAGGAAGGCAGCTCATCATGGAAAATCCGTCTTCTTGCAAAAGCCCCTGGTAAATTACAAAGTGGCTACCCGCAACTTCCATTTCTTGGCGGGCAGCTTTTTCGTACAGCTTTCCCACGGACATGCCAAGGTTTTCTAGCTCAACATTTTCTGCAAGGTAAAGGCAGCGGCATTTTTTAAATGGACGGATATCCACTTGTAAGTCTTTGCCTTCATCTTTATTTTTTTTGTCTGAAAAAGCAAATTCCTTTACTTCTTTAAGATGCAAATCCATTTCCCTTATCTTGCTTTTGATAAGATTTTCTTCGTTTGCTTTTCCGTCCAGCACCTGTTTTATTTCGTAAAGGGAAAGGCCAATTTTTCTAAGGCTCTTTATTTTTTCAAGAAGGGCAAGCTGCTCTTCGCTGTAATAGTGGTAGCCGTTTTGTCCGTCCACTGATGCGGGAACAAGCAATCCTTCTTCATCGTAAATGCGCAGAGCCTTTCTGCCAACTTTTCCTATTACTGCAAACTGACCGCGCGTATACATTATTGCCCCACCTTTCTTCTTCTTACCCTGCCAAAGACTTTTATAAAACCAATGTGCAGGGGAAGTATCTTGTATAAAAAATAATCGTCGTACTTTTTGTATCCTTCTCTGCGGTAAAAGTTTACCACCGCTTCGCATATAGATTCAACACAGTTTTTGTTCAAAAGATTTCCCAGCTCTTCTGATGCCAGCCTTGGAAAACCGATGTGCCCATATTTTCCCATTGCCTTTAGCTGCTTCTTTTTAAAAATCATTTCCCTGTCGCTTATATTTGAATCGGGTAAATCCTTGTAGCCTTGGCGCACATGCTTTTTGTTGATGCTTAGCAAAGACGACGTTTCTATCCAGCCTGCATGAAAGTCGTTTCCGTGCTCCTTTTCCATACTTTGTATTTCTTTTGGCTGCTCAAGTCCTGCCCCCATAAAGATTGCCCCCATTGGAGCAATTGCGCAGATGTTGTTTTTTCTGTTTACCTTTCTTACCGCTTTTGTAACTGCAAGCTGATGGTCGGGGTCTGCGTGGGAAGCGATAAGAACTATATGCCTAAAGCCCATGCAGCGTATGCTTTCCAGTATTTCGTAAGCAACCTCGTATGTTGTCTTCATGGAAAAATGAATTGAACCGTAAAATTCGTTTACCGATGCGGCCGCAATTGGGAATGTGGGAAGAAAATAGCAGTCAAGCCCATGATTTTTTTCAAGCTCTTCCATGGCTTTTTTGCTCCAGGCTTGGCCTTCAATCAAATCTGTGGCAAGCGGAAGGCAAAGGCCGTGTTCCTCGATGGGTGCCATCACAATGAATGCAATGGCATTTTCTTTGTTAACTTCCACAATCTCCTTCCAAGTCATCAAACTTAAATCTTTCATTATTTGTCCTCCGTATTGTTCTTGAACAAATAATAAACCTGGCCCAAAAGACCAGGTCAAGAGAGTTTTTTATTTTTTTTGTTTTTTTT
>DFJV01000145.1:2275-2558 GCA_002373205.1 Treponema sp. UBA3662
TTCCAATCGGGGCTAGGATTTATTTCAAGTAAGCCTGCCAAAAGCAGCCGGATTGCAAGGCCATTTGCAGGCCCTGTTCTACCTGTGCTTCTTAGTCCAAGGTGTAGGTCTGGCCGTATTTTACTATGTCTACGTTGGGGAAGCCGTTTTCTTCCAGGTGCTTCTTTAGGAAGGCCTGGCTGTCCTTTTCGCCGTGGACAAGGAAGATTTTCTTTAGGCGGCTTGTGTCTATTGAGTTAAGCCAGGCGGTTGTTTCCTTGTAGTCGGCATGGGCGCTGAATGC
>DFJV01000145.1:2613-3999 GCA_002373205.1 Treponema sp. UBA3662
TTGATTTTTTCCACGTCGGCTTTTACGTTGTACCAGTCGCCAAGAATCTTTACCTCTTTTTGTCCGTCCAAGATTTTTCGGCCAAGGGTGTTTTCTCCCATGTAGCCTACAATCAGGATGATGTTGTTGGGGTTGGAGATGTTGTTGGCAAGGTGGTAGAGGACGCGCCCCGCTTCGCACATTCCGTCTGCGCTTATGATAATCATTGGCCCCTGCTTTTTATTAAGGGCTTTTGATTCGTCTACGCTTGTTACGAATGAAAGCGAGTTGAATCCGAACGGGTTCTTGTGGTGCTGGATGAATGCCTCGTTTGTTTCTTCGCTGTAACATTCGGGGTGCAGCTGGTAGATGCCTGTTGCGTTTACCGCCATTGGGCTGTCCATGTAAATTGGAATCTGTGGAATCTTTTTTTGGTCAACAAGCAGGTGCAGGTAGTAGACAAGTTCCTGGGCACGCTCTATTGCAAATGAAGGAATTATGATTTTGCCCTTTTTGTCTACCGCGCGTCTGATGAGCTTTACAAGGTCGTCCATTGCAACCTTTGGCTCTTCGTGCAGGCGGTTTCCGTAGGTGCTTTCCAGGAAGATGTAGTCTGGGGCAGGAACATTTGTTGCCGGGTTCCTGATGATGGGCTTTTCGTTGCGGCCAAGGTCTCCGGTGTACAGTATGCGGATTTCGTCTGAGGGTGCTCCCCTGAGTGCCGCTTCTCCTGTGCCCTGTGAGCTGGAGGCGGGTGTGCTTGTCTTTCCAAAGAGACGGTGCCAGAATCTTCTTCCGCTTCCCATTCCGCTGCTTTCGGTCTTGCCGGTTATGGGGTTTGCCCTTTGGCCTGTTATGGTAAAGTATGCAAAGCTTGAGCCAAGGATGTGTCCTGCATCAAAGAATTCAAGCTGGACGTCTGGTGCAATGTACATTTTGCGGTTGTAGCCAAGTGAGACTATCTGGTTTGCGGCTTTTACGCAGTCTTCTTCTTTGAACAGTGGTTTCCAGAAGAATTTCTCTCCTTTTTTGCGTGCCTGTTTTGCAAGAAATTCTGCGTCGCGTGCCTGAATGCGGGCTGAATCCATCATTACGATGTTGGCAAGGTCGCGGGTGGCAGGCGTGGCATAGATGTTTCCACGGTAGCCGTTTTTTGCCAGTACGGGCAAGAGTCCGCAGTGGTCGTAGTGGCCGTGGGTAAGGATTACGCTTTCTATTTTGTCTGCCGCAAAGTCAAAGTTGCGGTTCTTTGAGTCTGATTCAGCGCGCTTTCCCTGGAAGGCTCCGCAGTCCACCATAAAGCTGCGCCCGTCTACTTCGAATATGTGTTTGCTGCCGGTTACTTCTTCGGCGGCTCCTAATGAATAACAAATTACGCTCATGTCTATGCTCCTTGCATTGAATCAA
>DFJV01000030.1:0-14673 GCA_002373205.1 Treponema sp. UBA3662
CTTTGACAGACTCTACTTCTAAAGGCAAACCTGATATTGAGGCTGTGGACCTTACAACACGCATGCACTCGCTTACAGATATTCTAGAGTGTACAACAAAGCCTATTATTTACGATGGTGATACAGGTGACATTCCAGAGCATTTTGTATTTACAGTTCGTACCCTTGAGCGCAACGGTGTTAGTGCCGTAATTATCGAAGACAAAAAAGGTCTCAAAAAGAACTCTCTCTTCGGTACAGAAGCAAAACAGGTTCTTGCAACAGAAGAAGAATTCTGTGAAAAGATTGCTGCCGGTAAAAAAGCTCAGGTTACAAAAGACTTTATGATTATTGCCCGCATTGAAGAAATCATTGCAGGTTACTCTGTTGATGAAGCTATTAAGAAGGCATTTGCTGCAGTTCGTGCCGGTGCCGACGGTGTAATGATTCACTCTAAGGACAAAAGCGGAATGGATATCAAAGAGTTCTGTCAGAAATTCCGTGCAGAATACAAAAATATTCCTATCGTACTTGTCCCGACAACTTATAATCAGTTTACAGAAGACGAACTCGCTGAATGGGGTGCAAACATCATCATTTATGCAAACCATATGCTGCGCGCAAGCTACCCTGCAATGGTAAAATGCGCCGAAACAATTTTGAAGGCAGAACGCTCTCTCGAAGTAAACGACATTTGTATGCCGATTAAGCAGATTCTTGAGCTCATCCCTGGTACTAAATAATTAAGGAAAACTAAATGATCAGACCATCATATTTTTACGATTTATTGATTAAAAACGGCACAGATTTTTTTGCAGGAGTTCCAGACTCTCTTCTTAAAAACATCTGCGCCTACATTACAGATAACACTCCTGCAGAAAATCACATTATTTCTGCAAACGAAGGAAGCGCAACAGGCCTTGCAACTGGTTATCACCTTGCAACTGGTAAAATCCCTATGATTTACATGCAGAACTCGGGCGAAGGAAACATGGTAAATCCTCTTATGTCTATCGCAGACCCTGATGTTTACTCAATTCCTATGCTGATTGTAATCGGCTGGCGCGGAGAACCTGGCGTACACGATGAACCTCAGCACGTAAAACAGGGAAAAGTTACCTGCGACCTTCTGGATGCAATGAAGGTTCCTTACGAAGTTCTTTCTGACAACGAAGCTGATTTACCAGCTCAGTTTGAAAAGGCCTACAAATATATTAAAGAAAACAATGCCCAGTACGCCTTTGTAATCCGCAAGGGAACTTTTGACGAATACAAACTTCAGAATAACATTCCTGTAGAAGGAAAAATGAGCCGCGAAGAAGCAATCGAAAAAATCATGCTTTCTGCAGATGACAGAACTGCCTTTGTTTCTACAACAGGTATGATTAGCCGCGAGCTTTACGAACTCCGCGATAAGCACAATATGGGCCACGACCGCGACTTCCTTACAGTTGGCGGAATGGGTCACGCAAGCCAGATTGCCCTTGCAATTGCAATGCAGAAAAAAGACCGACAGGTATTCTGTGTAGACGGAGACGGAGCTTCTATCATGCAGATGGGCGGTATGGCAACAATCGGAAGCCGTAAACCTTCTAACTACGTTCACTTTGTTTTGAATAATGGTGCCCATGACTCAGTCGGAGGTCAGCCTACAGTTGGCCGCGAAGTTGACTTCTGCGAAATTGCAGAAGGCTGCGGCTATGAAAACGTAGTGAAAGTTACCACTCCAGAAGAACTCGATGCAGTTTTAGATGATGCAGAGACAAAAGAAAAACTTACTTTTGTGGAAGTACTAGTAAGAAAGGGTGCTCGCAAAGATTTGGGGCGTCCTAGATCAACTCCGGTTGAAAACAAAATCGCTTTGATGAATTTTTTGAAATAACAGGCGGAAAACTATGGTTAGACAGGCAGTAATTGTTGCAGGCGGACTCGGCAGCCGCTTTGGCGATAGAACAAAAGAAATGCCGAAAGGCTTTATAGAAATTGATGGCGTTCCAATGGTTGAACGCTCGGTTCAGAAGCTGATTGCAGCCGGAATCGAAGAAATCATTATCGGAACAGGCCACTGCTCTGAATATTATGACGAGCTTGCAAAAAAATATCACATCATTAAAACAGTCCGCAATGACAACTATGCAAATACAAGCAGCATGGGTACTCTTGCAGTCTGCGCACCGCTTATCAAGGGGGATTTCATTCTTCTTGAAAGTGATTTGATTTATGATGCAGTAGGACTTAAAGTTTTGCAGAATGAAGAGCGCGATAACGTAATTCTCGCAAGCGGAAAATCAAACAGTCACGACGAAGTTTACCTTGCCGCAAACGATGACGATGTATTAACCGACGTAAGTAAAGATAAATCTGTCATCCCGAATCCTGCCGGCGAACTTGTAGGAATTACAAAAATCAGCAGGACTTGTCTTGACAAGATGATGGACTACTACAAGAGCGATGCATCACTTATTAAAATTGATTATGAAAATGTCCTTAAGCATGTTTCAACAAGCATGGACGAACCTGTTTACGTTCACAAAATTGAATACTATGCCTGGACAGAAATTGATGACGAAAGCATGCTGGAACGTGCTACAAAAGAAATCTGGCCTCGTATTGTAGAAAACGAATCTTTATGGAATGTTCGCCGCGAAGTTCTTTTGAACCCGGGCCCTTCTACAACTACAGACAGCGTAAAATATGCTCAGGTTGTTGCAGATATCTGCCCTCGCGAGCTTGAATTCGGAAAACTTATGGAAGATGTTGCTGAAGGCCTTACAGAAGTCTGCGCAGACCCGAAAGAATACATCAGTGTAATGTTCGGCTGTTCAGGAACTGGTGCAGACGAAGCAATGGTTAGCTCTTGTGTTCCTCCTGACGGAAAGCTTCTGGTAGTAGATAACGGTTCTTACGGTGCCCGCCTTGCAAAAATTGCCAGCGTTTACGGCATTGATATGGATGTATTCAAATCATCTACCTACGAGCCAATCGACATCAAGGCTCTTGAAAAGCAGATGAAGAGCAAAAAATATACAACTTTTGCAATCGTTTTCCACGAAACAACAACAGGTCTCTTGAACGACCTTGCTACAATCTGTCCTATGGCAAAAAAATACGGAATGACAACAATCTGTGATATCGTATCTGCTTATGGTGGTATGCCAATCGACCTTGGTAAATTTGGAATTGACTTTGCGACAAGTACATCAAACAAGCATATCGGCGGTATGGCTGGCGTTGGTTTTGTTGTATGCAAACGCGATGAACTTCTTAAGCAGAAAGACTGGCCAATGCGTAACTACTACCTCAACCTTTACGACCAGTACAAATACTTCCTTGAAACAAAGCAGACCCGCTTTACTCCACCTGTACAGACTTTCTATGCCCTTAAACAGGCAATTACAGAAACAAAGGTAGAGACAATCGAAAAACGCTATGACCGCTTCACGGCCTGCTGGGAAATCCTTGTAAAATCACTCGATGAAATAGGACTTAAGATGCTCGTAGACAGAAAGTATCAGAGTCATTTCATCACAGCGATCTTGATTCCGGAAACACCAAAATACAGTTTCACAGCACTTCACGATTATGCAAAATCATTTGGCTTTACAATCTACCCCGGGAAGCTTGGCAACATAGACACATTCCGTATTGCCAACATGGGTGACATTAAGCCTGAAGAAATGACACATTTTACATGTGTGTTGCGTGATTATATGAAATCAATTGGTGTGTGTTAAAGAATACAACTATGCGAACATGATTGTAAAAAATAATATTTTTGATTATAGTAGTTTTAAGAGTTAAAATCATTATGAATTTTTTATATAATATTATTATAAGTCCAATTGAAACAATTGTTGATTGGGTATTTCTTTTTGTCATAAATAAAATACATGCAGTTGGCGTGATAGGTGCGGTCTTTGGAGTAAGCCTTGTAATAAACTTTCTTGCACTGCCCTTATACAATATTGCAGACCGTATTCAAGAAAAAGAAAGAAACATACAAATGCAGCTTTCAAAATGGGTCAAACACATCAAAAAACATTTCAAAGGCGATGAGCGTTTTATGATGTTGCAGACATATTATCGCGAAAATAATTATCACCCGCTATATGCTCTGCGTTCTAGTCTTTCTATTCTTATAGAGATACCATTTTTTATCGCAGCATATCATTATTTAAGTCATAACACAACATTAACAGGCGCTTCATGGTGGATTTTTAAGGATTTAGGTTCTCCAGATAGTTTACTAAGAATTCCTTTTGGAGGAGAACGAAGTTATAGTATAAATGTGCTTCCAATATTAATGACCATAATAAATTTTGTATCTGGAGCAATTTATTTAAAGAACACACCTTTAAAGGAAAAAGTTCAAATTTATGGATTGGCTATTGTATTTTTATTTCTTCTCTATAATTCACCTTCGGGACTTGTTTGCTATTGGATTTTAAATAATATATTCTCTCTGTTTAAAAATATAATTATGAAACAAAAGAATCCAAAGAAAATTCTTCATATAATTGTTAGTGTTATTTTTATTTCCATATCATTATTCTTTTTTTCCCAAAGTGGCGCTATATGGAGAAAATGTGCAATCCTACTTTTTTCTATAGTAATAGTAATATTACCATTTATATCAAAACTCTTTAAACATATAAAAATAAATATCTCTTCAGCAACAATAAAAAATATATCTAAAAATAACCTTCCAATTCTTATACTTAGTGGAATAGGAACAACTTTACTTTCCGGCTTTTTACTGCCATCAATAATAATCTCATCAAGCCCGGTGGAGTTTTCATTTTTAGGAAAAACTTCTTCTCCATTTTCGTATATCTATGTCACGCTATCTATATTTTTTGGTTTCTTTGTTTTCTGGCCATACGTTATTTATCATTTGTTTAGTGAAAAAATAAAAAGAATTCTTGCATTCCTCTCTTTTCTTATATTTACTTTAGCTCTTTCAAACGCTTTTATCTTCAAATATGACTACGGAATTATAGAAGTTGTTTTTAATGTGGAACACATGTCCGCTTTAAAAGTATACACTCCCTTTTATACAATATTGCCCCTCTGTTTTTTTACAGCAATTTGTATCTTCTGGAATCTACTTAAACAAAAACATCTAAACTTTATTATTACAGTAACTTTAATTCTTTGTCTTGCACAGCTTCCTATAGGAATTGCAAATATAAACAAGATAAACAAATCTTTTTCTGAATTAAAAAAGGTTAAAGAAAATGAAATACCTGTTGATTCAACTGAAATTGAAAAATTTATTCATCTTTCAAAAACAAAGAAAAATGTCATCCTATTGTTTATGGATAGAGCCATAGGTTGCTACCTCCCTTATTTTCTTGATCAGTTCCCGCAATATAAAAAGAGTTTTGATGGATTTATAAATTACGAAAACACTCTAAGTTATGGGGCTTATACATTAACAGGTTCACCTCCTATGTTTGCCGGGTATGAATATACTCCAGAAGAAATGGCTGCAAGAAATTCTGAACTTCTTGTAAAAAAACATAATGAAGCTACAATTCTTTTACCCACTCTTTTTGGAGAAAAAGGTTGGTTTTCTACAATTATTAATCCTCCGTGGTCCAATTATAAACCATCTATTGAAAAAGATTTTTCAGAATTTGATGGAATGGATAATGTCTTAGTAAAAAATATAGAAGGACTATACTCAAAAAAATATGATACTATTCTTTCCAAAGAAAATGCAAAAACCACTTTTGAAATAGACAATATCTGTCGTCATGAAATAATCAATTTTAATACTTTACAAATTCTTCCTCCAATTTTTAGAAATACTTTTTATAAAAACTGTAGAAATCCTATCACCAATACAAAGGCGTTTATAGACAATTTCTCTGGATTGTATTTCATAAATGAAGAAACTGATTTTACATCAGAAACTGACAATTATATTTTTTACGCAAATGAAACCATTCATCACCCAACATATCTAAATGATGCATTTGATTACCCTTTGTTTAAACAGAATAACAATACAGGACTTTATAAAACATACGATACTTTTGAAACGCAATTATATGAAGTACAATGTGCTGTATTCATAAAACTTGCTAACTATTTTGATTACCTAAGAAAAAATAATGCTTATGATAATTCAAGGATTATTATAGTTTCCGATCATGGTTATCATGTGAATATGACACACTATAATAATTTCAACATGAGCAATGTGGATTCTATCTATAACTTTAAGAGAGGTAATCGTCAAATACCAAATAGTTTTGCCTGTACTCTCATGTTTAAGGATTTTAATTGCACTGAACCAATAAAGAATGACAAGACATTTATGACAAATGCTGATGCTTTCTTTCTTGTGAAAGAAGGATTGGATCTCTCTGAGATAAATCCATTCACAAAAAAGAAATTCGTTACAAACAAAGAGAATGGAATAAACTTATTTTTCCAGGTTTCTGGTGAAATCGATGCAGATCAAATGCAAGACAGGACGCAGATTACATTCGACGAGAAGACAGCATGGCATTTTGTTCCTGGGGAAATCAATAATCCTAAAAATTGGATTCCCTATAAAAAATGGAAATCTGGCAATGCTAATTCTCAATCAAATGATACCTCTACACAAAAATAGAACTTTGCTTTTCAAGCCAAAAACAGTCAGTTTCCGCTCTATACAGAAACTGACTATGGACAATTACTTCGCCCCAGGATTGTAAAAAAACACATTTTTCTTTATAATAGATATTCTAAATTAGTACCACTATGAATTTTTTGTATAATATTATAATAAGCCCCATAGAGACTATTGTCGATTGGGTTTTTCTTTTTGTTGTGAATAAAATTGACGCAGTTGGTGTAATAGGTGCGGTTTTAGGAGTAAGCCTTGTAATAAATTTCCTTGCCTTGCCCCTGTATAACATTGCGGACAGCATTCAGGAAAAAGAACGCAAGCTTGCAAAATCAATGGAAGCTGGCATTAAGCGGATTAAAAAGGCATTCAAGGGCGATGAGCAATTCATGATGTTGCAAACCTACTACAGGGAGCATAATTATCACCCACTTTATACATTTCGCTCTTCGCTTTCTATTCTGATTGAAATACCTTTTTTTATTGCCGCATATCATTACCTTAGCCACAATACGACTTTGCAAGGTGCCTCATGGTGGATTTTTAAGGATTTAGGTGCTCCAGACACATTTTTCACTTTACAGTTGGGGGTATTTTCACTTCCAGTACATATTCTCCCTGTCCTTATGACACTTATCAACTTTGTTTCAAGCGCAATTTATGTAAAGAATGCCCCCTTAAGAGAAAAAATCCAGCTTTATGGCATTGCCGTCGTTTTTCTTGCATTGCTTTACAATTCACCCAGCGGACTTGTTCTTTATTGGATTTTGAATAACCTTTTTTCTCTTGCAAAAAATGTCGTAATGAAAACAAAAAAGCCTTCGCGTTTTTTGCACATCGCAATAAGTGCCATTACCCTTTTGCTTGCGGCTTTCGTCCTTTCAAAGCACGGCTCAATTGCAAAAAAGTGTTTCATCACAATATTTGCTATCGGAATTGTACTTTTGCCAATTCTTGTAAAAAAGCTTTCGCAATTTGCCTCAAATAAATTTGGAACTGGCGATTTTTCTGGACTTATAAAACCAAATTTACCTCTTTTGCTTTCATCAGGAATGGGGCTTGCACTGTTGCTTGGTTTTATGCTTCCGGCTCGTGTCATTGCAACAAGTCCCGTTGAATTTTCATTTTTGGGAGCAACGCCATCTCCCGTCAGCTATATCTTTTCCAGCTTCTTTGTATTCTTTGGATTTTTTGTATTCTGGACATTGGCTATTTATAAGATGTTCGGTAAAAAAGTCCGCTGTATTCTACCATTGGTAATTTTTGCCCTGTTTTTGTGCGCATTGGCCAATGCCTTTATTTTTAAAGCGGCATACGGTAATCTAAGCGTAAGCTTCACACTTGAAGACGAAAAAGTTTTAAAACGCCTTTCTCCTTTATTTGTATTTTTACCGGCACTTGTTCTTTTTGCATCTGTCGCATTGTTTTTATTTCTTGGCAAAAGAAAATCATCAATATTGACCGGGCTGGTCGCATCTATTGCCCTTGCGGAAGCCGTTTTTGGTTTTACAAAAATTCATGAGATAAACAAAGTTTTTCAAAATCACTCTGAGAATGTTGCAAAATACAAAACAAACACTCAGGATTCTTCCGACGGCATAGAAAAAATATATCATCTTTCCAAAACCGAAAAAAATGTGATAGTGCTTTTCTTGGATAGGGCAATTTCTGCTTTTTTCCCGGAAATCATTGCCCAGTATCCTGAACTTGCCAATCAGTTTGAAGGCTTTACCTATTATCCAAACACGGTTTCCTTTTCTACAAACACATCTCTTGGTGCGCCTGCAATGATGGGTGGTTACGAATATACGCCGAGCGCAATAAACGAAAGGTCTGATGAACTTCTGAGGCTTAAGCACAATGAATCAATGCTGGTTTTGCCAAAACTTTTTGCAGATGCAGGTTTTAATGCTGTAGTTTCAGATCCACCTTGGTCAAATTATGCCCATGAAGGAGACCTTTCTCCATTTGATCCTTATGACAACATCAAAGCCTACACAACGTTCGGTAAATATACCTCAAAATTTTTCGACAAGATAGGCATAAAGGGCGGTGTTGCAAACGATAAGGCCGATGTGATTTGCCGTAAAGAAATCCGCAATTTTTCTGTTTTACAGGCTCTTTTCCCTGCCGTCCGCAGCACTTTCTATCGTCTTTGCCGAGAAAACAATGTTCGGGATGACAGAACATATTACAATATTTTCTCATCATTATATTTTCTTAGCGAGCAGACAGATTTCACATCAGAAAAAGGTACATATTGTTTCATCGACAATGACACGCCCCATGAACCGCACGCAATGAATGCAGACATGCTGACTCTTTCTGACAAGAAAAAATCCCTTGAATCAACCCACTATGATTCAAATGCAGCCTCGCTTTTGCAGGCAGGGAAATACCTTGATTATCTTCGCAAAAACGGAGTCTACGACAACACAAGAATTATCATTGTTGCCGACCATGGAAACACTTTAAAGCTTTCAAGATTTGACGGCTTTGAAAACCAAAAGGAAATGGCCCGTTATAATCCATTATTGCTCGTAAAAGATTTTAACTCCACAGGAGCAATAAAAACAGACAATTCTTTTATGACAAATGCCGACACACTGTTTTTTGCAAAAGAAGGCTTGCCTGTAGCAGACGTAAATCCCTTTACCAAAAAAACTTTTAAGCAGGAAAAAGAAAATGGTGTTATTCTTTATCCGCTTTCTAACGGGGAACACCATGCAGACCATTTGCTAAAGAAGACACAGTTTACACTCGATAAGTCCCGCGGTTATCATGTTCAGGATGATATAACAAAACCTGAAAACTGGATTCCGCTTAGCGTATATGAAAACGAAAAAGAATAGGAGCAGATTGATATTATGTCAAAAAAAATAAGGATTCCGCTAAAAATTGTAGTTTTTACTATTATTTTCTACCTTTTATGCATTTGTATTTCCGCAATTTTTAGGGATGATTATGCATCGTATGGGCGCATTCTTATGCATGAACTGTATGAACAGGACAACATAGATATTATGTACTGCGGTGCAAGCCATGTTTCGCACGGAATTACGGCAAAGATTGCAGACAAAGAAAATGGAAAAAACAATTTTAGCTCAGGCACAGCAGCACAGACAATTAACGGAACCTATGCCATTTTACGGCAGGCTGTAAAACTCTATAAAATTGAGAAAGTTTTTCTGGAACTTGATTTTGCCGTGGCAACCCAACCGTCTGTAAAAAACAGAAAAGGCTTTAAGGCGGACTATCTTGTTTCAAGGTACATAAAAGATCCCGTTATTAGATTTGAATATCTTACTTCAATTTCAACACCAAAGTATTATATCAATCATTTCCTTCCAATCGGAAAAGATAAGTATATGACTCTGAATCCAAAAGATTTGGCATATCGTTTTAAGAGCATCGTTTCTGGAGATTATTTTAACTATGTCTACGAAGATGAGGATGCGGAATACGATGGAAAGGGATGTCTTTTGGATGTACGCCCAATAAAAAACGGAACATTTGAAAATGACAAGGATGAAGGCCCAATACGAGTCTGGGATGTAACAGATGACTGGAAAAATACCATAGACAAGATTATTGATTTGTGCAAAGAGCATAACATTGAATTGATTTTTTATTCCCAGCCGTGTACTGATTTCTACCTTCACGAAAAAGGAAATTATGATGAGTATTATCAGTTCTGCAAAGATTTTACATCATCCCGCGGATTTGACTATTATGACTTCAATTTAGCTAAGGAAAAGTATCAGCTTTTGGAAGATGAAGATTTCCACGATGACAACCACTTTTCAAAACAAGGTGTTTACAAGTGGACACAGATTTTCTGTGATTATTTTTTCACCCATAAAATTCCAAAGGACGACATGTTCCATTCTTCTTATGCAGAAAAAATTGCCCTACAAGAAGACAAAATCTACGGCCTCGTAATGAAGATGAGTGATGATAAAAAATCATTGGACATTACACCCATAAAGAACCATGTGGAAGATTCCCGCATTACATACGATGTCTTTGTAAAGGTGGATGGAAAAGAATCTCAGGTTTGTACAAAAACTCCAGACAAGCACATCGTTCTTCCATCAAAACAAACAGGGACAGTAAGAGTTGTTAGCTTTATTGACGGAGTTGAACAAACCAACTGTAAAACCCATTTTACGACATTCTAAAGGCAGGTATATATGACACTTCTTTCAAATACATTTGCAATTTTTTTGCTTGCAACACTTGCAGTTTATTATCTTTGCCCAAAACGTTTCCAGTGGATTTGTCTTTTGGCCGCAAACACAGTCTTTTACTGCTACAGCGGAATTGCTAATATAATTTTTATCCTCTCAAGTTCACTCATTACTTTTTTTGCGGCTAAACTTGTTTCAGACATGAACACAAGCCTAAAAGAAAAAAAGGCTGTTGTCTCAAAAGATGACTTTAAAGTGCTAAAAACAAAAAACCGTAATAAAAAACGATTGGTCCTCTTGGGAATGCTTTTACTTAATGTAGGAGTTCTTTTCTATTTGAAATACTGGCGGGTGCTTATTGGCTCCAAAACACTTATTCTTCCCCTTGGCATTTCTTACTATACTCTCCAGGCAATCAGCTATTTTATGGATGTGTACAATGGCAAAATTGACAAAGAAAATAATTTTGCAAAGTTTTTCCTTTTCATTTCCTTCTTCCCCCAGTTAATCATGGGACCAATTAACCGTTATGGAAATCAAGGTGAACAACTAAAAAATCCTCACGATTTTGATTTTGAAAACATCAAGCATGGTGTAATGCTGATTCTTTACGGTGCACTAAAAAAATATCTTGTTGCAAACATGCTTTTCCCCAGAATCAATTCTATTTTAGACCCATATTATGAAAACTTACCCGGCTGCGTAATTCTATTCGGAATTTTACTTTATGCAATATATCAGTATGCAGACTTCTCCGGTGGAATTGATATGTTCCTTGGCATTGCAGAACTTTTTGGAATCAAAATGCAGCCAAACTTTAAGCAACCATATTTTTCTACAAGCATAGCAAATTTCTGGCAGAGGTGGCACATAAGCCTTGGCCAGTGGATGCGTGACTATGTTTTCTATCCATTTGCACTCACCAAAGCTATGCAAAATTTTAGCAAGTGGTGTGGCTCTCACTTGGGTAAGCATTTTGCACGTGTCCTTCCTGCTTGTATTGCCAACATTTTGGTATTTATGCTTGTTGGCGTATGGCATGGCCCTGAACTCCACTTTTTTGTATGGGGTCTGTACAACGGACTTTTAATTGCCTTTAGCGACATTCTGAAGCCTGTATTTGAAAAAATCAACAGTCTCCTTCATATTAACGAAAAAAGCAAGGGATGGCATGTTTTTAGAATCATTCGTACTTTTATTCTTGTGAACATTGGCTGGTACTTTGACAGAATTGTAGATGTAAAGCAGAGTTTTGTATATCTCAAAAATACATTCACAAACTTTGGAAATCCAATGCTATTAGCCTCACAATCTTATATGAGAGACATTCTTGGCCGCATTTCTAATTTTGAAAGTCAAATTGTGTGCGTCCTCATCGGATGTGCCTTTATGCTGGTTGTAAGCATCCTAAAAGAACGCAAAGTTGATGTGTATGCGGCAATCCAAAAGAAAAACATTGCATTCAGATGGTCAGCCTATTATGTTATGCTTATTCTTGTGATTTTGTCATTCACATTCAGTGCGGGGGATACTGGGTTTATGTATGCGCAGTATTAGAAAGAAAAATGTTTTACCATTGCGTCTCAGTAATGGTAAATTTCAGATTACGAATTAAGTTCAGCATGACAACCATCACCCTGAATTTAATTCAGGAAAGAAGAGAATAATCTTTATTTTTCATTTACTTTTTCCATTATGATTTGTTCAGCCTTTGTAATGTCGGCTTCATGCAAAAGCCGGTAACTTTGCAAAAACTGCTCAATGGAGTAATGTTCGAGTATTGTAGCAAAAGGAATATTGTTTTTCCACTGGCAGAAGGCTAGGACAAAACCTGTCCAATATTCAGCATGCGGATAAAAAGGCTCCTGAACAGCTTCTTCAATAACTTTTGATAAATCCATTTGTGGTAGAGCTATCATTGCAAGCTCGTAGCCTGACTTGCCGCATAAAAAATCAGGATTCGCAATTTCTATCTGCTGTGGAATTATTGAATTCAAAAAAGCCTCTTGGGCATTCTTTGGAGAAAGCCCCATATTATGAAGAAGCAGCTGAAAGAAAAATCCCAGGTTCTTCTGTACGTCGCTTAAATACATTTCATCATAAGTGCAGGTCATTTAAAAGCTCCGGGTTACGAACAATATCAATTAAATATGTCGAGGACTCAGGTTTTTGATTCCTCAGATTTGCCAAATAGGATTTTCGTGCGCTTGTGTCTCGGGCTATATATTTTGGGTAGTATATTTTGTGGTCAGCTTTTTCAGCGTTTATAAATGCAAAGTTTTCAAAGGCTTTTTTTGATTTCAAAACAACCTGTATTCCGAGACTTCCAAGTTTCATGGATGTTGCAAGAGACTGGATAGGTATAATGTTTTCCAGAAAATCACTTGCAAATGAAAAATATGAGTCGTTTGCCCTGTAGCCAATGATGATGTCGTATTCTAAATATGGAATGTTATAATGCGAAGTAAGAAAATCCAGATTCTGTTTTCCAAGAGGAGATTTTGGTGAAAACACCCGGTTCTGCATGAGAATTGAAAGCCAGTGAAGAATACTGAAACTAGAGGCCGAAAGATCAAGTATCGAAAGGTCTTCTGTCTTCAACTCATAGCAGTTTGCAAAGCCGTCCTTGTTTTTCTGGCAAGCCCATTCTTTTGCAAGTTCTACAGACTTTGTACAATAAAAGCCCAAGCCGTAATCGTTTCTGGGATTTCCGAATCCAAACTGAGGATTTTTGATAATGCATTCTGAACCGTGAAAAATCTGCATGTAAGAATTATTATAGCATAGTATTCGATTATATGACTATAGTTCTACACTGAACATTGTTATGTTACGGTTTCCCGCATAATTTTCCATGGTAATTTTCCAATTATGATGCAAGTTATCCAAGAAAAAATGAAAACTATAACTGAAAAAATCACTGGTTTTTCTTCAAGATTCGTTACTGTTCTAAAAATATGCCTTATCATACGGTGTATGCAGTAAATGCCCATTGTGTATTTTGACAAAAGCCGAATTGGAGCGTGTAACAAGTGAATTTTTTTGGAATCCAATGGAAGAGCATAAAATAGCATTACCAAAAATATCGGAACTGCTATATTCGAAAGACCATGATAGCTACCTCCTTTACAAGGAGAAAACGGAACGAAAATTAAGAAAAATAGAAAGATTAGCGAGAGTGAAAATAAAGTTTTCTTGGTTTTTGCAATTTCTGGAAGATTCCATGTTTTAAGATAGATACCTGTTATCGCAAGCGGAATCATTCCGAATAGGTGTGATATTGTCGTACTCATTTCTTCTGGCAAGTTTGTAACTAATTTTTGAGGTAGTCCCATATAAGATATACCAAGAAAAGTAAAAAATAGAATAGGCAATAGATAATTAAGATTTATCTTTTTTGGAATTTTGAATACGAATACAAAAAGTATTGTTATGAAGATAAGATCTGATTGAAACCACATGCTTCCGTTAAATGTATACCCAAATCCTATCTGCCATAAAAGAGAGAATAAGTTTTCTGTTCGAGAAGTGTGAAAAACTAAACTTGTAAGATTGAAAAATCCCCAATAAGCAAAAGCCCAGAAAATCTGCGGCGTAAACAATCTTAATATACGCTTCTTTCTGTAGTTTTGGTCGAAAGAAAGACGAAACGAATCCGTCAGGAAAAATGACATAATCATGAAAACAGGGACAGCATACCCAAAAAAATACTGATTCAAAAGCAGAGATTGTCCAGGTGTGCAATGTCCGAAAACGACTTCAAAGCACATCCAGACACGAAGTAATGCAAGCCCATAGTTAAAAATTTTCTTTTCTTGTAAAACAGGGGCTTGACATGAAATTCCTAGCGAATCACAATTGTTGATTGTTGATTGTTGATTG
>DFJV01000030.1:14799-19411 GCA_002373205.1 Treponema sp. UBA3662
TGATTGTTGATTGTTGATTGTTGATCGTTGATCGTCATAAGTATCTCCCAATATTTTTTAGCAAGATTTTCCGGCTCATAGTTTATCTGAAGTGTCCGTGCTGTTTCCGAAAGTTTTACTTCTGAATCAGGATTCTCCAATTTTTTAAGAATCAAACCAGCCAATTCACCCTCATCTTTTGCATTTTCAACATAATTACACAAACCAAGAGTTGCTTCGTAAAGAGATGTTTCTTTCGTGGAAATAACTGGTATTTTGCAAATGGCTGCCTCAACAGGGGTGCGGCCAAAGCCTTCAAAAAGAGATGGTGTTACAAAAAGGCTAGCATGTGTTAAAAGCCAATTGCGCTCTTCATCTGTTACACGGAAAAGAAGTTGCACACGTTCTGAAAGGTTATTTTGGGAAATAAAAGCTTTCATTGCTTCAAAAACACCTTCGTCTTTATAACCGCCACAAAAGACAAGAGTCTCTTCTATATTTTCCTTTATCAAATTAAATGCTTTAAGAAGTGTCATAGGATTCTTTTTTTCGATGTAGGCATTTAAATCAAGAATGTATTTTTTTTCTGCCAAGTCAACGATTTCTGCCTGCTTGGAAACATCAAAAACAATTGAGTTTGGAATTTTAGTAATCTGTGCTGCCCTTTCATTTGTAAGACCGAACGTTTTTATTATGTCATTTTTTGTATAGTCAGAAACCGTTGTGAGCATACATTTACTGTCTGTAATGAAGCTCCAGCCAGATTTGCCGTTTCTGTGAACCGGATAAATATCATGAATTGTACATAAAGCAGGCAGACTTGTTCTTACAAATGTGTAATCCACGCAATACGGAAACCAGATTGCATCAAACCCTTTTTTTTCAACCGCTCTTCTAAAGAAACCAAATTTCTTAAGATATTTTGTTCCTTTGAATTTCCCCTTTGTCAATTTGTTTACCATTGTAAGCGGGAAAAACTTTAAGACTGTCAGCTTAAACTCTGGAAATCTTTCTCTAAAAAATTGCTCATGGTTATAATTTACAAACAACGTAAAATTTTGCGCCACCTTAAGACTAGAAAAGGCATCCAAAATATCTGCTGTAAAAATTGATGTAGAAAGTGATAGTTTTTTTGCCTTTGCTTCATTATGACCAAAAAAAGTGCAGTCTACAGCTATTTGCATATTCCACCACTTGTATTCAACCGCCAGCTTTCTACCGAATCACGCAGCAATTTTTCTGTGCCGTTTTTGCAGCAGAGAATCTTGGGTAGGGGATGGCTTAGGAAAAGGTAGATTCCTTCCGTGACAGAATATGCGCCTATGTTTGCAAACGCAAGCATGTCGCCAATGTCCGGCTTTGCTTTGAACGGATATTCTTTTGTAATAATATCTGCGGTTGTGCAAAGAGAGCCGTAAATTGTGTAGCCGTTGCTGGTTGAGATGTCCTTTGTGCATCTTTCTATGTCTGATGGAGGCATGCTGTCTGCCTTTATAAGATGAATGGGCGGCTTTTTCATTCCCATAATCTGTCCGTAATAGTTCACGTGGTTTATTCCGCCGTCAATAAAAAGGGCGGGGACTTCTGCATTCTGCTTTACGTCCATTACAGAGCTTACATAAGTTCCACAAGAGGAGGCAACATAGCGTCCGCTTTCCACAACCCAGAAAAAGGGGCTGTCCTTTATCATCGCAGAAAATTCTTCAAGGTCGCTAAAGTTCTGCGCATAATCCTCTGGAGAAAAATAGTCAAAGGCAAGCCCCGGGCCATATTCAATGCGCTCAAAGGCAATGCCAAATTCTTTTTGCAGTTCCGAACAGAAGCCTTGAATAAAAGCAACTTCCTCTGCAACCTTCTTCATCTTTTTTTGAGTGCCAGTAAAAAAATGTATCCCCTGAATTTTTATTCCAGGCAAATCTTTAAGCAAGGCAATAGATTTTCTTACGCATTCCTCGTTCATACCAAACTGGCAGCCGTTTGTAAGGCGCACGATTATTCCCTGGGGGTGAGGATTGGCAGAAGATTTTACAACTTGCTCAAGGAATGTTGCATGCAAAAAAGATTCCAGCGTGATTGTTCCAACACCAAGATTGTAGGCCCGCTCAATATCCTGCTTGGTCTTTACAACACCAGAAAACACAATCTGTTCAGGATTTACTTTTACGGCTTCGCAAATGGAAAGTTCCCCCGGAGAACAAACCTCAAACAAAAGCTGTGAGTCATCTTTTAGCGCATCAAGCAAAAATGGATTAGCCTTCATTGCATAGCAAAGGCGTGAATTTGAAGGCAACATCTCCTTTATTTTCTGAACGCGGGAAAGCAAAAGGTCATAATCAAAAAGATAAAAAGGAGTGCCGTATTTCTGCGCACATGATTTTATGAATTCATCGTTAACCATTTACTTTTGCCTCCAAAGCCCGCTTGTCCACCTTGCCGTTTTTTGTAAGCGGAAATTCTTCTATAAAAATAAAATTGCTTGGAATCATGTAAACAGGCAGGGATGTTTTTAATGCCGTAACGATTTCTTTTTTGTCGGTCTCTTGGCCTGTATAGAAAGCACTTATCTTGTTCTGGGAGAAAATACAGCAAGCCCTTGTTATTGAACAAATCTTTTCCACTGCACCTTCAATTTCTGAAAGCTCTATCCTGTGCCCCATGTGCTTAATCTGTGTATCCTTGCGGGAAACATAATAAAGAAGCCCGTCCTTGCCGTAGCTTGCCAAGTCACCGGTGCGGTAAATGCGCTCAAAGTAAGAAGCGTTTTGCGGATTCTGGACAAAGGCCTGTGCGGTACGCTCGCCATTGTTGTAATAGCCAGGCGCAACACAGGAACCGCTTACGCAAAGTTCTCCAGTTTTTTCTGCTTCGGTAATGAGGGCATCGTTTTCGTCCAAAAGAAAGACGCGCTCGTTGGGAAAAGGAATGCCTATTGGAAGCACATAATCTTCGCCAATTGACTGTGGAACTTCCGCATAGGTACAGTTGCATGTAATTTCCGTTGGGCCGTAAAGATTTATGTATTTTGCATCAGGAACGTTTTCTTTCCAAATGCGGAGCTGCTTTACAGGCATGACTTCGCCAGAGAACATAATCTTCTTTAGGGTAAGCGGTTTTTTGTACTTAAAGCCGCCCAGGGTAGAAATTATGCACATTGCGGAAACAGCCCAAATGATTGTGGTAATCTCTCGCTCTTCAAGATAGTCAAGAAGTTTTGTGGGAAAAGAGAAAAATGCCTTTGGAACAAGATGAACTGCGGCACCAGTAAAGACTGCGGTAAAAATATCCTTAACCGAAACATCAAAATCAAAAGGAGCCTGGTTTGCAAGGTTTTCTGAACTCTGGATGTCAAAAACCTCTGCAAAGCAGGAAATAAAATCAACTACGTTGCGGTGGTTTACAAGAACCGCTTTTGGCATACCTGTTGTGCCGGAAGTAAAGTTTGCATAAACAGGGTCAACGTCTACAATCTGATTTCTCCGGGCAGGATTATAAGGAACATTCGCCTCTTTTACTTCCTTTAATAAATCATCCGTATAAATAATCTTGCAGTCGCTTCCAAGACCTTCTATCTTTTTCTGGAACTTGCGGTCCACAACGAGAGTCTTTGCTTTTAGAGTTGAAATCATGGAAAGAAGGCGCTCATCCGGGAAAGTCGCATCCACAAATGAATAAAAGCATCCCGCGTATAGTGCCGCAAAAAACAATTTTAGTGTTAGCACGGATTTTTCCGTTACAACAGGAACTGCCGTCCTTGGGTCAAAATATTTTTCTAAAAAAGAAGATATTGCCTTTGCATCTTTTACAAAATCTTTCCAATTAACGCTCTCCTGCACATCTGCAAAAGCCGTTTTATCCGCATATTTTTCTGAGGTTGCTTCAAGATAATCTAAAACAGTGTATTTCATAGAGTTAAAACATTATATACAATAAGCCACTCTTTGTGAATACATTATTTGCGGCGCTTGCCTTTCCAATCGGAAAGTTTTTCCGCTGCCTTAAAGGCCTTGTGTGTGGCGCTTGCGGGGTTCCGGCATTCGCCTCCATTGCCTAACGGCAACCCGCCTGCGGCGGGCCCCTCCAGTGCCTGCCGTGCTTTTTTCTGCTGCCGTCTGGAGGCTTACTAATACAAAGTCTCCCCCAAAAGCCGCGCTGCCAGGTTAACCGCCATGATTGCTGTCTGGTTCCGCACATCAAGGATGGGGTTCACTTCTACAATTTCCATAGACTTTACCATGTTCAGCTGGCACATTTCTTCCATTAAAAGTAAGCCTTCGCGGTAATTCAGGCCACCGGGAACTGGCACGCCGGTACCGGGAGCAATGGAAGGGTCAAGGGAGTCCATGTCAAAGCTAATGTGGACTACGTCGCAGCGGGTCTTAAAGAAGAGCTTTACCTTGGTAAGAACTTGGTCAAAGCCAATGCGGTCTATGTCGCTAATTGTAAAGGCCGTAACCCCGGCTTCCTTCATGAGCAGTTTTTCGCCCTTGTCCAAATCGCGAAGCCCCACAAAGCAAATGTTTGCCGGGTCAACCTTGCGCCCCTCGTGGTAAAGGTTCACAAGTTCCGGCAATCCGTAGCCCGCACTGGCCGCAAGACATTCGCCGTGGATGTTTCCGGTAGGGCTTGTCTCTGT
>DFJV01000041.1:0-5546 GCA_002373205.1 Treponema sp. UBA3662
GTTCATGGAAAGACACCCAGGAACAGGTGAACGTCTACAAGTACATAATCCTCATGGCAATGCTCTTGGTATTCGGAGTAATGGCCGCAACATACGAAAGCTTCAAGGCACCGCTAATCAACATGTTCACAATTCCCTTCCTTGCAATTGGCGTTATCATAATCTACAAAATCACAGGCCAGGCAATTTCCATGATGAGCGCAATCGGCCTTATCATGCTGGTAGGCATCGTAGTAAACAACGGAATCATTCTTGTTGACTACACCAACCTCCTCATGAACCGCGGAATGAAAATAAAAGAAGCCTGTTACAAAGCGGGAACAAGCCGCCTTCGTCCGGTTCTTATGACAACGCTCACAACAATACTCGGCATGATTCCAATGTGCTTTGCAACAAGCGGAAGCGCCGGCATGGTTCAGCCAATCGGTGTTGCTGTCGTTGGAGGCCTTACATCTTCAACCTTCATCACGCTCTTCTTTATCCCGGTCTTGTATTCGCTCATTATGAAAGAAAAAAAGCCGGCAGACAGCACAATCAAAATAAATTACGACGGAGAATTTTAATGTACCGAGTGGAAATTATTTCAAACAAATCCGTACAGGAAGACATAACGGACGCACTGGAAGTTAACGTGCCAAGCATTTTGTACACAATCATTCCCCTTGCATACGGACGCGGCGGCAGCGACTACAAGCTCGGAAACCCCACATGGCCAGAAACAAATTTTGTCCTCGTAAGCTATGTGCAGGATTCAGAAATCAAAAAAGTCCGGCAAGTAATTGCGGCAGTAAAAGAAAAATTCAAAAACGAAGGAATAAAAATTTTCACGATTAAATCGGAAGAATAATTTTTTTTTTCTATTTCTGGAGCAAAGGCCATTTTCAACTGTGTCCGGCACTCCGTGTCCGGCCAGACCTCCGCAGCATTTTACCCTATCCTAGAACAATAGCGCCAAGGAGGGCGCGTTGTATCTTAGCAAACGGAACTGGTCAGTTTTCGAAGAAAACTGACGGGATAAAATGCCACGGAGGGCATTTTATCCCGCTTTCCAGGGTTCCGGCTTCCGCCTCCATTGCCTAACGGCAACGCGTTCCGCGCCCTTCCAATCGGGGCTAGGCTTAATTTGCATTCATCGTTAACAGTCACTCAAATTTGGCAATCTCCATCTGGCAAAGCTGGTCACACACTTCGTTGTATTCAACACCGGCGTGCCCCTTTACCCACTTCCATTCAACATCAAGGGAATTGTAAAGAGTATCCAACTGAACCCAAAGATCCTGATTCAGCACAGGCTTCTTTGCCGCAGTCCTCCAGCCGTTCTTCTTCCAGTTTTTAATCCAGGAAGTAATTCCGTTCTTTACATACTGGCTGTCGGAATACACAACAATTTTCCGCCCCTCAAGCGCAACAGCCTGCAAAGCTTCTATAGCCGCACTAAGCTCCATGCGGTTGTTGGTAGTCTGCTTCTCGCCACCGCTAAGCTTCCTAACTTTCTCTCCATCTATTACAACACAACCCCAGCCCCCAGGCCCAGGATTCCCATGGCAGCCGCCATCCGTATAAATAACAATTTCATCCATGCCCGCCATTCTACCGCAAAAGCACTTATCTTTCAACATTCCGCAAAAAACAAAACTCCGTTCCCTGAGCCTGTCGAAGGGAACACCCCTAAAAAAAACATTTGTTGAGAATTGGGGTTCTTAGGGGCCATGTTGCTCAACGTATCGCAACATGCCTAAGCCGTGCCCAGGGATGAGACGGTAGCAAGTGCGTACCGTCGAAGGTGGTTTGGAGGGCAGGAAAACAGTTTTGAGCGCAACGGGAAGAAAAATATGGCTGAAAATTCATTTGCGCGGAGCGAACGAAGTGAGCGAAAGTCCTATTACCGCGCACCATGAATTTTCAGACAGATTTTTCTGGTAGTGGAGCCCAAAACTGTTTTCCTGACTCTCCCTTGACAAACAGTTTAATTTGATATAAAACTATTCTGAATGGAAAATAATTTTATATCAAACCATTTTGAAGATTGCCACGCATCCTGCCAAGATGAATGTGACGAATACTTCATGGACATGGCCATTAAAGAAGCTCAAAAGGGAGAAGGCTTTGCCCATCCCAATCCTCTTGTTGGAGCCGTCATCGTAAAAGAGGGCAAGATTCTTGCAAAGGGCTACCACCGCAAATACGGTGACCTTCACGCAGAACGCGATGCCTTAAAAAATGCGGCAGAATCAAATGCAGACGTAAAAGGCGCAACCATCTACGTAACGCTTGAACCCTGCTGCCACACAGGAAAGCAGCCGCCCTGCACCCAGGCCATAATTCAAAGCGGAATAAGTCGTGTTGTAACAGGAAGCAAAGATCCAAATCCCTTGGTAAACGGAAAAGGAATCGAAGAGCTAAAAAAAGCCGGCATTCAAGTCCGCGAAAACGTTCTAAAAGACAAATGCGACGCCCTCAATGAAATTTTCTTCTATTATTTACAGACAAAAAAGCCCTACGTCATTTTAAAATATGCCTGCACCGCAGACGGAAAGACTGCCCTTGATTCAGGAAAGCAGGAATGGATAAGCTCACAAAAATCAAGGGAAAACGTTCACAGGACAAGGGCAAACGTAATGGCCGTAATGGTGGGCGTAAACACCGTACTGGCCGACAACCCAAAGCTAACGGTCCGCATTAACGACGGCAAAAAACACTTCCAGCCGCTAAGGATTGTTGCAGACTCCCACCTAAGGATTCCCCTTGATGCAGAGCTTGTTACAAGTGCAAAAGAAATACCTGTCATCCTTTGCTGCATAAAAGAACTGAATGAAGAAGAAGAAAAAAAGAAAGCCATACTCTTGGACAAAGGCATTCAAATCATACAGACAAGCCAAAACGAACACGGCCGCATAAACTTGGAAGAGCTCATGGTCATACTGGGACAAAAAGGCATAGACAGCATACTTGTAGAAAGCGGAGGAACCCTAACCGCAAACTTTTTGTTTCCTCCATGCGCACAGAAAATTCAATGCTACCTTTGCCCCAAAATTTTCGGGCAAAGCAGGTACACACCGGTATCTGGCCTTGGGGCAAAAGACATTGGCGACACTGTAAAACTTTCACGTCCGTCTGTCACATTTTTTGAAGACGACCTATTGCTTGAATACAAGGTGCTGCCAGCAAAGACGCAGGCTTCATCAGGAGAACTTTAATGTTCACAGGGCTGGTAGAAGCGCAGGGTAAAATCACAAGCACAGAAAAAAATTCCTCTTCCTACAGAATAAAAATTGAGTGTCCCTTTGCAGAAGAATTGACCCTTGGAGAAAGCGTTGCGGTAAACGGAATATGCCTTACGGTTAGCCAAAAAGACACAAGTTCATTTTTTGCAGACATAAGCCCGGAAACCCAAAGCAGAACATCCCTTGCACAAGCCACGTCTTGCCCGGTAAACCTTGAGCGCGCAATGAAGGCAGACGGACGCTTCGGGGGGCACATCGTAAGCGGTCACATAGACGGCACTGCAAAATTCCTTGGTTCAAGAAAAGACGCCAATTCATTCATAATAAAAATACAGGCTCAAAAAAACATTGCCAAGTTCATCATAGAAAAAGGCTCTGTTTCAATAGACGGAATAAGCCTTACGGTTGCAAGCGTTGGACACAGCGCAAGCGGATGCGTTTTTACTGCGGCTGTGATTCCCCACACATGGGAAAACACAAACCTAAAACACAAGCGTCCCGGAAACCTTTTGAACATAGAATGCGATTTAGTCGGAAAATACATAGCTCATTTTGTAGATAAAAAAAATGGAGAAGAATATGGAATGCAATCCCTTTGGAAGTATTGAACAGGCACTGGAAGATCTTGCGGCCGGAAAAATGATAATCGTAACAGACGACGAAGACCGCGAGAACGAAGGGGACATAATCGTATCCTGCAAATTCGCAAGTCCCCAGACTGTAAACTTTATTGCAAAAAATGCCTGCGGTTTAATCTGCATGCCGGTAAGCAAAAAGGTCGCACAAAAATTAAACTTTGACCCAATGACTGCAAACAATACGGACAACCACTGCACAGCCTTTACAATATCCGTAGACCACGTTTCAAATTCAACAGGCATCTCCGCATTCGACAGGTCTGCAACAGCAATGGCGGTAACAAAAGATGACACCCTACCTTCCGACTTTAGAAGACCGGGGCACATGTTTCCCCTTATTGCAAAGGAACACGGCGTTCTTGAAAGGGCAGGACACACAGAAGCAACTGTTGACCTTTGCCGTCTTGCAGGCTTACCGGAAGCAGGCCTCTGCTGCGAAATAATGAGCCAAGACGGAAGTATGGCAAGGCTCCCGGAACTTTGCGAACTTGCAAAAAAATGGGGAATGACAATTGTAAGCATCAAGCAGCTTATCGCATACAGAAAATCCCATGAAAAAATAATCGAAATGGTGGCAAAGTCAAACCTTCCAACAAAGTACGGAATGTTCGAGCTCTACGGATTCAAGGACCTTGTAACTGGCGAGCACCACGAGGCACTTGTAATGGGAGACATAGCGGACGGAGATCCAGTTCTTTGCAGGGTTCACAGCGAATGTCTAACAGGCGACACCTTTGGCTCTTTAAAATGCGACTGCGGGCAGCAGCTTGACCTTGCACTTAAAAAAATATCGGAAGAAGGAAGGGGCGTCCTTGTCTACCTTACCCAAGAGGGACGCGGCATTGGCATTCTTAACAAGATAAAGGCCTATGCCCTTCAGGACAAAGGCATGGACACCGTGGACGCAAACCTTGCGCTTGGTCTTCCGGAAGATGCACGTGACTACAACGTTGGCATTCAGATTCTAAGGGACCTTGACGTAAGCAAGATAAAGCTTATGACCAACAATCCAAAAAAGATTTACGGCCTTGGCGACAAAAACTGCGGCCTTGAAATTACAGAAAGAATTCCGCTTCAGATTCAGGCTCAGAAATTCGACTCATTCTATCTTGAAACAAAAATGAAGAGGATGGGGCATCTACTCAACAATATCTAAGCAATTTACAAAGAAAGTATTCAGGAGGAATTATGAATATTATTGAAGGAAAAATCGTTGCCAATGAAGGCGGCAAAAAAATAAGCGTGGCCATCGTAGCTTCCCGCTTTAACGAATTCATCACGACAAAGCTTGTTGGTGGAGCACATGACGCTCTTGTACGCCACGACCTTGCAGAAGAAAACATTACTCTTTGCTGGGTTCCAGGAGCATTTGAAATTCCACTGGCTGCAAAGAAGCTTGCGGAAAGCAAAAAGTATGACGCAATAATCTGTGTGGGTGCCGTAATCCGCGGTTCAACAAGCCACTATGATTATGTATGCGCGGAAGTTTCAAAGGGCATTGCCCAGGTTAGCTTGCAGGCTGGCATTCCTGTAATGTTCGGAGTTCTTACCTGCGACACAATTGAACAGGCAGTAGAAAGGGCTGGAACCAAGGCCGGCAACAAGGGCTACGACTGTGCTCTTGGCGCAATAGAAATGATAAACATGCTGCAAAAAATATGTTAGAAAGCACTGGAATGGAGGC
>DFJV01000041.1:5651-23945 GCA_002373205.1 Treponema sp. UBA3662
CCGCGAAGCGAGTCAGATACCTTGTTTCCGCGCTCGGCTTTTTTGATGCGTTTACTGCCGGGAATGGAAGTGCTTTCGTGTTAATATTTTCTTTTACTACTTTTTATTAAGATTTCAACTTGCCTTTTGCATACATGTTTTATGCTAATTGACCATAAGCCGTCTACGTGCTAAATTGTTCTACATGGGATACAAAAACAGCAAGGCCGACGGCGATCCGGCTTACCTTACAGAAAACAGCTACAAAACCGATAACATACGCGCTGTAGACGCAAAGTTTGAAGCGCAAAAAATTGCATTCGCACCGCTTTCATTTCAGGCAATAAAATCCATGCTTGATTTAGGACTAATGCAGTTAATAGAAGATGCCGGTGACCAAGGAATTTCTCCTGATGAACTTGCAGAAAAATCCGGCGTAAGCCTTTACGGCATAAACGTGCTTTGCGAAATGGCGCTTGGCATGAACGTAATAAAATTATCAAAAGACTCTTCCGTTCAAAAAGAAAAATTCACCTTGGGAAAAATAGGCTGGATGCTTTTGGAAGATGAATGCACACGGGCAAATTTTTATTTTACCGCAGACATTTGCTACCAGGGTGCATTCAGCATGACAGAATCAATCCGTAACTCAAAGCCAGAAGGCCTAAAAGTTTTTGGCAGCCAGTGGACAACAATCTACGAAGCACTTTCTTCACTTCCGCAAAAAGAAAAAAAGAGCTGGTTCACTTTTGACCACTTCTATTCAGACATAGCATTTCCCCAGGCACTTTCCATTGTTTTTAAGAACAAGCCCCAGACCTTGGTGGACATTGGCGGCAACACTGCAAAATGGGCAATCCTCTGCTGCAAGCACGACCCGGATGTAAAAGTTACAATCGTAGACTTGCCAGGACAAACGGCAGTAGCAGAAAAGAATGCAGCTGAACAGGGCTTTGCATCCAGAATAGGAACTTATTCAGGCAACGTTCTTAGAGAAGAAACAACGCTTCCAAAAAATCCTGATGCCTTTTGGATGAGCCAGTTCCTTGACTGCTTCTCCCTGCACCAGATTACAAAGATTTCCAAAAAGATTTGCGAGGCATCATCCAAATCCACAAAAACTTATGTCCTTGAACCTTTGTGGGACAAGCAGAAGTTTGCGGGCAACGCATACAGCCTACAGGCAACGTCGCTCTACTTTACCTGCATGGCAAACGGCAACAGCAAGATGTACCGTTCAAAAGAGCTGATAGACGCAATAGAAGCAGGCGGTCTAAAGCTTTCCAATGAATACGATGAACTTGGGGCAAACAGCTACACCCTCCTTGAATTTAGGAAGGCATGATGGAAAGGACAATCTACGCATCCTGTCCTGTATGCTGGGCACCCGGAATGCAGACGGAGCAAGACTGGAAAGATTTTGCGCAAGGCAAAAAAGAAATTGAGCGCACACAAGAAGCCCCCAAGCTGGAATTTACCACTCCACTTTTTAGGAGAAGGCTTGGGCAGCTTTGCAGGATGACGGTGCAGGTTGTGCACGATTCAATAGAAAGGTTTGGCATAAAAGACCTTCCCATTCTTTTTACCTCGGTATACGGAGAAATAAACCGCGAATTTACGATTGACCGTTCCGTTATTACAGAAGGAAGTGTTATGCCGGCAGCATTTTCACTTTCTACATTCAACGCCCCAGTTGCCTTAGCAACGATTGCCATGGCAACTCTCCAATGCGGAATAAAATCAGGATACGAAGTTGTCTTTCCTTCCAAAGGAAATTTTTCTTACGCATTACAGGCAGCAGAAGCATCTGTCTTTGGCGGAAAGCAGGACAAGATTCTTTTTGTATACGGCGACGAGCTTTTTCCACAAGAGTACGATTCAATTAAAAGCGTAACAGAAGGAAATATTCCAATTCCAAACATTCCACTTGCCTTTGCCCTTGTTATAGGGAAGACCCCTCTGGAAAATTGTTCAGGAGTAAAATTCAATTCAAAAGATTTTACTTCCAAAAAGACCCCACTTGATTTTTTAAAAATGCTTCTTAACGCAAACAGGTGATTTCTTCTATGAAAAGCAAGAAAAAAATGAGTCAGGAAGAAATAGATGAACTCAAAAAGCGCTACTCACACGACGACTTGCCGCCTGTAAAAAACTGGCCGCTTTACATTTATTACAACCTGCTTAGGATTTTTAGCTTTGTGCTTGTAGGAACAGGAGCAATCCTTATAGCCCTGCTTGTTGAGCCAATACTAATTCTTGGCGGAAAGAAAAAATTCAAAACAAGGTCTAGAAAAGTAATCTCTGCCACATTCAATTTTTTTATAAACCTTGTAAGCATATTGGGAGGAAGCAAATACAAATTCCACGGAAAGGAAAAGCTGCTTGACGCAAAGGGAAAAATTATTGTAGCAAACCATCCTTCCTACATTGACGTTGTCTATCTTATAGCTTGCATAAAAAATGCAGACTGTATAATCCGCGGAACCTTGGCAAAGTCTGTTTTTGCGGGGGTGGCAAGACCGCTTTACATAATGAACACTGTTGGCAATCAGGAAATGCTTGACCTTTCAAAAAAATCTTTGGAAGAAGGTGCAAACATAATCATCTTTCCAGAAGGAACCCGCACGCCAAGGCACGGAACAAACCAGTTCAAGAGGGGTGCCGCCCGCATAGCATTAAACGCAAACTGTTCAATCATTCCTGTTTACATAGGGGGAAGCGACAAGTACGGGCTTGGCAAACACGACCCTGCATTTTCCTACCTGCACGAAGGCCACTACGTTTTTGACATACACGTTCTGGATGAAATAAAAATAGAAGAATACAAAGACATGGAAGCACAGATTGCAGCCCGAAGGATTACGGAAAGGATTCACAAGGAAATTGCAGACACTGCCATGGCCGTTGACGGAAGGATTGTATAAAAATGAAAAGAAAAATATGCACATTCATCTTTATGCTTTTCCTGTTGAATTCAATCTGGTGTAAAAAATACAGCATCTACATTTGGAGCGGAATAAAATCCATGCGGGGGGAAAGGGTTCTGATGGAAGTGAACATTCCAGAAAACCCAAATGGAACTGCCGTAATAATTTGCCCCGGTGGAAGCTACCATCACCTTGGCATTTTTAACGAGGGAAGGACAAGCGCGAAGTGGTTCAATTCCAATGGGGTTACCACATGCCTTTTATGGTACCGCGTGGCAAAAAACAACTACCACTACCCCGCACAGATGCAGGACATTCAAAGGGCAATTCAACTTGTTAGGGAAAACCCGTATTTTTACAAGGCAAACAAGGTTGGCGTAATAGGATATTCTGCCGGTGGACACCTTGCGGCATGGAGCGGAATGTTTGGAGGAAGGACTAACGAGCTAAAAAAAATCGGAATAGAAACAAGTGCAAACCTTACGCCTGACTTTGTAATTCCTGTATACCCGGTTGTCTCCATGCAGGATGACATTGGCCACAAGTGGAGCAGAAAAAGCTTGCTTGGAAAAAATCCTTCCCAGCAAAAAAAAGATTTGTTTTCTCTGGAGCTTCAGGTTCCAAAGAACATGCCGCCAACATATCTTGTTGCCTGCCGCGATGACCCTGTTGTTCTTTTTGAAAACAGCGTAAGGCTTAGCAAGGCTCTGGAAGAAGCCGGTGCAGACTTTGTCTTTAAGCAATATCCAGAAGGAGGCCACGGCTTTGGAATGGTAAATAACAAGTTCCTAAAAAAATACCGCTGGAACGAGGAACTAAAGGAATGGCTTTTGGCAAAAGGCTTTATGTAAAAGCCTAATGCCTGCCAAGATTTCTAAAGCCTTACCGGAACTCCGCTCTTGTCCAATTCAGTTTTTATGCTTCCCACGGTGTATTCACCTGAATGAACCATGCTTGCAATGAGGGCAGCATCGGCATTTCCTTGCGTAAGGACTTTTTCCAGGTGCTCAACTTTTCCGCCGCCACCGCTTGCAATTACAGGAACAGGAACATTGTCCGCAATCAGTTTTGTAAGCTCAATGTCGTAGCCGTTTCTTGTTCCGTCCGCATCCATTGAATTCAAAACGATTTCTCCGGCACCAAGTTCAACGCCCCGCTTTGCCCAATCAAGTGCATCAAGACCTGTGTCCACGCGGCCACCGTTTATTGTAGTGCCAAAACCGCTCGGCTTTGAAGGATCACGCCGCACGTCCATGCCAAGAACTATGCACTGATTTCCAAAAATTCTTGCGCCCTCGCTTATAAGTTCAGGATGCTTTACGGCCTGGGAATTAAGCGAAACTTTTTCGGCACCGGCAAGGATTGTTGAACGGATGTCGTCCAAAGTTCCAATGCCACCGCCAACGCAGAACGGAATAAATATTTTTGATGCCACGCGGGAAATAAGGTCAAGGATTGGGCCCCTTCCCCTTGCGCTTGCCATTATGTCGTAGAAAACAAGTTCGTCTACACCCTGGCTGTAGTATTCAGCGGCCATGTCTACAGGATCGCCTATGTCTATGTTGTTCTGGAATTTTACGCCTTTTGTAGTACGGCCGTCTTTTACGTCAAGGCAGATGATGATTCTTTTTTTTAGCATTGGGCACCTCCCTTTAAATCTGATGCCAAGTCGGACAAAACATAATTGCGCAAAATGGCAAGTCCCGGTTTTCCAGATTTTTCCGGGTGAAACTGGCAGGCAGAAATATTGTCCTGTTCCACGATTGCTGGAACCATGGTACCGTAGTGGGCATATCCCTTTATAACTTCGGGCGAGTCAGGCTGAATTACATAGGAATGTACAAAATAAAAATCTGTCTTGTCGGCAACACCTTCTACGAGCTTTGTGCCACCGTTGCAGAAGGTTACGTCGTTCCAACCCATGTGGGGAACTTTTAGCGCATTGTGCAAAAGTGCAGATTCCCTGCATTCATCTTCATTTGGGCCGCGCTCCTTCCAAAGGGTTTCAAAGTGGCGGATTACCCCGGGAACAAGCCCCAGGCATTTTGTGTTGCTTTCTTCTGATTCATCAAAAATTATCTGGGCACCAAGACAAATTCCAAGAAGCTTCTTTTTGCTTTTTACCCAGTCTTTTAGGAAAGAGTCAAATCCACTTTCCTTTAGCTGCTGCATGGCATAAGCCGCTTCGCCTACACCGGGAAAAATAATTCTGTCTACATTTTCCAAATCCTTGGGATTTTTTGAAAGCACATAGGGAGCCTTTAAATATGCAAGAGCCCGCTCAACACTTTTTATGTTTCCGGCATTATAATCTACGATTCCAGTCATATTGCAATTTTACCGACTGAAACACAAGGTGTCAACCGCAAACATGGAAGTCAGTTTTGGGCTATTTTCTTATGCAAAGCAATCGGGAATCAGCTTTGGGCGCAACGGGAAGAAAAATATGGATGAAAATTCATTTGCGCGGAGCGACCGAAGGGAGCGAAAGTCCTATTACCGCGCACCATGAATTTTCAGCCAGATTTTTCTGGTAGTGGAGCCCAAAACTGATTCCCGATGTCAATAACAAACACGCATTGAAAAGTAACTGCATTTCCATTAAAATAAGGATAAGAATTTAAGGAAGAAATTATGTCTGGTAATACATTTGGGGAAATTTTTAGGGTAACGACTTTTGGAGAGAGCCATGGAGTTGGGCTGGGATGCATTGTAGACGGTTGCCCGGCTGGCATTGAATTTGACGCTGACTTTTTGCAGAGCGAGATGAACAGAAGAAAGCCGGGTGCAAAACAAAAAGATTCGAGCGGAAAAGAAATTTTCAATTCATCTGTTACGGCAAGAAGCGAAGACGACAAGGCAGAAGTTTTAAGCGGTGTCTTTGAAGGTAAAACAGAAGGAACACCGATTGCAATCGTAATTCAAAACACAAGCCAAATTTCCAAAGACTACAGCAAGATAAAAGACAAGTTCCGTCCGGGACATGCAGACTGGACCTACTTTGCAAAATACGGCTTCCGTGACTACAGGGGAGGCGGACGTTCAAGCGGCAGGGAAACCGCGGCAAGGGTTGCGGCTGGAGCAGTTGCAAAAATGTTCCTTAGCCAAAAGGGAATCAGTGTAAAGGCCTACACAAAAAAAGCGGCAGGAATTGAATGCACAAAATTCAACCTGGACGAAATAGAAAGAAATTCTCTTAGGGCACCAGACGCAGAAGCAGCAGCAAAAATGGAAGAAAGAATAGCAGCCTTCCGCAAAGAGGGAAATTCCTGCGGTGGAATAATTGAATGCGTAATTCATGGTGTTCCAGCAGGACTTGGTGAACCTGTCTTTGACAAACTGGATGCTGAACTTGCAAAAGCCATGCTTTCCATAGGTGCTGTAAAAGGAATTGAATTTGGGCTTGGCTTTGAAGCGGCAGACACTACGGGAAAAGAAGACAACGACAACATGAGCGCTTCTCTTGGAAAGATTCAGTTTTTAACAAACAATGCAGGCGGTATACTTGGCGGAATGAGCCGGGGAGACGACATTGTTTTTCGCATTGCAGTAAAACCCGTACCCAGTATTTTTATTGAGCAGAAGACAGTGGACACTCAGTTCAACGACACTTCCATCCTTATTGAAGGAAGGCACGACGTTTGCCTTTGCCCACGCATTGTTCCCGTAGCAGAAGCCATGGCGGCACTTACGGTGGCAGACATGTATCTTAGAAACTTAGGCTCAAGGATTTAATTAGGAAATAAAAATGAACAAAGAAAAAAAAGCATCAACGATAAGGCTCCTTAAAATTTCATTTTTGATATTTGACCTTGCACTTGCAGTTGTACTGGCCTTTCTTACTACAGCATACGTCAGCGCAAAAAACGTAAAGAATGCTCCAGCACCAGCTCCCCTTACGCCACAGGAAAAAAACTTCTTGCAGACGGTTCTTGATTCAACCTACACAAAGGAAAGGGATCCGCTTTGCCTAAGGTCTCTACCCTACCCGGCTCAAGCACCGCTTCTTGACGTAAAGGCAAAGAGCGCAATTCTTGTAGACACACTTACAGGCAGCATACTCTACGAAAAAAATGCGGATGAGGAAATTCCCCCGGCATCACTTACAAAGATTGTAGAAATGTACGTTGTTCTTAACGAATGCAAAAAGAAAAACATTTCTTTGCAAAGCGAAGTTCCCATTCCGGAAGAGGCTCTTGCAGAAAACCTTCCGGCAGATGCATCCCGCATGTGTCTTGGCAGGGGTGAACACGTAACGCTTGAAGAGCTTTTGCTTGGTCTTGCAGTTGCAAGCGGAAACGATGCTTCTATAGCCACGGCCAAATTTGTTTCTGGCAGTATGGAAGAATTTGTAAAGAAGATGAATGAGGCTGTAAAGGAAGCGGGACTTACACGAACACATTTTGTGGAATCGTCAGGCTACAGCGAAGAAAACATTACGACTGCCAGAGAGTTTGCAAGGTTTGCAAGGCACTACATAAACACCTTTCCCGAAGCACTTGCCCACTTCCATTCGCAGAGAAAAATTGTCTACCCACAGGAAAGGAATTTTAGCGATGCAGAAAAAAAGCGCTTTAAGGCAGGCGAGAAATTTTCCTATGAGCAGGAGAACACAAACAAGCTTCTTGGACAGCTTGAAGGATGTGACGGCTTAAAGACTGGATTCATAAACGAAAGCGGATACAACATTGCGGTTACGGCAGAGCGCAGCGGAACAAGATTCCTCTCTGTTACCATGGGAGGACCAGGCAGCAGTACGGCAGAGGGGAACAAGTGGCGCGTTGCAGACAACACGGTGATTGTTGAATACGCATTCAGTACTTATGCAGACTTTAAGAGCGAGGTGAGCCAGGCGGTTTCTGTTCCTCTTGCGGGTTGCAGCCAAAAGAGCGTGAACCTGGTTCCAGCATTCCCTCTTAATTTTACAGCACCAAAGGGAGCAAAGCTTAGCGTAACAAAGAAAGTTCCTGAATATATTTTTGATTCTGTTGAGTGTGGAAAGCAGTACGGTCTTCTGGCCTATACAAGCGGAGACCGCATTTTGTTTACGGTTCCACTTGTTGCAGACAGAAGCATTGGAAGCGGTGGTATATTTGATTCCGCAGTGGCAGAGATTCTTAAACGGATGTAGAGTAGCGGAAAAAGGCTCGTGTTAGCGGAACAGACCCTGAAACAAGTTCAGGGTGACAGGGGGGACGGTTCAGAGTCCATGGGGGATGCTTTCGACCGCTACATGCCGGAGTCTTCTTCCATTTCAGACAGGGCAAGGGTGCCTGCGTCTACTATGGAATAGCCCTTGTTAAGTATTGCGGAGATTAGGATTCCAAGCTTTTGGTAGAGGTAGTCGCCCCTGTTGCCGGAAGGAAGGGCTCCAACGTTAACAGGAATAACCATACCGTCTGTAAGTGAAGATGCAAGTTCATCAATTATCTGTGAGGCATTTTTATAAGGCTTGCCAAAAAGCATGGATTCTTCCAGAGTTATTCTGTCGGAAGGTTCAGTACAGGCTTCTACGTAGGTGTAGCCAGCCGCACTTCCTGCCCTGCGCATTTTTTCGTCTGCCAGATAGAAGGGTGAGTGCCATAGCGGAGAAAGCTCTTTTCCTGTAGCGGCATAGAATTCATCTTCGTTGCGGCCAAGACCACGCTTTATAAAATCAGAATCAATTGTAAATGAGTCGTCCAGAAGGTTTGCATTGCAGTAGAAAGAAGAAGCACATTCAAATCCGCTTAGGGCAATCTGCTTTGTTTCCTGAGGATAGCGCCTTATGAATTCCCCGTTGACAAAGAAGGTTGCGCTAACGTTGAATTCCTTTAGCACGGAAAGAACCTGTGCAAGACCCTCCGCATTGTCCTGAGCATCCAGGATAAGTGCCACGCGCTTTTTGTTGGCCACAGGATCCTGTGACTGGGCAAAGAGAGGATATGTCTTTACCGGCTGTGAAAGTGAGCGGACAAAAATTGCGTTTTCGTAGAAGTCGTTTCTGCCCTTTCCAAGATAGACCCTGTAGTAGCCGTTGGTAAGGCTTGCGCGGAGGTCTGACTTTTGCTCCTTCTGCACATGGAACCAGTTTTCTGTTGCGGAATCAAAAGAGAAGACGTTTTCTTTTCCTGATGAATCCTTTTTTGTAAAGGCATAAATGTGTCCCGCATCCCAATTGGCTTTTTCTACGGAAGAAAGGAAGAGGAAAATATATTCGTTGCTGGAAACATCCCAGAGGCGGACGGTTGATTCACCGCCTGCAAAAATTGCAGATGAACCGCTCCAGACAAAGGACACCACCTGTTCACCCTTTAGGACTGCTTCCTGCTTCCAAGTGCTTGTGCTGTAGACAAAAAGGGAATCATTTGAACTAAAGGCAATGTGCTTTCCGTCCGGGGAAAGACGGGGCCTTGTGTTGAATGAAGTCTGTACTGCAAGCAAAGGCTTTGAACCTAGGACGTAGGCAAGGCTCTTCTTTGTGCAAGTTCCGTATTCAATAAGGTCCAGCCAGAGAACCGGTTTTTTAGCGGCATCTCCGCTCCAGAATATTTGCGAACGGATTACGATTCCGTCGGTTTGCGTAAGCGGATAGCAGCCTATGTTCTTGTAAAAGCGGCAACCTTCCGGCTTGGGGTTCTTGCGGCTGGCTTCTTCTTGGGAAAGATCTGCCTGGTACCAGAAAGCGGTTTTTTCTCCGCAGCAAACGGCAATCTGTAAACCGTCGTCGCATGCGCTAAAGGTATCCGTCTCCGGGTTGAACCTTTGCGGAAGACGGCCTGTAATCCTACCGCTGCCCAAAAGCTTTGCATACAAGGCCCTGGTAAAAAGTTCCGTGCTTTGGATAAGGTAAACAATGTCTCCGTTAATGTAGATTATGTCTCCGCGGGGAGTCCATTCCACGCTGTTGATTGTTCCGGCACCTATTTTATAGAAGGAATCTGGAAAAGATATTCCGCTAAAAAGTGTCTCCGGCTTTGCAAAGTAAACACTGCCGTTTTTTTCGTAGAGTACGGCGGATGAATTTGGCGACCACTTTACGTTTATCTTGTCATAGCTTATCTGGGAATTGGGGCAGAGGACAAAGCTCTTTCTGTCTAGTGCGGATTCAAGGATAAGGCTGCCCTGGGCATTTCCTGTCTGGCGGACTGAACAAATCCATTTTCCGTCCGGGCTTACTTCCTGAATTCCTGTGCGGTAATATTCAACAGGGAAACCGTCTGCCTTGGAAACCCAATCGAGTTTCTGGGTCTTTAAATTGTAGACGGCTGTTCCGTAGCGGTTACGGACCTGAAGCTTTTTTCCGCCGTCAAGAAGTTCCATGGATTCTGGGAAGCAGGTTAGGAGCCTAGGGCTTGATGAAGTTCCGTCCAGGCGGGAAAGGAAGAGGCTTTTGTAGGGAATGCTGCCCGGAAGATCCTGTTTGGCTGTGAACAAAAGCTCTGAATTTGAGTTTATGTCCAAGTCTTCAAACTGAACCTTTGCAAAAAGAAATGCCGGTGAAAGGGCAAGGAAAGAAAAGAGGCAGAGCTTAGCAAACTTTTTTATCCGCTTTTGCAAACGAAAACCTACCCCCGATTGGAAGGGCGGCGTAGCCGTTCGCGAAAGCGAATGGAGCCGGGAGGCGGAACCCTGGAAAGCGGGTTTGCATATAAAATATGGTCCGAAAAGAAAAAAAGAATTTTTTAAGCCGTATCTTTTAAAGTGATTCATTTTTATTCCCCTCCAGCCAAAGCTATTTTAAGACGGAAAGCGGGTCGATTAGCTTGCCGTTTTTGTAGACGGAAAGATGCAGGTGGGGACCGGTTGAATATCCTGTGCTTCCCACAAGTCCAAGCTGGCTTCCCTGGTCTACAACCTGACCTTTTTTGGTCGTTATGCGGCTCATGTGTCCGTACAAGGTCTGGTAGCCGTCCGCATGAGTTACGATTACGTATTTTCCATAGACGTTTGAGTAGCCCGTGAAGCTTACCTTTCCGCTTTTTGCGGCTTTGATAGGCGTTCCTGTTGGGCAGGCCATGTCTATTCCAGTGTGGTGCTGCTTTATTCCGGTGAACGGGTCCGGTCTGTAGCCAAAGCGTGATGTTAGCCGCCATTTTGCGGTGATTGGGTATACGAATATTTCTCCCATGGCCCTGCGGAGTGCAAGGCTGTCCATTTTTGCGCCGGGGATAAAGAGTTTCTGCCCCTTCTGCAAAACTGCTGAAGACAAGTCGTTAACGTCCAAAAGGTCTTCTACGCTTACATTGTATTTTGCGCTAAGGCCTTCGATTGTGTCTCCAGAGGCAACGGTATAATCAAGTCCGTCCAGTGAAGGAACCGTGAGTTTTTGGCCTGAGCGGAGTGAGCGGACGTTGTTTATGTTGTTTACCGCAATTAATGTGGAGATGTTCTTGAGGCCAAATTTCTGGCAGACGGAGCTGATTGTGTCCCCCTGCTGGACTGTGTATGTCTTGTAGGAAACCTTCTGCTTAAAAAGAGTGGCTTCCGTCAAGTCTTTTTGTTGGGAAATGGTCTGGTCTCCTTCGCTTCCAAAAAAGACTATGTTTCCTTCGCTGTCGAAGCAGGTTGAGTTGTTGAGGGCAAAGGATGACATTGCAAGGTCAAGGTAGTCTAGTTCTTGTGCGGAGGTGGGCTTTAGTTTTATGTTGCAGAAATTGTCTTCCCTGTAGCTTATGTATTTTATTGCAAAGAAAGGAGATGCCACGCAGAGGGAAAGAAAGAGCACTAGAGGCAGGCTTTTTACAAGGGCGCTTGTGGCAGCCTTTGCCATGGAATTAAGGCTTTTTACAGAAAACCTGAAGGAACCTACGCTGCTTCTAAAGGCCTTTCTGTAGCTTGAAAAATCGCAGATGCGTTCCCAGAGGTCAGAGAAGAAATCGCTTGTGGAGCTTTCCCTTGCCCCAAAACCAAAATTTGTATGTATGGCTGAAATTTTTGTTCCAGAATAGTTTATAATTTCCATAAATTTACTATCGACATAATTTTCCTTCCATATTAGAATAATAGCTAAATGGAAAATTCAGGCATTATGGAAAATATGAGCGGTAGAAACACAGAGCTGCCGGAAGGTGAAAAAGCGGCGGCAAAAAAGAATCCCACTTTTAAATTTATTCTGGCAGGTCTTATCCTTGGACTTGTCTTAAAATTCTTTGTTATTGACATTCTTCATGTAAGCGGATCGTCTATGGAGCCGACAATAAAGGATGGGGAAAGAGTGGCAGTGAACAAGCTATGCTACGGCCTTGTAAAGCCTTTTGGGGATTCACTTCTTTTTAAGTGGGGCAAGGTTAAGCAGGGAGACATAATTATTTACTTGTATGACAATAGTTTAGTTGTAAAACGCTGCGCAGCGGCAGAAAATACGCCTCTGGAATATTCAAGCGAATCTGAGTATAATCTTATTGTCGGGGACAAAGTTTACCCGCTTACGCCGGCACAGTTCTCCGTAATGCAGGAAATTAGGGCTGTTCCCCAGGGGATGGTTCTTGCCATTGGAGACAATGCTGAGGTTTCCATAGACTCGCGCAACTACGGTTTTGTTAGCGAAGAAAATGTTTTAGGCAGGGTGTTTGCAAAATGAACACTTTTTACAGAAAGCCAAGGCTTTGGATTGTCTTAATTCCTTGTGTCCTGGTTGTTTTTTACATATTATCCAAATTTGCCTCTCTTGCTAAGCAGCCGGAACCTGTTCTTACTGCATCCATGCCAAGTATAGAGCGCGGTTCCATTGTGGACAGGAACGGAAGGCCCCTTGCGGTTGTTACGAATTTTTACCATTTTGTAGTAACGCCAAAGCTTATAGAGGACATTGACGGTTTTTCTGCCCTGGCGGCCCCTCTTCTTAACATGACCCAGGAAGAGATTGCGGAAAAAATCTACAGGAACCCCAAGGGTAGCTTTTTGTACATAAAGAAGAAGATTACCCAGGCCCAGCGCGATGAGCTTTACAAGATGATAGAAGACCACGGCTTTACAAACTTCTGCCGCTTTGACAGGCTCCCAGGCCGCGTTTACCCAATGAACGACCTTGCAAGCACTCTGATTGGCTTTATGGGAGATTCGGGCAAGGGCTTGGGTGGAATTGAATTTTCCGAGCAGCACCTTCTTAGCCCCGAAAACGGAATTGTGGAAAGCGGTGACGTAATCCACGGAAAGAACGTATTCCTTACGATAGACGCAAACCTCCAGTACAAGCTGGAAAAAATTGCCAAGGACACTATGAATTCAACCCAGGCGGCAAGTCTTATTCTTCTTGCGGCGGAATCAAAGACCGGGGAAATTCTTTCCTACATAAACCTGCCTTCTGTGAACCTTAACGAATACACACTGGCAACTTCTGAGGAAAAGAGGGACAGGGCAGCAATCAACGCATACGAACCTGGTAGCGTATTCAAGATTTTTACGGCGGCGGCTTATGTTGACTCTGGACGGGTTGGGCCAAACACGCTCATCCATACTACAGGAACCTACCTGCGCACAACCAATCTTGGCGAGACCATTAAGATTGAATGCCACGACCCGCACCCGCACGGCTGGGGAACCATACGCGAGGCACTTGAATATTCTTGCAACGATGCCTTTGCCCAGATGAGCGAAACCATGGGTAATGATGAATTTGTCTCTTACCTAAAGAAATTTGGCTTTGGTGAAAGGACGGGGGTGGAACTTCCAAGCGAGACAAAGGGTATACTAAAGTCTCCTTCTGACAAGTCATGGTCTGCAAGGACCAAGGCAACCATTTCCATAGGACAGGAAATTTCTGTTTCTGCCCTACAGATGCTGCAGGCTTCCGTTGCAATTGCAAACCACGGCATTCCTCCAAAGCTAACCTTTATAAAGCGCATTACGGACAAGGACGGCAACGATGAATACGTCCACGCCCCGGAATACAAGACCCGCGTGCTAAAAAGCTCATCCGCAGACTTTATAATCAGCTGCATGGAAAAGGTAACACAGTCTGGAACTGGCCACAGGGCAGCCCTAAAGGACGTTTCCATTGGAACAAAAACTGGTACTGCCCAGATTTTTGAGAACGGCAGGCTCCTTGAAAACCAGTACATCTCCAGCTGCATGGGTATTTTCCCTGTCGAAGACCCGCAGATTGTAGTTTACATAGTAATCGAAAAGGCACAGGGAGAAAACCTTGGCGGACGCATAGCGGCACCGGTAATCAGGAGTGCAGCCAACGAAATAATCGACTATCTTGGTAAGCCACGCGACAGTGCGGCAAGTCTTGAACATTCAGGCCTTGTTTCCATAAAGGAGAACCAGCCGATTCAGATTGGAAAGGTAGTACCGGACTTTACAGGAAGACCAAAAAGGGATCTTGTGCCTATTGTTGACGAACGTAAGGACTTGAATTTCCAGATAAACGGCGAAGGTTGGGTAGTAAGCCAGTCTCCGGCACCGGGAACAGCAGTTACGGAGAACATGACAATTGAACTCAACCTGGAATACTAACATTGCCCTTTTTGAAAAACGATTCCCCGCGCTAAAAGAAATTCTTTGCGAAGACATTGCTTTTTTTGAAAAGGAAACGGAAGAAGGTCGCTCTCCACTCCCACTTGAATTTCTTGCGGCTAAGAACGGAAGCCCTACGGCTCTTTACAAAGCGGATGCTTCTGGTGGAGATGCCTCTGGCGGCAATGCAGCTGGGGCGGATGCTACCGGTAGTGATGTGTCTGGTGGGGATGCAGCTGGCGGGAAAGCCACAAGGACAAACGCTTCTGGAGGGGATGCCACTGGGACAAATGCCTCTGGGACAAACGCCACGGCAGGAACTGGCACTAATGGAGATGCCTCTGGTGGCAATGCAGCCAAAACTGATGAATCCGGGGCAAATGCGGCCAAAAGCGTCTCTGCAAAAGTGGCAGCCATTCCCCTGCACTCAAAATACAACCCGGAGCGTGAAGCAGAGCAGCTAGTAAAAGAATTCAGCAAAAACGACTTTGACGCAGCGGTCTTCCTTGGCTTTGGACTTGGATATGCCCCCATTGCCTTTGCAGAGAAAAACCCTTCAACACCCCTTATCCTTATAGAAAACAATCCGCTCTTCCTCTTTGCGGCACTGAACACACTTGACTTTACCAAGGTCTTTTCCCACCCAAACCTTATCTTTGTAACAAAAACAAACGCAAGCACGGCTGTTTCCGTCCTTGCAAACTACAAGGCTGAGCGCATAAAGATATATTCTTCCAAGGCACATACGGCACACGACCCTTCCTTTGCAAACGAATTCCTTGAGCTATTTAAAAGAAGCCTTCAAAAAGACGAGATAAACACAAACACTCTGGAAAAATTCTCCAGGCTCTGGATGAAGAACAGCATGGCAAACCTTCCCTACCTTGCAAAATGCGACGGTGTAAGAAAATACAGGAGCGCACTCTTGCAGCTTGGCGGAAAGGCCACGGAACTTCCATTTGTAATACTTGCGGCAGGCCCTTCCCTGGAAACGGTTCTACCGCATTTGTCCAAGCTAAAGGAAAGTTGCGTACTTGTCTGCGTAGACACAGCCCTTCACGCCTTAGTAAAAGCGGGGGTGGAGCCAGACTTTATTGTTCTTGTAGACCCCCAGTATGCATGTGCCCGCCACCTGGAATTCCTAAAGGCCAAGTCATCCGTCCTAATAACGGAAAGCGCCGCCTACCCTTCAGTCTTCCGCTTTGAATGCAGGGAAACTGTCATGTGTTCATCACTTTTCCCAATAGGCCAATACTTTGAAAGCCAACTTGGACAAAAGGGAAAGCTTGGTGCCGGAGGAAGCGTTGCAACCACGGCCTGGGACTTTGCAAGAACCTGCGGTACCAGAAAAATATACATAGCCGGCATGGACTTGGGCTTTCCCGGCAAGCAGACTCACATAAGGGGCTCCCAGTTTGAAGAAAGGGCCCACAGAAGCTCATCCAGAACCCACACTGCCGAAAGCGACGGAATAGCATCCCTTCTTGGAGCATCCCCTTCCCTTTCCAAAGACTACAGGGGAAATGCAATCCTTACGGACAAGAGGATGTCCCTTTTTGCCTGGTGGTTCGAAAGCAACTGCTCAACCGCGCTAAAAGACGGTCAGACCACCTTTACGCTTACCCCCCAGAGTCTTGCCATTCCAAACATAAGCATTTCTTCCCCCCAAGAGCTGCTCCTTGAATGCAATGCAAAAAAAGAAGAGCTAATGGAAGCAAAGAAAAAGTTCTTTGAACAGGCGCAAAAGAATTCTATCCAGATTAAGGCCCAGGAAGAAAAAAATGCCCTTCCAAGCTTTGAAAATGTGCTTGAAGAATTCAAAGAAAACCTGCTTAACCTTCTGTCACTTTCCAAAAAGGGGCTGGCACTTTGCCAGAGCGCAATCCAGAACAGGACAAAAGTCCGCGAAGTAAACGCAAAGCTTTCGGAAATAGACTCACAGATACTAAATTCAAAGGGAAAAGATGCCGCTGCCCTAGTCTTCCCCACAGAAAGACAGCTTGCAGCTAAAGCAAAGGAACTACCCGATTCCGCAATGAATGACCCAATGCTAAAGCCAATCTACTATTCAAGGCTAATCTACAGCGAACTGCAAAAGGCTGTTAAAGCCTACCTTGACCTGACCTAGTATGGCAAATAACAATTAACTGCCACCCCCAACTTGCTTCAGGGTCTGTATAAGTTCAATATTTATCTTCCACAGATTCCGGGTCTGGGCCCGGAATGACAGCTGTCACCCCCAACTTGTTTCAGGGTCTGTTCCACCATCCATCCGTGGTTCGACAAGCTCACCAACCATGGTTCGACTGCGCTGCTGGAAGCTTCGCTGCGGGGCACCAACCGTGGTTCGACTGCACCGCTGGAAGCTTCGCTGCGGGGCACCACCCCAAAGCAACCTACTCCGCCATGGAGCCCCTTTAGTCCCGCACAAGCGGGATGAGCCGAACAGGCGAAGGGCGAAACGGCGGTGGCGCAAAGCAACATTCTGTCGAGTTAGCCAAAAAACAAATGGTAGAGCAAAAAAAACTTAGTCCAAAAAATCACAAAAAAATCAAAAAATTCAGTTGATAAAATAAGTTTTCATGCGGCCAAAGCCCTTTATTTCCATCTCTGGCCTTTCTTCAAAGCTGTATTCCTGGCAATCCCTAAGCTTTTCCATTACAAACTGCGAAACATTTATGCGGTTAGACTCCCCGTAGCTTTCCATGCGGGCTGCAAGGTTAACGCTGCCCCCCCAAAGGTCGTAGATAAACTTACGCTTTCCAATAATGCCTGCAACAACCGAACCACAGTTTATGCCAATGCGAATCTTAAGATCCGTGCCAAATTCCAGGTTGAATTCCTTAAGCGTACAGAGAATTTCCCTTGCAAAATCAATGGTTTCCCTGCAATTGTCCGCGTAAGGCTCAGGAACTCCGGCTGCCGTCATGTAAGAGTCGCCAATAGTCTTAATCTTTTCTATTGAATACTTCCCAAGAAGGTCGTCTATGCGCGAAAAAAGGGTGTTCAAAAGCTTAACGGTCTTAACGGCACCAATCCTGTTGGAAATGCCAGAAAAATCAACTATGTCCAGAAACATAATCGTAACGTCTTCAAACTGCTGGGTAAAAGTGGAAGGCTCTTCGGTAAGGCGGTCTGCAATCTCCACAGGCAAAATGTTAAGCAAAAGTTCCCTTGAACGGTGGTTTGCGGCATTCAGCTTGGCAATAATGTTCATGTCCGGGTTTTCCAGTGTAAAATACATGAGCATAACCGCAATGGCCGACCCAAAGCCAACAATCAGAAGCGCCTTGTTGTACATCTGCACAAGGGCCACAATTCCCTCCATAATGCAGAATGAATAAATGGAAAGCTGCCTTCTAACCGGAATATGGCGCATGTTGAAAACCAGTATAATCAGCACAAAAATTACGGAAGCGGTGGAAAAGACATAAACCGTGTCGCTAGGAGGCCCGTAAGAAAAAATAAAAGCCCCCTCTCCGCCGTACAAAAGCTTGGTGGAAAGAATCACCACCAGGGAAGCAACCATTCCCAAAGTGATAATGCCCAGCTCCAAAAATTTTACCTTCCTGCGGAATTTATTCATTCCCGGATAGAATGTGTTGGAAACCGTATACAAATCCACGGTGTAGATGTAAAGAATCATCAGCACAATGTAGGAAACAGAAAAAAAGTCGTTGAGCCTGGGGAACTTGCCTCGGTGAACAATCGTAATCACGCTGATTATGTCAAAGGCAAGCTCCAGAAGCGTTACAATAAGAAGAATCCTGTAAATCGTATTCTGAACGCTCTTCCACCTCTTCTTGGAAAAGAAAATCACCGTAAGAAGAAAAATAACAATAAAACCCGCTATCTGAAACTGAATATTATAAGCCACAAAAACATTATAGTGCAAAAGTACAAACTTTTAAAGCAAATTTGCACAAGTGCGAAAGTCCGCCGTAAG
>DFJV01000041.1:24067-24369 GCA_002373205.1 Treponema sp. UBA3662
TTCGCTGCGAATACCCCCTGCATCTGTTACCCAAGGTGGGGGAAGTCTCCCCCTCGCTCCAGCCACGAGTCGCTCCACAAATGCCGTAAGTGGCAAAAGTTTCAATGCAAACAACCGTCACATTGACGAAGCCCCTATACCACATTGCACACACCGCGCCCTTCGACTACGCTCAGGGAGCGGCCGTCACCTTGAACGAAGAACCGTCACCCTGAGTTTGACTCAGGGTCTGTACCAAAACAAGCCACTTCCGTCATTTGCTCCGCTTTGTCGTGTCTTCCGCTACCCCCTCTGCGGGCTCA
>DFJV01000010.1 GCA_002373205.1 Treponema sp. UBA3662
AATAAAAAAGGCTACCCAAATAAAAACTACCCTAAATATTGTAAAAATTCAATAGAAATGGCATAATATGCGCATGAATAAATTTCCATTGAACAAAGAACAACTCAAGGAGCTTGTAAAAAAATATCCCACGCCATTTTACCTTTATGATGAAAAAGGCATTGTAGAAAACATCCGCTACTTTAAAAAGGCATTTTCTATCTTCCCAAAATTCCGCGAATTTTTTGCGGTTAAGGCTTGCCCCAATCCCTACATCATGCGCATTCTGGAAAAAGAAGGATGCGGCGCAGACTGTTCAAGCCTTCCAGAACTTATTCTTGCCCAAAAGAGCGGCATGACCGGCCACATGGTAATGTTCACAAGCAACGACACTCCGGCAGAGGAATTCATTCTTGCGGCAAAACAGGGTAACATCATAAACTTTGACGACATAACCCACGTTGAATTTGTGCGCAATGCCCTTGGCGGAACTCTTCCAGACACGGTATGCTTCCGCTACAACCCGGGCTCAGAAAAGCACGGCGGAAATTCAATAATCGGTAAGCCGGAAGAAGCAAAGTACGGACTTACAAAAGAACAGATGATTGAAGGCTACAAGCTTTGCAAAAAGTACGGGGTAAAGCACTTTGGCCTGCACACCATGGTTGCCTCCAACGAGCTGAACCCAGACTTCTTTACGGACACGGCCAGAATCGTATTTGACATGGTGCTCCTTGTCCAGAAGGAAGTTGGCGTTAACATAGAATTTGTAGACCTTGGCGGTGGCGTTGGTATTCCCTACAAGCCTGAGCAGAAGAAGGTTGACCTTGAATACGTTGCAAAAGAAATAAGGAAGCTCTACGACCAGATGATTGTTCCCGCAGGCCTTGACCCAATGGGAATTAGCTTTGAATGCGGAAGACCAATCACTGGCCCTTACGGCTGGCTTGTAACTACTGCGATTCACGAAAAGCACATCTACCGAGATTATATTGGTTGCGATGCCTGCATGGCAGACCTTATGAGGCCCGGTATGTACGGAGCATGGCACGGAATAACGGTAAGCGGAAAGGAAAATGCTCCGGCTGACCACGTTTACGACGTTACGGGAAGCCTCTGCGAAAACTGCGACAAGTTTGCAGTGCAGCGTTCACTTCCAAAGATAGACAAGGGAGATTTGCTCATCATCCACGATGCGGGTGCCCACGGAAGAAGCATGGGATTCAACTACAACGGAAAACTCCGCGCAGGTGAACTCTTGCTTAGGAGCGACGGTTCCGTAATGCAAATCCGCAGAAAGGAAACGGTGGAAGACTACTTTGCAACTCTTGACTTTGCAGGACTTGACTCCTTCAAGGCATAAGGAATTTTAAGGCACAAGGAACTTTTATGAAGACCCTAAAGAAATTGATTTTTGCCGACATAGTTCTTTCTATAATATATGCGGCTTTATGCTTTCCCATGCAGGCAGACATAAGCGCAGTGGCTTTTCCACTTTCTGTAATAACGGCAGCCCTGGTCTACTTTGCAGGAGCCTACCTTCTCTTAAGAAAGAATTCAATAAAGCACATAACATTTGTGCGCAAAGTTTTTGAATACCAGACACTGCTTGAAATGCTAAGCTTTATTCTGGGAAGGTCTGGAAAGACGGAACATCCGTTTGCTTTCGACCTTGTCTGCATACTGCTTTGGATTGCAATAACAGTTATTTCCGGAATAGTTGTCTACCACTATTTGAACCCCAAGCGTATTTTCTCGCTGAACGAAAAGTGGAAGGAAGAAAGCAAGCTCTATCCGCCAAAAACATACACGGGGCTTTCCTACGCAGCGCTCCAGCTTGTTGAATGGATAGACGCAATCGTATACTGTCTCTTTGCAGTCTTTATCCTTAACATTTTTATTTTCCAGCTTTACGTTATACCGTCGGAGTCAATGGTGCCAACATTCCTCATCAAGGACAGGGTGTTTGTTTTTAAAACGGTTGCAGGGCCAAAGTTTCCCCTTAGCAAAGTGGGCATTCCCTACATCAACCGCTACAAGAGGGGAAACGTAATAGTACTGCGCAACCCCCACTACAAAAGCGACCACGCATCGGAAGTAAAAAAAATCATCTCCGACTACGTTTCCATGATTACGCTTAACCACGTAATTCTTGACCGCGACGAAAACGGTGAGCAAAAGGCAGACCCGCTGGTAAAGCGCATTGTTGGGCTTCCAGGCGAACAACTTCTTATGCAGGACGGGCACCTCTATGTGCGCACAAAGGAAAGCGGCCCCAACGGACAGTTCACACTTTGCCAAGATGAAGAAAAATGGGCAATGTGGAACCTTAATTCCCTGGATGCAGCTGCAAAGAAAAAAGTGCGGGACTTTCCACTTTCTGCGGACGACTGGCAGGACGTTCAAAAGCTGGAAGAAGAAAGGCGTGCATTGGACTTGGCAAAAGCGGCAGATGAATGCAAGCTTCTTGCCCTTACCTTTGAAAAAGTTGCAAAGGGAGACGACGCAAGCGAAAGTGAAATAGCGGAAATGTTTTCGCAGGAAGACTTGTTTGAATACAACTTCTTTAGCAACATCAGCATGAACGCAATAAAACTTTTGCAGGAAGCCGGCGGTGCCCAGTGGTTCACAAGATTCATGACCGGATGGACAGACTACGGCAAGTACTTAAAGCAAGGGCTTGTTGGCGGAGACCTCTATTCAGACGCAAACTTCCGCCTTAACGTAATGATAAAACTTGAGTGCGGGAAAATAATCACAAGGATTGCAAACCTTGTTGCAGACGGAGTTTCCGCATCCGAATGGAGCAGCGACGACGTTATAGCAAAGCACATGGCCTACGCTCAAAAACTGAACGCCTACCTTGCACGCCTTGACCAGCGCAACATGCCTGTCTTCCCCGCAAACAAAAGCGACGGCAGCCCAAGCTACATACCGGAAAACTGCTACTTTATGATGGGAGACAACCGCTACAATTCTCTGGACATGCGCCACAGCTACGACTACAAGCTAATCCCCATCACAAAGTTCGACGAGCTTTCCATCACCTACTACAGCAACATGGAGCCCCAGTTCGTCAACCGGTCAAAAATCCTAGGCCGCGCAAGCCTCCGCATTTGGCCGCTGAACAGGTTCGGGCTTATAAAGTAAAAATATTTAATTTTATTCTTTTGGGCAGCAGCCTTTTCTTCCACTGTCCCTTCGGGAGCCAATCCTGCAAGGGGCTTTCCGGGGTTCCGCGGGACCCTACCCGCTCCATTGCCATTGTGAGCGCCGCCCCTTCGACAGGCTCAGGGGACGTCTCTCACAATGGCAACTAACGCCCCTCCAATCCCTGCTGCTAGGCCACCGCTAAAAAAAAGCACACAGCATCAGTATTTATTCAGCATACCACGCCGGCGGACATATTTTAGACAAAGTTCATAAAAGAAAAGACTTAGCGCAAAGGCCGCAAAATTCAGAAGAAACAGAAAAACCCATTCTAGAATTTTTACCTTCTGCAAAGCCCCAAGTTTTTGAGCCAATCCAATCCCATAGAAATAAGGAAAAGAATACATAATCTTGTTAACAGCAGAAGGTATATTTCCAAACGGAACGATTACCCCCGAAAGTACCAAAAGAGCATAAGAAATAACCGACTCAAACGAAGCTGTTTTTGTAAAAATCAAAGTAAGGGCAGAAAGAAAAATTCCTAGTCCCAAAAAGCCAAAGATTGAAGCAAAAAAAACGACAAGCACAGGCAAGGGCAAAGAAACAGAAATCCTCATGGTCAAAAAAATAACAATGGCAAGCAAAGCAAATTTTACGAGAGAGACAGTAAACATAAGCAGCGAGCGAACAAGCAGAATGGTAGAAGAAGAGTAAGGTTTTATAAAAAGCTGTTCTATTGTTCCAATCTGCTTTTCATACGAAAGCTGAACGGAAGCCTCCGAAATTATATAGCTTGCAATAATCCAGAATGAATAGCCAATAAGAAAACTGTCATTTCCAATATTCCGTGTTCCAAAGCCAAGGAAAAATGCAAGGAATAAAAAATACTTTATTATTACATCAACAATATGGTCAGGATAATAGGTTTTTATTTCTATTAAAGTTTTTGAAGTTTCTGCCTTTAAAAGATTCATTTTTTTGACTCCGCATAAAAATCACAAAGTATTGATTCAAGTGATGCATAGCTTTTTGCAAAAGATATTATTTCATAACCGTCTTCTTTCAAAGATTTCATTATCCCCTTGCATAAAGAAAAATCTGAATCTGGCAAGGTTAAGACAAAGCCTTCTGCCTGGATTTTACAGTCATAGGAAGAAAGAATATTTTCATCCGGTTTTCCTGCCACCTGGATTACCACATTCTTTTTGCTAAATGTTCTTTTAAAATCAAAAACAGAACCGTCAAAACAAATTCTGTGATTATCCAACAGAATGATTCTATCCGAAATTTTGTCTATAACATCCGTCTCATGGGTAGTAAGTAGAATACTTATTTTCTTTTCCTTTACCAAGGATTGCAGGCATTTTAAAAGTTCCTGCTTTGAAAAGACATCAATTCCCAAGGTTGGTTCATCCAGCAGAATCAGCTTGGGAGAACCAATCAATGCAACGGCAAGGGCAAGTTTTTGCTTCATTCCCCGCGACAAATCCCCTGCCTCTGTCTTAAGATTTTCCAAAAGCCCCAAGACTCTTAAATATTCATTTCCCTGCTCAATAATTTTCTTGCCCGGAATATTTTTTAGTCTGCCAAAATACAAAAGATTTTCTTTAACAGTCATATTCCAATACAGGTTGCGCTCCCCTTCAAGGACAGCATTTACTTCCGTAAAAAAAAGGCTCCGTTTAAGATGCTTTATATTCTGACCCAAATATAAAATTTCACCGCCATCAATTTCAAGAAGGTTAAGAATGCTTTTTATTAGCGTTGTTTTTCCGCTACCATTACAGCCCAAAAGCCCAACTATTTCGCCCTCAAAAACATCAAAAGAAATTTCATCTAGCACTTTCTGAGATTTTGGGGAATATTGCTTAGACACATTTTGTAAAGAAAGTATTTTTTCCATAGCTAATTTTAAATCAATTTACCATAAAAGAATACTTGTGTCTAATAAAATTCGTGGAGCAACAGAAATCAAGACCTTGCACTTGTCTCTTTTTCAATATTCTTTCCAGCATCATTTTTTGAAGAAGTCTTACCAGAACAGCAGTGGCACGTAGAAGAATGGGAACAACCGCAGCAAGAGGGGGCTGTCCCTGTTTTTTTTGCAGTGTAGAATTTTTTAAATAAATGGAGGACGACAAAAGTGCAGTATACAGCTATCAGTACAATTATAACAATGCTTACCATGTCGTCCTCCTTTTTTTACGAACAATTTAATTATGCAGCAAATGAGCCTTTCTTATCTGCTTCAGCATAAGGGTTTTTGCGGAAAAGCGCAATAAGCAATACTGCCAAAAGCACAAAGGCTATTACTGTTCCCACACCAAATGCTCCGTGTGCAAAGAGCATTCCCAACTGGTAGAATATAAGCGTAACAATCCACGCAAAGACATTCTGGAATAGTATTGCAAACCAGAACCACTTGCGGCTCTTAAGTTCATTTGCCATGGTTGCAATTGCGGCAAGACAAGGTGAATCCAACATGTTGAACAAGAGGAATGCAAAGGCTGCAATTGCAGTAGCAAACCATCCGCCAACTGCATCGGAAACAGCATTCTGTGCCTCTTCTTCTTCAAGTGCCGCCTCAGCTGTCTCGTCATCCACGTTTGCAAGTACGCCCATGGTCGTAACAATTGCCTCTTTTGCAGAGAAGCCGGATATAGAAGACGCCGCTGCCTTCCATCCGTTTTCCGCATCACCAAATCCAAGCGGAATAAAGATGTAGCGCACACCGTTTCCAACTTTGGCAAGAACAGAATCCGCTGAATCTTCAACAAGGCCAAATCCGCCCTCGCTTGCTTCTACAGCATTTCCTTCTTCGTCAACATAAGCTTCGTGTGCAGGATTAAATCCGTAGCTTGAAAGGAACCACATTACAAGGCATGCAAGGAAGAGAATTGTTCCCGCCTTCTTTATAAAGCTCCACAAGCGTTCCCATGTGTGAAGCAGAACAGTCTTTAGCTGGGGAATGTGGTACTGGGGAAGCTCCATAACAAAGGGGGCTGCAGGACCGTGGAAGTATTTTGTCTTTTTAAGGATGATTGCTGCAATCAAAACTGCGGCAACACCAATCAGGTACATGGAAGGTCCAACCCAGGAGCCGTTTGTTCCCGTTACCTTGGAAGCGATTACTACGCCGAACATTGCTATTACAGGAAGCTTTGCTCCGCAGGGAACCCAAGTTGTAGTCATAATCGTCATGCGGCGGTCGTTTTCGTTTTCAATAGTGCGGCTTGCCATGATTCCAGGAATTCCACAGCCGGAAGAAATAAGGAGCGGAATGAATGACTTACCCGAAAGCCCAAACTTGCGGAAGATTCTGTCCATTACGAATGCAATGCGGGTCATGTAGCCAACATCTTCAAGAATGGAAAGAAGCAGGAAGAGAATTGCCATCTGTGGAAGGAAGCCAAAGACAGCGCCAAGTCCGCCAAGGATTCCGTTTACAATGCAGTCGGTAAGTATTTCGTTTGCACCGGCATTGTTCATCAACTCTTCTACCCAGCCCTGGATTCCGCCTGCAACAGTATCGTTTGCCCAGTCGGTTCCCATAGTACCAATTGTAGTTACGGAAACCCAGTAGACGAACCACATTACGAGTGCAAAAATCGGAAGGCCAAGCCAGCGGTTTGTTACGATTCTGTCTATCTTGTCGGAAGTGGTAAGCTTTTCGCCTTTCTTGGTAACAATACCCTTTAGCAAATTTGTTATGTAGTTGTAGCGTTCGTTGGTTATGATAGATTCAATGTCATCACCAAGCTTTGACTCAAGTTCCTTTGTTAAAGATTCAGCCTTGGAAGCCTCTGCTGAAGAAAGGAAAAGTTTTTCAATAACCTTTTGGTCGCGTTCCAAAAGCTTTATGGCAGTCCATCTTTTTAACTCTTCCTTTACACTTGAAGGAAGGATTTTTTCTGCCTTGCCAATTGCAACTTCCACGTCGGCAGAGAAAGTTGCCTGGGGAACCTTTGCCCCGGAAGATGCGGCTTCTTCTGCAGCAAGTGCAACTTCTTTTACACCCTTTCCGTGAAGGGCTACCGTTTCCACAACCTTGCAACCAAGGCGTTCAGAAAGCTTTGCAGTGTCTATAGTGCCGCCGCTCTTTTTTAAAGAGTCCACCATGTTTAGTGCAATGACGACAGGTTTTCCAAGCTCAAGAATCTGGGTGGTAAGGTAGAGGTTTCGCTCAAGGTTTGTTGAATCCACAATGTTGATTACGGAAGAAGGCTCTTCGCTGCAAAGATAGTCACGGGAGACAACCTCTTCGTTGGTATAGGGAGAAAGCGAATAGACACCGGGCAAGTCGGTAACAACAAGCTCTTTTGCCCCCTTAACCTTTCCCTCTTTTTTTTCTACAGTTACTCCCGGCCAGTTACCTACATACTGGGTTGCACCTGTAAGGGAGTTGAACATAGTCGTTTTTCCGCAGTTTGGGTTTCCCGCCAAAGCTATTTTAGTTGCCATTTATTCCACCTCTATATTTTCCGCATCATTCTTGCGGACAGAAAGTTCATATCCCCTGATTGTAACTTCAACAGGATCACCAAGAGGAGCCACCTTGCGCACGTAAACAGAGCATCCTTTTGTAAAGCCCATGTCCATAAGGCGGCGCTTTAAAGCCCCCTCGCCATTCAGCCGGACTACAGTTACGGTAGAGCCGACCTTTGCATCTTTTAAAGTATTCATTATCATTCTCCTGTCCCTTTGCCAATCACTTTCAAAAAGCTGCAAAGAGACTCTATTCCTTGAGAAAAATGCACGCGTGTGCGTTAAGAATGTAAGGGAAAAATTATACGATAATCTTAGAGGCCATGGACTTGTCCAGTGCAAGGCGCGAGTCCTTAACCTTTACGATGAGACCTGTACTGACTTTGGAAATTACAGTAACGGAAGAGCCCACGTTGAATCCAAGCTCATTAAGATGCTGTTTTACAGCAGAATCGCCACCAATTTTCTTAATCTGGACTTCACGTCCTGCATCTGTAAATAACAAGGGCATAATGTTTCTCCTTACATGAAACAATTGCAAAAGCCATCCTGCCCGGCAAGCCACTGCCTTTTTTGGGAGAATAAGATTTTGCAAACCATTATTACAATTTGCTAACCATGATTAATATAATACAACTTTTATTAGTTGTCAATAAGCGTTTTTAGATAAGATTAACTTACAGGCAAAAGATTTCCGCCGTCCATACGGTAAATGCTGTCAGCATAGTTTCTGGCCTCGCTTTCGTGAGTCACAAGAAGCACAGCTGCCCCTCGGTCGGCAGCAGAACGCAGCAGGGAAAGGACGGACTTGGTGTTTTCGTCGTCAAGGTCATCGGTGGGCTCATCTGCAAAAATTATGCCAGGTTCAAGCAAAAAGGCCCGGGCAACCGCCATCCTCCGCATCTCCCCGCCGGAAAGCTCATTCAGCCTTGCATGGGCCAAGTGTCGGATTCCAACCATATCCAAAAGATTTAGCGCACGCTCCTCGTAGTCATCACCATCCGCATAAAGAGTTGCGGGAAGCTTAACGTTCTCCAAAACGTTAAGGGCAAAGAGGCCTGTCTGCCCCTGGGGAATTACGCCAAAATTCTTATTCCTAAACAGGGAAAGTTCCCTGTCGCCCATTGCATACAAGTCCTTTTCATCCAGCAAAACTTTTCCGCTGTCAGGAAGCAACAGCCCCGAAGCCATGTAAAGCAGAGTACTTTTTCCGCTTCCAGAGCGGCCTATTATTTCTGTAACCCTGCCGCTTTGAATTTGAAGGTCGCAACTTCTTACTGCCTCAAAATGACTGGATTCCCTTGTGGGCCTATAATATTTTTTTGAAATGCCCATCAGATTCAAAAGCATTTAGTTTCCCTCCCTTAAGATAAGACCCGTATCGATTTTGGAAATAGATGCAGCCGTCCCGCAAGATGCAAGCAAAGAAGCCGTCATTGAAAATACAAAAGAAAAAATGGCCAGCAAAGTCATTCCTGCCACGCCGGGCAAGAGGAATGGAAGGTTCAGGCTTTCCTTTATAAGCGGATGAAAAGAAAGAGCAAAAAGCAATGCCAAGAAAATTCCAGAAATGCATCCTCCTGCGTTCACAAAAAAAGCTTCCCTCATCACAAGAGAGGAAATTTTTTTTCTGGAAGCCCCCATAACGCGAAGAACGGCAAATTCCTTTTTGCGCTCTCCGATTGTCATTGAAAAAACAACAGCCATAACCACAAGGCAAAGAAGCCAAATTATCCCGACCATAACGCCCACAACTTTTGAAACACCCGCCAAACCGTCGGAGACACCGCTTGTCATACTCTTTGTGCGGACAGCCTTTACCTGCTTTACGTCATGCTCAATGCGCCGGCACAAGTCGTCCAAGTCCTGTCCTTCTTCAGCTTTTACCATGATGGAAGATATATAGCGCCCAGCCCCCTTTAGCATCTTTTCGTTTACCCCCTTTCGTATGGAGGCATCTATCAAATCCTGTATCGTATCAATACTTGTGTAAACAGCATTGTCCAATCCCGTTCCTGTTTCGCCAAGCTGGGCAACAACCTTGCAGGGCACGTCAAAAAATTTTAGAGTTCCCCCAACGGAAGAAAGAATCTTGCTTCCTATTATTACGTCTCCCTTTTCAAGCACACCGCCAAAATCTTTGGTAAGCCAAGGCTGTACGGTAAAATCACTAGCGGGGTCAAAACCTATAATCTGAAGTCCAACCGAACAGCAGCCAGAACTTAATGTTGCAAGGAAAACCTGGGCACTGGCCTTCTCCACTCCGTCAACAGAAAGAGTTTCTTCAAGGCGGCTTCTTGGCATGTAAAAAGTGGTGCGGTTTCCGTAAAGCAGAATCGATTCAAGTCCCTTCTTAACAAAGGCACCGGACGGCGTTACAATGATGTCGGCTCCAAGGCGGTATTCAAGGCTTCTTAGTCCCTTCCTTAGAGAAAGAAGAAGCAGGCTTCCTCCAAAAATTGAAAGAGAAAGCAAAAGGGCAAATAAAAAAAGAGCAGCACTTCTTCCTTTTTTACCAAGCAGGTTGGCAAAAGGCAATTGGGTAAATTTCATCAGTTACTTTTCCTTGAATAAACTTTTCTAAAAAGCAGGGCAGAGTCCAAAAGGCAAAGCAGGCAGAGCAAGATTGCCACGGTAAAAACGGAAGGCTTCATAACCAAATGGCACCTCATGTTTGCCATTTTGCAAAGTGGAATTATCCTTCCGGGAACAAAAAGCGCAGCCTGTGAATTTAAAAAAATTGCAGCTCCAAGCCCTAGCCTAACCCCGTCCCTAAAAGAGACAAGCCTTGCAAGCGCAAGCAGAGAACAAATGGCTCCCTGCAGCAGCACAACCCGTTCAGCCCAGTGGCACATCATCCAAGAACCGTCTTCCTTTTGGCCGCATGCAGAAAAAACAAAAGCAGTTCCAAAACACAAAATCAGGGATGCAAGCAAAAGCGCAAAATCCATAGGCCTAACTTTTTTCATATAGACTCCTCAAAATATTAGCATAGACTAACTTTTTCTAGGGGAGTTTACACACTTTCTATACGAGTGTCAACAAGCAAAAAAAAATAAAAAATTTTCAAAAAACCGCTTGAACAAATTGTTAGCATAAGCTAATATTAGCATATACTAACTCAAATTGCAAAAAAGTAATTACAGAGGTTTGTTTTGAAAAGCTTAAAAAGATATATCGCACTCCTGGCGCTCACAGCAATATTCATTCTTTCATCAGCGGCAGACACAAAATCGTGGAAAGCCGTGGCAACGGAAATGCAGGGAATTCTTGATGACGCATGTTCGCTTTATGAATCAGGCGATGCGGAAAAAGCCTACGAGCGCGTGAACGATGCCTATTTTGGCCACTACGAAGTTGACGGTTTTGAGCGCAATACACAAAGCCGCATTGGCGGAAGCAGGGCAGGAAATGTGGAAGTCCAGTTCAGCAGGGTTAAGGGCGCAATAAGGAACGGCAAGGACAAGGGCGAAGTCAGGGCAGAAGCAGACACGCTAATAGCCATGCTCTTTGAAGATGCACAAAAACTTGACCCGCCGCAAATGTCATGGACGGAACTTGCAAAAACACTCAACGAGGAATTTGATGAAGCCGCAAAGATGTACGAAGAAGGGCATTTGGTAACAGCAGAACCAAAATTCCGCAAGGCCTACGCCCGCTACTACGGAAAGTCAAAATTCCAGGAAAACGTGATAAAGAGCCTGTCTCCAGAAAAAGACCGGGAAATAGTTGACCTTTACACGGAAACAAAAAACATGATTATAAGCCGGGCCGACAAAACCCTTACCTCCAAGTCCATCAAGAGGCTCGGCTTATTAATAGAAGAAACTTCGCTTTCGCTTACAAAATCACAAAACCGCCTGCAGTGGTGGGGAACTGTTGCCGCATCACTGATGATTCTTTTAAGGGAAGGCTTTGAGGCAATTCTGATTGTGGGTGCCATCATTGCCTACCTTAGAAAAATAAACCAGAACAACCAACTGGAAGCAAAGGAAAGTGGTGTAAGTGCAAAAGAAGTAAGCCTAAGGCCAGTCTTTAACGGTTCAATGCTGGGTATTTTGGCATCCATCGTAATGGCAATAATCCTGATTGCAATTACGCGCTTTGGTTTTGCAAGCGGACAGGGGCAGGAAGTTGTAGAAGGCGTAACCATGTTCATTGCGGTTGCGGTTCTCTTCTACACTTCAAACTGGATGATTTCAAAATCTTCGGAAGCTTCATGGTCAAGCTTCATCAAGGGAAAGGTTCAAACTTCAATAGACAAGAGCAGCATGTTCGGACTTGCATTCACATGTTTTCTTGCGGTTTTCCGCGAGGGGGCGGAAGTTATTTTGTTCTACCAGGCAATGCTTGCGGGTTCGAACGGTTCGGGAATTGTGTGGGCTGTACTGCTTGGAATTGCAGCATCTGCCATTCTGCTGATTTTTGTATACAAGGCAATCATAGTTGCGGGTAAGCGCTTGCCGCTAAAACCCTTCTTCCTTGCCACGTCAATCCTTATGTTCATCATGGTGGTTGCTTTCGTTGGAGGAGGAATCAGCGAATTTGTTGACGCAGGTTGGATTGTTCCCCATGTTGTGGAGGGAGTGCCAACAATTTCGCTTCTTGGCATTTTCCCCTACAAGGAATCACTTATAGCACAGGCTATTGCACTGGCCATAGTTCTGGGCAGTCTTATAGCAGGCTTGGCTATTTCAAAAAACAAGGCAAAAAAGGCCGCATAGTCGGCTAAAAATAGAAGAATACATATTCTTTAAGGAGTTTTTTAATGAAAAAGACATTGTCTTTAGTTCTCGCTGGCGCCGCAATGGCGTTCGCATTTGTTGCTTGCTCTAAGAGCAATGGTTCCCAGCCGGCAGCTGCTGCTACAGAAACACCGGCAGCTTCATCCGCAGCAGCAGAAGTTACGGAAGAAGATGAAGGCGGATTCGTTGAACATGACATTGGAGACGAACAGAAAGCAGGTTTCCTTGCAGTAAACGGCGTATACTTCCAGGCAGTAGACATGAAGTCTGGTGAAGGAAACCTTCAGTTTGGAAAGGACTACACCATGCACATAGAAGCAGACATTGCCGCAATGGACAACGACCTTGGCTTTGTTGTAGACCAGTTTGTTCCAGGCCTTACCGTTGACTACGAAATCGTAGACCAGGCAAACGGAGAAGCCGTAACAACAGGAACCTTCATGCAGATGAATGCATCCGACGGTCCCCACTACGGAGCCAACATCAACCTGAACAAGGCAGGAACATACACAGCACGCTTTATCATCCACAGCCCTGCCGAAAACAACTACTTCATCCACACAGACGAAGATACAAAGCCTGGTTCAACACTGCAGAAGTACTGGCCAAATGACAAGCCTCTCACAGTTGAATTCAAGGACTGGGCATTCGACGGAAAGAAAGTCGAGCCGGAATTCAACTAATTTAATTTCATGGATTGGGGAAAGCCATTTTCCTTAAATGATTTCCCTAAGTGATTTTGCAGCCATGTTTCGGGCAAAACCGGGGCATGGCTTTTGCTCTTTTTTTTAACAAACCATGGCAAAGAATTTATATCAAATCGTGCAGAACCTTTTGTTTCTGCCCCTGCTGCTTGCAATCATAACGTCCCTGGCATCCAGATTCGGAAGCGGGAGAAGCCGCAGGATTCATTCAATTTTTATAGGAATCATCTTCGCGCTTGCATTAGTTTTTTCACTTATGCGCGACAGAAGAATCATAAAATACAATCAGATAAACAACATTTACTTGATTTTTGCAACGCTGGGTCTTTCGCTTGCCTACTGCATCATGGCATGGATTTTGCCGGCCATGCAGACAAAGTGCCAGCGGAAAAAATTACTGGGGGCAGCAGAGAATTTAACGGGCCTTTTGGGACTGCTTGCATTCTCCGCCCTTCTCTTCTACCGCTTGCCTCCCATGGCTTCCCTACCCTTCCACTTTGTAGGGATGGACGAATCGTATTTTAGCACGGACTTTCTTTTGCGGATGACAGGCTGGATTCTGGCATTCTTGCTTTTGTTCCTTTTCTTCCTGGCCTTCCGCAAGGTTTTGCTCACTTCCCAAAAAAAGTGTACGTCCGTCTGCACGACATTCTACCTTGTCCTTAATTCCGCGGCCCTGCTTATTTCATTAATCGGAATCATCAATTCATATTACAGAAGAAAATTCAAGCTGCCAAAATTCGTAAAGAAAAACCTGCTTACTATTTTTGAGCTTGAAAACAAAATCCTTTTGTTTACGCTGATTATCCTTATTGCATTCGCCGCCGCATTCACAGTCTACAACATAAAAATCCACGAGGAATACGCAAACGCCGCTGAACACAGGAAGCTAAAGGCAAATGCAAAAAAGAACCGCCGCTGGGGAATCTTTCTTATTTTGCTTTCACTCTATTTTTGCATTGACCTTACGGTAATCAGAAAATTCTCACAGAAGATTGTGGAGCTTTCCCCTTCGGAAGAATTCCAGATTGAAGGAAACGAAATCTTCATTCCGCTGGAACAGATTGCAGACGGACACCTGCACCGCTTTACCTGGACAAGTGAAAAAGGAAAGAAGGTTCGCTTTATAGTTGTCCAAAAGAAGGGGAACAATTTTGGTGTTGGATTTGACGCATGTGAAGTCTGCGGAAACGTAGGCTACTACGAGAGAGGCGACGAAGTGGTCTGCAACCGCTGCGACGTTGTAATGAACCGCAACACCATAGGCCTAAAGGGCGGCTGCAACCCAATTCCCCTTTACTCAAAAATCGAGGACGGGGGCCTTAAGGTTTACACCGAAGACTTGGAAAAGGAAGCCAACCGCTTCTAAGGAGGACAAATGTTTTGGAGAATGGTATTCAGGGCTTTGGGCCGCCAAAAGAAAAAAATGCTGATGATTGCCTTTACGATTGCCCTTGGTTCATCCCTTGCCACTGCCATGCTGAACGTAATGTTTGACGTGGGCGACAAGGTGAATCAGGAACTAAAGACTTATGGCGCAAACATCAGGGTGGTTCCCCAGTCAGAAAGCCTTTTGACCGAAGAGTTCGGTTTTGACGACAATGTTTCTCAGTTCTTAAAAGAAGAGGAGCTTGGAAAAATAAAGACGATTTTCTGGGCCTTTAACATAGTAGACTTTGCGCCTTACTTTGAGTCGAGCGCATACCTAAAGGACGGAGAAAAAGTTTCTGTTTCGGGAACATGGTTTAAAAAGCATCTGGAGCTTCCCACAGGGGAAACTTTGGACACAGGAATGACAGCCATGAAAACATGGTGGTCTGTTCAAGGTTCATGGCTGGACGACGGTGATGATACGGGTGCAATGGTCGGTTCAGCATTTTCCAAAAGGAACGGAATTTCAGTTGGCGACACAATCAGCCTCTTTAGGAAAGCAGAGGGAAAGCAGAGGGGGCAAACATGGATTGTAAAAGGAATCTTTGACTCTGGAAGCGATGAAGACGAAAAGGTTTACATTACAATAAAATCCGCCCAAAAGCTTTTTGAAAAACCAGGCCTTGTTACCAGCATAGAAGTCAGCGCGCTTACAACCCCGGACAATGACCTTGCTCGCAGGGCTGCACAAGATCCGTCAAGCCTTAACCGCAACGACTGGGACACATGGTACTGCACAGCCTACGTAAGTTCAATCTGCTACCAGATTCAGGAAGTAATTTCAAACTCTTGCGCAAAGGCAGTAAGGCAGGTTGCAGAAAGCGAGGGCGCAATTCTGAACAAGACGCAGCTGCTCATGCTTTTGATTACAATACTAAGCCTCATAGGTTCCGCACTGGGAATTTCAAACCTTGTTACCGCAAGCGTAATGGAACGCGCACAGGAAATAGGACTTCTAAAGGCGATTGGCGCACACGACGCCCCCATTTCAATCCTTGTGCTTACCGAAATTCTAATCACTGCAATTCTTGGTGGAATAATCGGATACTTTGCAGGCCTGGGCTTTGCACAGATAATAGGACAAAGTGTATTTGACTCAGCCATAAACATAAAGGCAACGGTCATACCCCTTGTTGCCATTCTGATTTTTGTAGTAACCATGGCAGGATCCGTCCCGTCCATAAAACTGCTGCTTTCGCTCAAACCCGCGGAAGTTTTACACGGAAGATAATAAATGACTAGGCAAAAATTTTATTTCAAGATGATTACAAGCTCCCTTATAAGGAGAAGGTCACGCATGCTGGTTGCACTGCTTGCGGTTGCGATTGGGGCAACGGTTCTTTCCGGCCTTGTAACAATTTACTACGACGTTCCCCGGCAAATGGGAAAGGAATTCCGCTCATACGGTGCAAACCTCATGCTTGTAAGCGCAGGTGCGGAAGACATTGGCAAAGAAGCCCTTAACGCGGCAGAGGCACAAATTCCCGCAAAGAGCCTTGTGGGACTGACGGCATTCCGCTACGAGACGATGAGCCTTAACCGGCTTCCCTTCATGGTGGGTGGAATTGATTTTTTGGCAGTGCAAAAGACAAGGCCCTACTGGGGAATAAACGGACAATACCCCAAAGAAAAGGGGGAGGCTCTATTGGGACAAACGGTTGCCCAGACAGTAGCCGCAAAAGTTGGGGACAGGATTTCCCTTTCAGGAAGTGATTCTGAAGGAGAAGAATTTACCGCCCGCTTTACGGTAAGCGGAATCCTCCAGACCGGTGGCGGTGAGGAAGATTGCATTTTTATTGACCAAAAAGAAATGGACTTGCTGATGAAGAATTCAGGTCTTTACGATTTTGCAGAATGTTCAATCAGCGCAAATGCAGTGGAACTTGAGGCGATTGCAAAAAAGATTTCTGATGCGGAAGCTTCCATAAGTCCACGGCTTGTAAAGCGGGTCACAACGAGCGAGGGCAGTGTGCTAAAGAAGCTTCAGTCCCTGGTTTGGATTGTAACCCTTGTTGTTCTAATTCTTACCATGGTCTGCGTTGCTACAACTATGATGGCCGTTGTTGCCGAAAGACGAAAAGAGATAGGACTAAAAAAAGCGCTTGGAGCTTCAAACAAAAACATTGTAAAGGAATTCCTTGGTGAAGGTCTTTTTCTTGGTGCCTTGGGTGGCGTAATAGGAGTGGCACTAGGATTTTGGTTTGCACAAAAAGTGAGCATGAACGTATTCAGCAGAAGCATTTCCTTCCAGCCCTTGTTGGCTCCGGTAACGGTTCTTGTTTCTGTCATAACAACCGGCATTGCCTGTATGATTCCTGTAAGGAACGCGGCAACGGTAGATCCTGTAATAGTATTGAGAGGTGAATGATGGCTTTATTAGAAGTTAACGATATTTCAAAGATATACAAAATGGGAAGTGTGGAAGTGGCAGCCCTCCACAAAGTGAGCATGAAAGTAGAAAAAGGAGAATGGGTTGCCATTATGGGACCTTCCGGTTCGGGGAAGAGCACCATGATGAACATAATAGGCTGCATGGATAAGCCCACAAGCGGAGAGGTATTTCTGGACGGCAGGAACATAGCAAAGGAAAGTTCTTCAAACCTTACAAACATAAGGCGGGACAAAATTGGACTGATTTTCCAGCAGTTCCACCTGATAAATTATTTGACCGCAGTGGAAAACGTCATGGTCTCGCAATACTACCACAGCATGCCGGACGAAAAAGAAGCCATGGAAGCTTTGGAAAGGGTTGGTCTTGCGCAAAGGGCAAGGCATCTTCCCCACGAGCTTTCAGGCGGAGAGCAGCAGCGCGTCTGCATAGCACGTGCCCTAATAAACTGCCCCCAGCTGATTCTGGCAGACGAGCCAACAGGAAACCTTGACGAAGCAAACGAAAACATGGTCATAGATATTTTTAAGCAGCTGCACAAGGAAGGCAGGACGGTAATAGTTGTTACCCATGCCCCGGAAGTTGCGGAATATGCAGAAAGGACAATCGTTTTGGAACATGGTAAATTTGCAAGGGAGATTGTGAACAAGAAAAAATGAATTCTAGAATGAATGAATGATTGATTGCGCCGCCCAAGAAGCTTCCAAAAAGTTAAGGCAGATTCAAAAGGACGGCGCTTTTTTTATGGAAACGCTGATTTATAGCATCGCGTCAAGCCCGATAAGGACATCGTTCTGGATTAATCAGTGATTCCTTATTTTCCGATTTGATTCAATGCGCTGTCGGCAGCTATCTTTCCAAAGACACAGATGTCCGCAACGGCATTTCCACCCAAGCGGTTGGCACCGTGAATGCCGCCTGTAACTTCTCCCGCAGCATACAAGCCCGGAATAATTTTTCCACTGGCATTCAAGACCTGCGCCCGGCTGTTAATCTTAAGCCCGCCCATGGTGTGGTGAATGGCAGGCTCAACTTCTATTGCATAAAAAGGAGGAGAAACAATAGCCCTGTCCATGCTCTTTGGGTTCCGTCCAAAATCCTTGTCCTTCTTTTCCGCCACAAAAGAATTCCACCTTTCAACAGATTTTTCAACCTGAGCCGAATCAAGACCAATCTTTTCTGCAAGCTCGCCAAGACTTTGTGCCTCCGTAAGAAGATTGTGCTCGGCATAGCTTTCAATTGCCTTTAGGGATTCCCTAACACCCTGGTCAAAGACAAGAAAAGCTGTCTTGCCCGGACAGTCCAAAATTGCTTTTGAAACAAGATCCCTAGTCTGCATCTCGTCCACAAAACGCATGCCGCTCCTGTCTAGCAAAATAGCCCCGTTTCCCCGGACAGCCTCCGTAATCATGCTGCCGTTTTTTGGAACCACAGTCGGGTGAGTCTGAATCTGATCCATTTGCGTTGTTGCTGCATCAAACTTCTGCACCATGGAAAATGCGTCTCCAGTAGCCCCCCTCTGGTTAGTAGTGCCAAAGCCTGCAAGGTCGGGCCTGAACTGCTCAACCATTTTTGAGTTTGCGCCAAAACCGCCGGTTGCAATGATTACCGCCTTTGCCATGATTGTGTACTCGCTAGATCCCGAGGAAACCCTGACCCCGCAAGCATTCCCGTCTTTTCCCATAAGGATTTCTACAACCCTGTTCTTTAGGCGTATGTCTGCCCCCTGCTCTTCCGCAGCCTCCCGCAAAAGAGGAACAAGATGCTCACCAATTGCCTGGCCTCCGCGTGGCCTGTGAATGCGCTTGTTGCTTGCACCGCCAAAAATTCCAACGTCGCTTAAATCGGCACCAACAATGTCTGACTGAAGCCATTCAACCATTGCAGCAGAATTGTCCACCAGTGTTCTTACAAGCTCAGGGTCGTTTAGATTTTTGCCACCCCGCATCGTGTCCTGGTAAAAAACTTCCGGGGAATCCTCTATGCCAAGCCGCTTCTGTTCCTTGGTATAGGAAGCGTTTATTCCGCCAGTTGAAAAATTTGTGTTTCCGCCAACGATGGGGCTTTTTTCAAGGACGATTGTCTTTGCCCCCCTAAGAGAAGCTTCCGTTGCGGCAACAAGACCAGCACCTCCTGCACCAATTATTACAATGTCGCATTTGGTGTTTTTGTAGACATGCTTCTTCTTTTCCTTTCCGGCACTGGAATCAAGGGCTGCATCAAGGGCATCAAGCAGACCATCACTTGTAACGGTTGCACCGCTTACAGAATCAACATCATCAGTATCACCGCCACTTTGAAGGAACTGCTCCAGAATAGGCTGAATGGCAGGCTTTCCGATTCCTTCCGTTTCCTGTTCAGACAAAAGCTCTGCAGCGCAAACCTCGCCGTCCTTAATTGTAACGGAAACTTCTACAGGTCCGTTCCTACCCTCACCGCTTCCAGTCCAAGTTCCATCCCTAAAGGTTCTTTTTCCGCCGCAAGAAATAAGCGCAAGGCAAAAAAAAGCAATGGTACTTTTTATTATTTTTTTCATCAGAGAAACTCCATAAAGAAAAATTAGGCGCCCCAGGTAAAGGTTGCCCACCGGTCGTTGAATTTGCCAAAGAGGGCCGCAAAGATTTTTCCCCGTATTGAATGTTTTTTCATCTCCTCGTTAAAGCTGCGCTCTTCCACAAGGTTTATGCCGGGAAGAAGGTCTGCAATCTCCTGGGCAGAATCGGTTCCGCTTTTAAAGACAGCCTTTGTGTTCTTTACGGTGTCGTGATGCTTCTGCTGCTTTACCATCATCTTGCAGTTCTGCTCGGCAATGAGGGTACCTTTCCTAAAAGAAGTTTTTAGGACCGTCAAAAGCTGCTTAATTTCTTCCATAGTAAAGTACATGAAAAGCCCTTCTGCAATAAAAATCAAATTCCTGTCCTGGGGAATGAGTTTTGTCCATGCGCTTTCAAGTACGCTTCCTGCTATCATCGTAACGCGATCCCTTTGGGGGAAGGCCTTTTTTCTTACGGCAATTGAATCGGGAAGGTCAAGGTCAAACCAGAGAATCTTTCCGTTGTCCACACGCTCAAAACGGTTGTCAAAGCCGCAGCCCATGTTCACGATTGCAGAGTCAGGATTTTTCGCAATCATTTCCTTTAGGCTTTTGTCCAGCATGATTGTGCGGGCAACAACGCCTTCGTGCGACATGAATTTGTCGTAGGGCCTTGTGTCTACACCGATTGTCTCGATAATCTTAACGGCCATTTCGTCCTTAATTCTTGCATTTGACCTTTTTGTTTCATTTGCCTTGATTGCAAGGGGAATAAGCGCAGTTGTCTGCACGTCGCCCAAAGTAAGTTCCATTGTACGCTCCAATTAATAAAAGTTAGCATATAGTAACATAACAATGTTATTTATTCAAGGGGTAACACAAGCAACATGGCTACAGTAACAAGCATAGCAAAATGACATGGCAGCATGTTGCTAGAAGGAATCTCGCAAAAATGCTAGAATACAAAAATCCAAGGAGCAATGAATGGTACTGTTGGTAGTAGACACACAAAAGGGATGCTTTAACGAAAGTCTATATGAATTTGAAAGGGTAAAAAAAAACATAAAAGACTTAATCGCAGTAGCAAGGGAAAACAATGTTGAAGTTGTATACGTTCAGCATGACGACGGCCCGGGTACAGACTTGGACAAAGCTACGGACAATTATGAAATATACGAAGACTTTGCGCCAAGAAGCGGAGAAAGGCGTTTTGAAAAAAATGTAAACAGCGCATTCCATCCCATGACAGGTCTAACTGAATACCTCCAGTCTAAGGGAGAAAAAGACATTATAACAATAGGAGTCTCAACAGACTATTGCATGGACGCAACAATTAAAAGCGGCTTTGAAAAAGGCTTTAATATATTTGTTCCTGCATACACAAATTCAACCTACGACAACCCCTACTTTGACAAGGAAACCGCCTACAAGTATTTCAATGAATTTATGTGGGGAAGACGTTACGCAAAAATAATTACCCTTGAAGAAGCAATCCAACTCTTGCAATCAACGCACACCGCAGCAAGCTAAGGAATAAGCCAAAAGGAGCTCTTATGAAAAAAATAGGATTGGTTGGTGGCACAGGTTCTGAATCACCGTAGGAGCAAAAGATGTTTCTTTAACCGCAATCACCATGCACATGGTCTTTGCGGAATTGGTCTATAGCATCAACGAAGCTCGACGCAAAGCATCGGAATATTGAACCCTCCGCGCTAAGAAAGTGAGGCAGAAAGGAAAACAACCAAACCTCTCTGCCTCGTAAGGAGTCATTATGGAAGATATTAAAAACAGATATTAAAATCTGTTTAACTTCGCTACACCTATACTTATAAATATAAATGCGGTCTGTAAATTTGTCAAGGATTCTAGAAAAGCGAACAAAAAAGAAGCCTAGCCCCGATTGGAGGTGGCCTGTGTCAAAAATTGCATCCATGCAATTTTTGACCATGAGTTTTCCTTTGGAAAACTCACATGTATTTTTGCTAACAAATGACGCGCCCTCCTTGGCGCTGCTTGTTTTACAGGATAAAATGCTGCGGAGTCTACCGGACACGGAGTGGCGGGCACAGTAAAAAATTCAATGCGCTCCAAATAAGTAAAAAAAACTAAGAAAAATTCAAAAAATGCTAGGCTTGCAAACATTCACAATAATAAGTAAAATATTTTCTATAAAATAAGTGGCATCAAAAAATCCTCACACAATTTCCACATCTAGGGAGAGCAGATTATGTCGGAAAACGCAATTAAAAGCGGAAAAAGGAATCTTGTATTCACAATCATTATTGCAATTGGAGTGCTTTCTGCTGTGCTTAACGCATTACAGAGCACGGCGGTCCTAAGCCTTGTAAAGACTTCTGCAGGAAGCGCATACGAAGATGACTGTGACCAGATTACAAAGGCCTATTCGCTTGTACTTACAAACAAAATGAACACCTATTTGCGCGAGATGAACGTGTACGCAAAGAGCGACGCGGTTCAGTCGGCAGATGAAAAAAAGATTATCGAGTGGATAAAGACCCGCTCCTCCTACCGCATTCCGGAATTTGACAAGGTTATTTTCTGTACACCGGACGGAATTGCATATTCAGACACTGGTGCGGAAGAAGACATTTCTGGAACTTCCTACTACAAGGCTCTTATAAAAGACGGAAAATTCCAGTACATAGACGACCCGGTTATGGACAAGCTTACGGAAAAGGCCATAATCCACATTGGACGCTTGGTAAAAATCCGCGGAAAGACCGTTGGCTTTTTTGCAGGCGTAATGAGCCTTGACACCGTTCAGAAAATCGTAGGCAACATCCGCTTGGGTGCTACCGGTAACGCCTGGCTTTTGGCTGGAGACGGAACTGTTATTGAATACCCGGACCCTTCGCTTATACTAAAGAAGAATTTCTTAAAGCTTGAATCAAAATACAAAGACCTTCAAGATGTGGCAGAAAAGATGTGCACCGGCCAGACAGGTTCAGCATGGGTTAACGACCTTAACGGAAAGAAGCAGTTTGTAACTTATGCCCCTGTTGCAAACACCCCTTGGTCTTTTGCCTTTTCTGTTGCAAGTTCACAGGTTAACGGAACCGCAATGAAAATTTCCTACCTTTTGGTCTTGTCCTGCATAGCAAGCATTGCAATCCTTGTACTTATCTCCGGCTTCCTTATCTACAAGGAGCTTCGTCCCCTTCAGAAGGTTGAGTCTGCAATTACCCAGATTGCTTCCGGCAACGCTGACCTTACAAAGCGCATAGAAGTTCAGTCAAACAACGAAATTGGTGCAGTTGTAGACGGATTCAACAAGTTTACGGACAAGATGCAGTCTATTGTAAAGGAACTAAAGAAGTCCAAGGAAACGCTTGGCCTTGCGGGCGAAAAGCTTCACACAAGCGCGGGCGACACGGCAAATTCCATTACGACGATTATGAACAATATAGAAGGAATGAGCAGCCGCATCACAAACCAGTCGGCGGGCGTAGAAGAAACTGCAAGTGCGGTTAACCAGATTGCCTCCAACATTGCATCCCTTGAGCACATGATAGAAAAGCAGGCACAAGGGGTTTCAGAGGCTTCTTCTTCCGTAGAGGAAATGATTGGCAACATTGAGTCGGTAAACGCTTCCGTAGAAAAGATGGTTGAATCTTTTGCAAACCTTGAGCAGAGTGCAACATTCGGTGAGGCAAAGCAGAGGGGCGTAAACGAGAGGATACAGACAATAGAAAACGAGTCACAGGCACTTCG
>DFJV01000158.1 GCA_002373205.1 Treponema sp. UBA3662
ATACTATATATATGCAGAAGAAATTCAGAATCTGACACAAATACGCAAAAAAAGCTGCCTGCAAGTTGAAATATCCATAAAAATGCGCGATAATATCCTTAGAGTGCAATTGCGTAAACAGACAGAGGTGAGTAACATGAGAATCACTACTATACAAAATCACGGATGGGGGGGGGTATTTTTAGCAACCACCATTGCAGCAACACTTCTTGCCCTATTTTCCGGCTGTAAAAACCCGGCATCTTCTTCGTGGGAAGAACCGGTACGCGACTACTTTGAAGAATACACCAACACCGCTGCCATAGAAAAGCACGAAATCAATGCAGAAAGCATAAAAGACAAAAACAATACAAGCTGCGTTTCAAGCGACGGAGCAAAGACTCTTACCTTCTATTTAAGAAATCCAAGAGAATACACGCTCATTACAGATTTTCTACCGGCCGTGGAAGCTGGCGTTACCATTGAACAAGACAGGCAGGACAAGACAATCATAAGGGTAACCTACCCGCAAGACTTTCTAGAGGCCCATGAGGGTGGCGGGCAAATAGGCGGAACAATCCATCTGGCTGAATCAGAAACCTTAAGGGAATTTGACTCATATTCATTCAGCCTAAAGTGCAACACCCCACCGCCTGCGGTTACAAGGCAGTGCGTAAACGCCTCTAATTCAACAAACACATACTGGGTCTGCTTCTGGCTACCCACGGCAGAACTTGCAAATCCCATTCATTCAGATGTAAAAACCCTTTATATAAAGGGAGTAACCACAAAGGCAGTAAACATAGCAGACCTTGCCGCAGAGAATGCCAGTGACCCGGGAGACCTTGCAGCACTGGACAACACGGCAGCATTCACACCCCCAACTTCCGGCACATACACGGCATTCTATTACAATACAGGACGCAGCTTGCACGAAGGCGAAAACATACAGTGGAGCATTTACTTAGAGGACAATGACGGCCTTAAGTCCAAGACAATGACTGCATCCACAAAAGTAACCACAGTGAACATGACCATAAGCGGAGGAGACCTGCTCACCACCAACGAAGGTGACAATACGCTAAATCTTACCGCAAGCGTGGACAGCCCTGTAACAAGCTGGACCTGGACATCAGGCACTCTGACTGTCGCAAGAGTTCCAGATGGTGCAAATGACTCCACAGTAACCGTTACCGCAGTTGCTGGTGGCGAGACAACTATTACCGCTACCGCACAACTTGCAGACGGAAGGACTGTCCAGAAAACAAAGAGAATCCGCGTGCTTGGCCTAATCTTAGACGACTCTCAGCAAGATTTCGTAAAGGGGCAGACAGGAGAGCATATTTCCGTAGAGAAACCAGACTTTGCAACAGTTAGATGGTCAAGCAACACACCAGGCGTTGCAACAATAAGCGAAAGTGGAGCTTTAAGCGCAGTTGCAAAAGGCAACGCAACCATTACAGCTACAGCAAGCTATGGCGAAAAAACAGTAAGCAAACAAATGACCGTTTACGTACATGAGCTTACGGTCAGCGGAAGCGATGTAACCGAACTCTTTGTTGGCGGAGACACTGCTATATTCACCGTAACCACAGACTCCCCGGGCGAAAGGCCACTACCTCCTAGCATCAGCTATAGCTGGAATGCAGAAGGCTCTGCGGCATCCATAAGCGATGGCAGCTCTGGCCATTCACGAACAGTAAGCCCGGTCTCTGCCGGAACAACAACACTCACCTGCACAGTACAACTTGGCGCTATGTCAATCACCCTTCCAACAAAGACAATAAAAGTCTACGGACGGCCATCCATAGAAGTAGGACAACCTTCAAGCTATAACAATGGAAACAGCAATTCGGATTCTAACCTTTACGCGCTCACAGACCTTGGCAGCTCATTAACCTTTAAAGTGGCAGATGCAAGTACCGCTTACCCATCCGGCACAAAGTTCAACTGGACGGTAAACGGTTTCTCACTCACGGTTGAATCACAAAAAGTAAGCCCAATTAGCATTTCTCTGCCAGCACTAGGCATAACCTCCATATCAACGAACAAAAGCAGTCCCACAAGCATTGCCGTCAAATGCAAAGTAGAGCTTCCGTCTGGCAAAAAGTCTCAGGAAGTGTCTGGAAGCGTCTCCGTCTACAAACTTACGATACCAAGCATAACGGTAGATATAGACGAATCTCCAACTGACCTTAAACGCTCAGGCAAATACTTCGTTGGTAAGTATGACAGCAACAAAAAATTCAAGTTCAAGGCAACGGCCAGCAACATACCGAACGGAGTAACCTATACGTGGACGGTCGGTACAAGAACGATAGCAACAGGTACAGACAAGCAGACGATTAACCCGACAATCTCGCAATTGAGAAATGGCACAACACCACCAACAGGTGACGAAACATGTACAGTCAAATGCACCGTAAGTCTTACAGGTTGCACCTCACAAGAAGGCAGTACGTCCGTCACGTTTGCGAAGCGCACACCTCTAAACGCACCAACTCCAATCAACGTTTCTGCAGCTATTAGGCCTGGTAAGTCCGGTACTCTAGAAAGTCAAAGTGGAAATACATTCACTTTCTCTTCCGACACGAATATAGAAGATATAAAGATTTTTTACTCATGGAATCAGATAACAGGCGTTCCAGAAGGAAACGAAGTGTCCTACGGTGTTTATTTTAACGAAAGCTTTGAAGGAAGCTGCCCAGGAATTGATAATACAGAACATTATTGTTATGGCGATAGCCTTCCAGGTTGGAACACACCATGTACAATCAGTGTTCAGGCATGCCTTAACCCAGCCGATCCTGAATGGGATTACAGCGACAAGGTAGACTTGGGCACGATAACAATTAAAAAGGCCACCCCGTAGCCCCCCACTCATGCCACCGCCGAAGGTCACTGAAAAAGTCCATCTTGTGTTATTGCCAGACCTACTGTAATTTATTATAACACAACAAAATGGCTTTTTATAGATTCCTGGGTCAAGCCCGAGAATGACAGTTTTTCAGTAACCTTCCACCGCCATGAGGTTGGTGAGCGCAGTCGAACCATGGTTGGTGAGCCAGCCAGCATTTGACCATTTAACCAAATGCAAATATAATTGTTTATCAATTGGTATGAAAAAGACTTTTGCTTTTATATTAGGTTCATTTATTCTCTTTGCAACGCTTCTTTCCTGCACGACGACCGTTTCCGGCGAATTTGAACGTCCCGCTGGGCTGGACATGAACGGGGCAAGGTCCATTGCGGTGCTGGACTTTGCGGTTCAGGAAAACTGGAATGCAGACATCTGGAGCGGAAGGAACAGCTACTACCGCAAGGAAAGGGAAAAAGAGCAGATTGCGGACTACCTTGCAAGCAACCTGCAGAAAATGATTGCAAAGGAAGGCTACCTAAGCCTTGCAAGTCCAATAGAAGCAGAAAAAGCCTTAAGATACAGAACCACACCGCCATGCGATGCATACGTTTCTGGCAGCATAACCCACTACGAAGACAGGATAGACCGCCGGGTACGCGAAGATGATGAGGGAAAGGAAAAGGTCTACTTTATCCGCCGGGTAAGCTTTACCATAAACTACAGCATTCTGGATGCAGCCACTGGAAAAGAGCTTGGCTACAAACGCTTTAGCGCAAGCGGTTCCAGCTACGAGGCAGAAAGCCGCAGGGACCTGCCAGACCCAATACGCCTTGTAAAAAGCGACATGGACAGAAGCCTAAGGGAAATGACCCACTACATCTCGCCCTACAAGGAAAGGGAATACTATTCGCTAATAAAAGACAAAAAGAACGAAACACTGCAAAAGGCCTACAAGCTTGCCTCAGACGGAAACACGGAAGAAGCCCTTAAGATTTACAGTGAATACTATGAAGCTTCGGGCAGCTACAAGGCAGGCTACAATGCCGCAATGATTCTACAGTCGCAGGGAAAGCTGGACGAAGCAAAAAAGCTTTTGGACGACGTGTACCAGAGGAATCAGGACGGAAAAATAAAGAATGCCCTTAGAAACCTTAACAGCGAGCTTGACTATGCAGACAGGGTAAGGACGCAGAAGGGCCTAAGGGAAAGCCGCACCAGAAAAAATTCACAGGACACATCCTCTTCTCCAGACCAATACGAAGAAAGTGGTGAAAGCATAAAGGACGCAGGTCTTATTACATTTCCAAAAGACGAACAGTAAAAACTTAATTGAACCACGGTTGGTGAGCCTGCCGAACCATGGTTGGTGAGCCTGTCGAACCATGGTTGGTGAGCCTGCCGAACCATGGATGGATGGTGGAACAGCCCCTGTTGTTCGACAAGCACACCAACAAGTTCAGGGAGACAGTTAATTGTTATTCGTACCTCGCATACGCTAAGAGGTCATTTCGACAAGCTCAATGACCGTAGGTGCCGAACTTATTAGAGGGATTGGAGGGGCGGCTTAGCAAGATGATTTTCCCAAGCGACGTACGCCGCCGTGGAGCCCCTTTAGTACCGGCCGCAGGACGGTATGAGGGTTACCGAAGGGCGGAAGGGCGGTGGCGCAGAGGCCTGTCCGGTCGAATTAGCAAAAAAATAAATTGGTAGAGCAATTAGGACTTCGTCCATAAGAATTAGAACTGGTAGCCTATATTTATGGAAGGAACAACCATTCCGTAGGTCATGTCGGAAATAAACGAGGTAATAAAATCGGCCTGGGCTTCTACAAAAATGCGGGAGGTAAGGTAGTACTGGAAGGAAGCTCCTACTACGGCACAGGCATCCAAGCTGTAGAGCGGGTCCAAATCTGAGCCGTTTTCGTAGTGGTACTGGTACTTGTAAAAATATGCAGCCCCTCCGCCGGCATGAACTTCCACCGTACCAAGCAGCCTCTTTTTTGTGGGATCGTCACGGGAGGCAACTTTTATGGGCTTCTGGTAGACCAAGAGTCCGTTTGCCGTCATAAGGTTTCCGTCTATGTCAAAGTAGTCGCCTTCAAAATTCATGCGGGTGTAAGTTCCCAAAAGGCCTACGCCAAGGTAACCCCAGCTTAGCTTTATGGGAATGAATACAAGCTTTGCGTTGCCGCTCAAAGGCCAAATGTTGCTGCCCATGTATTTTTTGAAGGTGTCGTCGTACATAATCATGGGGCATGAATAGCCTATGCTTAGGTCCAGGTCCATGGGCTTGGTGTAGCGCACGACAACTTCGTTGTCACCGTTGTTGGGTGTGTAAAGGCCGCTGGCATCGGTTGCCTTAAAGTGGTAGACTCCAGGATCCAGTGTGTCTATGTTGAACTGAATTTCCATTTTGCGGTTGCTTGGATCTTGGGAAAGAATCTTGGGCTTGTAGGTTCTTCCCTTGCTCTTTTTGGGTACCAGGGCGTATTCCGTATATTCCAAGTCGTCTTTTCCTTCTTTTGGTGGAAAAAGGTTCCTTCCCTTGACTGCGAATTTTCCGTCGTTCACTTCTTCCAGGTAGATTGTGGAGGAGTTGTTGAGCGTGGTCTTTATGGAAGAAACTTCCGGCTGGTGGGCGGCGTAAATTGTAATGTTGGTCCAGTCGCTTTCCGCTGCGGGGCTTCCTACAAGATCGTAGGTTACTACCTTGTAGCGGTACCTTCCGGGCGGCAAAAGGGGGAATACGTGTATGGAAGTTTCGCTTCTCTTTGTTTCCATGCGCCTAAGTTCTTCGTGGGCAGAGGCGGATTCAACTACAACTTCGTATTTTAAGACTGCACCGGGATTTTTTTCTTCCCAGGATAGAATCTGCCAGCTTTCCTCTGGGGTTAGCGGATTGCCTACAAAAGCAGGGTTTTCTTCTTCTTCGGCATTTTCACCGCCATCTTCCGGTTGAGGCTGGGCATGCTCCTGCTGGCTTGTGGCGGTGGCATTAGCGGTGGTGGTGGCATTGGTATTAGCGGTGGCGGTGGGCTTGGCATTAGCGGTGGCATTGGGCTTGGAAGCAGTCTGTGCGAACATAGGGGCTGCACCGCAAAAGAGGAGAGAAATTAGAACTGCCGCAAAAAAACAAATCCTACTTTCCATACGGGTTCAAAGCCTTCCTTGTCTTTGCCTTTGTAGGAACAGGAATGTCCGTAACAAACTTGGAGCCTATCTCCGGGCTTTCCTGAAGAACAGCATCAACTTTGCCGTCTTTATCCGTATCCACCCTTCTTAGGGCCTGGATAGTCCAAGTGTAGGTTCCCTTGGCAAGGGCCCTCTTGGTTTCTACCGGAAGGTTTACAAAGTCTATCACATATTCGCTGTTGTCGCCAAGATATTTTTCATAAACTATGTTTCCTTCTTCGTCGTAAATCTTTAGGCCGTAGTCATTGGCCCCGGAAACACCTCTCCAGCCAAGCCTTATAACCCTCTCGTTGTCCACATTGCTAAGGTAGCGGGTGTCGAACTTTGAAGGGGTTTGGGTAAGGCGGTCAGGGCTGTCCAATGGCGGAACTGGAAGAACCGTAAAGTAACCCTTGTAGCGGCTGTCCGTGCTTGAGATGTCTATGCCGTCCGTGGTTTTTGCGTATACAATAACCTCGTACTTGCCGCTCCGCAAACCTTCGCCAGAATTGGAAAGGCGGACGCTTCTGGGCGCAACCCTAATGCCCTTTGCCATCTGCTCGTCCGTGGGGAACTTCATTACAACCTTGGGCTTCTTTAGGTCTGTGCGGATAACCACAATCTGGGCAGAAGCAGGAGGCTCTTCGCTGGTCCACGAAACATAGGGCGGATTGTAGATAGCCTCAAAACCGTCTATTCTTGCCCCCTTGGCAGGCAGCGTTACGTTAACAGGGTGCAGCTTTGCCAAAAGGAAGGAGCTCTTCATAAGCCTACCCGTCATCCTTGTCTTTACACCTGGAACCGCATTGGAAAGAGCCTGAATTTCTATAGTATAGTTCTGCTTGTCCACAAAGCCCGGAGCAGAATACATGTTTACGTTAACGCTAGTTCCATATACCACGTCTTTGTAAAGGGGAACGTTGCCTCCCTGGGGGAAAATCTCTATGCGGTAGTAGTCAGCACCGTCAACAGGCCGCCACTTAAGGTTGTAGAGCCTGCCTTCGCGTACGACAGCCTTGCCATTGTCTAAAGGATCTATCATCTCCGTAGCAGGAAGACTGTCTACAACAGAGAAAGACTTTGGCCTTGCTTCCAGCGTAGAAGATGAACTTTTGGAAACAATGCGCCAGTAGTATTTGCCAAGGGCAAGATCCCTTACCCTGGTGCTGCTTCCGCTAACTTCCGCAGAATAGACAATATTGTTGAATGAAGGATCCCTCGCAACCTGAATTTCCGTGGTAAAGGTCTGGGGCAGGTTCTTCTTCCAAGAGAAGGTAAGGTCTGGCAAAAGGTTCTGTGCCACCATGTATCCTTCAGCCGGTTCTATTATGTGCTGATCAAGGCTTCCGTCCTGGGCGTAGAAAGACCTGGGCTTTGCCCTTTGCGAAACTTCCCCGTCCCTGTCCTTGGCTTCTACGGTCCAGTACCATTTTCCGTCTGCAAGCTTTTCGTCTGCTGGAAGGACAAAGAAATTCTTTGTGGTCTCTATCTTCTTAACATCCGCTTCCATATTCGGGTCGCGCGAAAGGATTATGGTGTAGCTCTTAGCCTCTGGGTCTGCCTTCCAAGAGAAATTCAGTCCCCTTTCTCCGGAAGAATTTACCGTACTGTTTTCTGCCGGAACTGCAAGAACTGGAACTTCCATCCTTGACCTCTGCTCAACGGTAAAAAATCCTGTCTCACTGGTCTTTCCATAGCCAAGGCGGTTAACTGCGTAATAGGGTGTTACCCTCCACCACCAGTTGCCCTTTACCAGGGTAGAAATTATTGCGGAAGTTCCCTCTACGGAAGTTTCCACATAAGGGTTAGTAAAAGAACTGTTGTCCGCAATTTCAAGCTTGTAGGAAGAAGCCATTGCGCTTTCCGTCCAGATAAGCCTTACAGCAGGACTCTGGGTTCTGTATGAATATGCATAGTTGTTAACAGGAACGAGCAGCTTTGGTGGCAAGGACTGAATAACCTGCAGCTTGCTCCAAGTAATCACCTTGCCAGTCTTGGCGGTAGAAAGGTTCCAGTAGTAGGCCCCGCTTTTAAGGGAAACATCCACTGAACCGGACAAGCCTTCCCCCAGCTCCTTATTGGAAGAAGAAAACACCTCGCTTAAAAAATTGCGGTCCTTTGCAACGGTAAGCTTTAGGCCGTCCTGCACCCCCTGCCCCGAAACCTTCCATGTAAATGGAATCTTGGCATCCCCTTCCTCAAAATAAAGAATCTTGGAAGAAGGAGCAGGATTTGTAACAACAATCTGGGTTTTGCCGCCCCCCTCTTCAAGGGAAACGCCCTCCCCTTCTGTTACGGAAATAGACTCACCGCCGGAAAGGACGCTTGCGTTACCGGAAAGCACCTGTATCTGGTTGCCGCCAGTTGCAACGCTTGCCCCAGGATCTATGGAAACAAGCATGCCGTTAACCGTAAAGGACATTCCGTGCTCGGCAGCGGAGGAGTCAACAGTTGCGCTTCCATCCCCAATGCTTGCCGTAGCAACTCCGTCTTCCGTAATAAAAACCTGCGCCATGCTGTTTTCCGCAAGGTCAATGGTGTTTCCGTCGTTAAAATGAATTGTGGCTTCCGAAAGGCTCTCCGTGTGGATTGTGTCTCCGTTGTATAGCGGCGAATTCTGCCTAAGCCTGTCCCAAATTACGCGGTCTGCAAACTTGCGCTCGGCCGTCTTGTATTTAAAAGTTATTGTGGCAATAGGAGCCTCATTCACCTTTGTAAGCGAACGGAAAAAGCTCTTGCAGAACATAAAAGCGTTAACCGTTGCCCCAAAAAGGCAAAAAAGCACTGCCAAAATGAACAGTATGAGAAAAATGGAAGTATTCCTGTCCCTGTCTTTTTCTTTATTTTCTGACTTGGACTTTGTTTTCTTCTGCATTCAAATTAACCTTTGCAAAATCTGGAGTTGGAATTCCAAGCATTTCGCGAACTTCATCCAAAGTTGTTGGACCGTCCGGGCCTACAGCCTTAAGACAATCCGGGTCTGCCACAAAGTCAGGATTACCCCTGCGGAAAAAAGCCTCAACGTCAAAGGCGGGCATGTTCACCACACCGTAAAAGTGCTGGACACCCTTACCCTTAACGTCAAAATCAACCGGAATACGCTCAACGACAATCTCGTAGGGGGCATAATCCTCCCTAATCGTAAAATTGTTGGACGGATTCTTTATGAATTCATCCTTGAGCATATTGTAGGTAGCTTCCGTAAAGAGAATGTCCGTTCCGCAGGCCTTGTTGGAGCTTTCGGTACGGGATGCAAAGTTTACGGAATCTCCTATGGCGGTATATTCCATCTTCTCCGAACCGCCCATAATTCCGCAGGTAGCGCGGCCAGTGTTTATACCGCAACCAATGCGGATGTAGGGCTTGAACGAAGCATGGGCATCATTCTCGTGCTGGGCAGTGTATTCCATTGCGTCCTTGTTGTACTTCATAAGGGCATAGCGCATGGCAATAGTACCCATAACAGCGTTAAGGGCATCCTGCTTTACGTGTGCAAGATGAACCTTCTGTGCATCAAGACGGACAGGGCTTCCTTCGGGCAGGTGCTCAAATTCAAGGCTGTCCTCCCTCATAAGACCCCAAACCGCCATAATTGCGTCGCCTTCAAACTTGTCTATGTTGCCCCCGCTAAGAGAAACACACTCAACCATGCGGGCCATGTAGTCATTCAAAAAGTTAATGATTTCCTTAGGAGAATCGTCCCCAAACCGCTTGTTAAAACCGTCAGAAATAGAGGTAAAGCCGCGGATGTCGCTAAAGAAAATCGTAATGTCCTTAAGGTGTGGCTCAAAATCTATTTCCTTACGGGCTATAGCTTTAGCAACATTCTTGTTTGTAAAGCGGGCAAAGGTGTTCAAAAAGTCAAGCTCGTCCTTGGTGCTCTGGTTAAGAACGCCAATCTCGTCCAAACGGTTGGAGCTAAGACGCTTTAGCTGCCTTTCCTCCAGGTCAAAGTTTCCGCTCTGAATCTTGTCCGCAACAATGGCCAGCCTTCTAAGATGGCGGGAGATTGCATAGCGGCCAAAGAAAAGAATTGCAATTATAGAAAGGAAGAAAACCACAAGCGTAAGGTAGATGTTATTGCGCCTTGTAGTCTCAACACCTTCAAGAATATAGGCAAGCGGAACAGTCGTAAGAACGGAAATGTCCCCAATAGCAATCTTGCAGTAAGCCCCGTAAAAATCCTTGTGGGAAACCTCCAGATTTCCAAGCTTCTTTATAAGAAAGTCGTGGTCAGAAATAAAAGTAAAGACTTTTTCCACAAAAGCGCTAAAAGAAAAGAGCTTTTTCTCCCCCGCAATATCTGCAATCAAAGAAGAAGTGACCAATTCGCCAAGGGCAGGAGCCTCCGGGTCTTCAAAAGGAATCTGCCTGCTGTCCGTCCCGTTCTTGTTCTGGGTACGCATAATGCGCACAAGGGGATAGTTCCTCATGCTTTCTCCGCGCAAAATCCTTTCGGTAAGCGGATGCACAAGAAGCTCGTCGGAATCATTTATAAGAAAGCTGGTGTTGGTGGAATTGGAGCTTATTATTTCCAGTATGGAATCCAGAGAGAAAGTAATGGCACAGGTCTGGTCAAAGCCGTTTTCCTTGTAAGGGAAAAAGACCGTCATCATGGGAAGGGCAAAAAACGGAGAAGGATTGGTTGCAACCGTCTCTCCCGCACAAGAACGCCTTACAATGGGGGCCGCAGTCTGCAAAAAAAGGTCCAGAACGGAAGGATCTGCCTCGTGGGTAATAAAAAACTGCTGGTTCAGGATGCTCTGGTTGCGGCTGGCATCGCTACCGTAGCCCATAATGTTCACGGCCGCAATGTCCGGGTTACGCTCAAAAAAGAAAACCTCCGCCTGGGAAGCAAGAGCCTGGGAAGAATTTCCTGCTGCATTCCTAAGGTCCAAAAGCTGGAAGACGTTGGAGCGCACGGTGGCAAGCTTGTCCTCCACAGTCTTTGCAATGCGAACGTTGGTAGAAAGGTTTGCATCTTCTGCGGTACGGCGCACGTCCTTACCAATAAAATAACTGTTCAGGTAGGTTACAAGACCAAGAGAAACTAAAACTATAAGACCAATAATAAGGGCCAGCTTTACGCCTATAGGAAAAAGAACCTTATGCCTGCTTTCAGACTTTTTATTTTTCTTCATTTTACCCATAAAAGTGCCCATTTTTAACCGTGTCTTCAAAAAAAAACACTCCTCCACCCTTCTTTATCGGCAAAACTTAACTTTATATTTATACTTCTTAAAAAACGTAAAATAATCTGAATTTTCTGACTTTTCTGAATTTTTTGGAGCGTACTGGTTGGTTTACCGCCTGCAATTTTTTCCCTACATCACAGAAAAAGGAGCGCCAAGGACGGCGCATCAACTGTTAGCAAAAAGGTCTGGCAAATTTTCGCCAGAAAACTTTCGGGAAAAAGTTGCAGGAGGTCATTTTTTACCCGCTTTCCAGGGTTCCGCTTTCGCTCCATTCCTACGGAACGGCTGCGCCGCCCTTCCAATCGGGGCTAGGCTTCTTTTGCAACGGATCAGAAACTTCTATTTTGAAATATGCATAATTGCCTTCCAAATTTTCATTTGGATAAACGAATGCTTCTATCTCACCTTTTATCTCGGATAGTTCACAATCAAAAGAAATTGTTATTACAGATTTAAACAAATACTCAAGCCCCTTTCTGTATAAGGACATATTATTGGACGTAAAAAGAGTGTCCAAAGATTCTTTGTTATATCCGGCAGGAAATTCAAAATCATTAAAGCGGAATATCAAATATGTTACATCTTTATCTTTTTTTATTTCCGGTTCCGCACTTTGAATTAAATTCTCTTGCCGCTCCCTAAACAAACCGGTATTAGCATAAGCTTTTTGTATCTTAACAATTTGCTCTTCTATAGCACTGCCCCTAAGCAATACCAAAAGCCCCTTAGACTTTCTTCCTCGATTTGTAATTGCAATGTAGAATTCCTTGGATTCCAGAGTCGGAAGGTTTCTGCAATGGGAATCGAACTCAGGAAGTTTTTCATTTTCAAGCGGAATTAAAATTTCTTTATTGTATTTTACAACCTTTTGCCCTGCGATTTTTTCCTCAGGAAAAACAAGTTCTTTTGGAAATAATTTTTCAGCGCAGTCTTCCATAAAAGTGTAGTCTTCCCCTAAAACAGAAAGGCATTTTTCTTTATCAGCATGTATACAAGAGAGTTGGCCTTCAATTTTGTATTCCTGATGATTTTTGTGTATGGCAGCAATTTCTTTGCCCTTTCTAAAGGCCTGAACCTTCAATTCATCGCTGTCAAAAATCTGTATAGAAATAATGTCTTCATTTATTTTGCACGAAAGTTTTTTTGCAACAGAGGGAATTTCAACATTGTTTTCATCGTAAATACAAAAAGCTGAATTTTGTGCCAATGGAAAATATTTTATGCTGACTGTATCATATATTTTTCCAGCTTTTTTTCTTTTTAATGATTCATAGTCTGCATAAACCATAGAATGATACAGCTGCTCAATTTTTTCAAAATCACTTTCATTTTTTACTAGAATAGAATTTAAGAAATATCCCATTTTTTATTCTCCTACGCACTAGCCTTCCCCATCAAGTGGCCCAGCGGATTTTGGCTATCTCTTCCACGCGGTCTATTTTTTCTTCTATTAAGTTGTATGCGTCACGGTTGGCGGATTTTAAGCTTCTTACCTTGCCAAGCCACTTTTCAAAGGCCACGCGGTTCTTTTTGCTTGCGAGCTTTTTTAGCGTAGCAGGAATGAGCTTTGCAAAGGAGCATGAAAGGTCATTTTTTTCCGAGACCCTCTGCAAAAGCTCCCCAAGTTCCTCTTCTTTTGTTGCACATGCACATGGTAAAAGAAGTGAATAAAGGGCCTTTGCCTCTGATGCAGAAAGAGTCTCCGTAAGTGAATTTTCCTTGAGCACAAAAAAATCATCTGTCTGCACCTGAATTTTATTTCCGCAAACTTCAAATTCCAAAAATGTCTTTCCGTCACTGGAGCAACAAGAAGCGCTGCTTGCCTTTTTTAGCCTTTCCCTGCAAAAGCGCTGCCTGAACAAAAGCAAGAGTTCCTTCTTTGCAAAGATTGACTCTATTTCTTCTGCCGACTTTTTGTTGGACTTTCTTGAAGTGTCTATGCAAAGAATAAATTCAATGTCGCTGTTTTGCCTCTTGTTGCTTTGCTTGCCGCCCCGGTAAGTGGTGTATTCATTTGTAACAACGGAAACGTAGCCCTTCTTCATGCAAATTTCGCACATGGAACTAAAGGGAATAATTCCGTCCGTTGAATAGCTTACCAGTATGTACTTTGCATCCAGGTTCTGCACAAGGTCTGCAAAATACTGGGTGGCGTCTGCCTTGCTGCAATATGGAGAGCGTGTCTGAACCCAGTCGTGGCGGATTCCGGCCTTTTCCCTTAGCCTGCCGCTTTCGTTAAGTTCCAGGGAAGGGGCTATAAAGTCCCACTTGGCAATTGTGTTAAGCATAAAATAATTGCTGCCGTACTGGTGCTGGTTGTATGGCGGGTCAAGGTAGGCAATGTCTATGCCGCGCAAGTCCTTGGCAAGCTCGTTGGCATTTTCCTTAAAGACGTGGCAGGGAAAATCAGAATCAATCAGCTGGGGAAAGTGCAGCTCGATGGGGGCCAGAATCCTCTTTAGTGCATCTTTTCCGTGCCCCCCGAATTCCTTGTGGAAGGCCTTAAAAACCCCGGATGTGTTGGTGTGGGTTGCCGCCTCGTAAAGCAAAAGGGCAAGAAGCAGGGAACGGGCCTTTAAGACGCTTTTGTCCTCCGAATGGGAAGGATAGTTTTCTTCTATATAATTGCGGATTTTGTCTATGTTAAGGGCGTTCTGCCTGGTGTAAAAAAGGCGCTCGGTTCTAAAGTCTGCCTTTTCTATGCTGAATTCCTTTGGGGCGTAATACTTTGCAATGAACTGCTTTTTCTTTGCAGGCGCAGGAAGGGAATTTATCTTTTTTAGCAGCGAGCAAAACTTTTCTTCTGAGCCAAAAATCTTTTTTATGTCGGACTTGCCAACGGTAAGGAATGCCGTGTTGATTATCTTTGCATAATATTCCCAGTCGTTGCTAAAAACCTCAAAGCCCAAAGACTTTGCAAAGCGGGATACTACCCCGCTGCCCGAAAAGGCATCAAAAAACTTAAGCCCCGGCTTTAAGCTGGCCCCGCATTCCTGCATGGCCTTGTAGATAAGAGTAAGCAGCTTGCGCTTGTTTCCTATGTAGGCAATTATCTGCTCCGTTAAATACGCTGTCCCAAATTCCATTTTCCCAGTATAGCAAAACGCATCAAATTTAACAATTGACACTTTGTTAAATGAAGAAGGCAAGTGCAACTCTGAATGAAACCTAGCAAGCATTAATTTAAATGCGCACGCACTTCCATTCCCGGCTGAAAACCCGCATTGGAGCGGAACACAAAATTGATTTCCATGTTAGGGCGGAAATGCACCTACGCCCGATTGTAGCGGCGCAGGGTTGCCTGCAACCCGTTGCGGTCACGCCGCAGGCGGGACTGAAACCGCGGAAAGCGGGGAAGGCAAAGGAATGAATGTTTTTTAGCTGGAACTTTTGCCCCGCAAAATGCATGCCGTCCAAAAAAACAAAAAGTGGACAAAATGGAAATTTAAGTGTACAATTAACTATCACTTTTATCCACAGGAGTTTTTGATGAAAAGATCGGTTTTTAGTTCCATTGTCCTTGCAGCAAGCATACTTTTGCTTTTAGTTTCATGCAAAAAGAAGGAAGAAAAAAAGAAGGACAATACGCCGGAAGGTTTTGTAAGGATTTCCGCGGGAACTTTTAAGATGGGAAGCAAGGCAGGAGACAAATTTGAAAAACCGGCTCATCAGGTAAAACTCACCCACGACATCTACATGAGCGACCACGAACTTACCCAGGCTGAATACAAGGCCTACTGCATATTCGGAAGTTCCCAGCCGTCAGAAAAGCTTGGGATTGGAGACAACTACCCGGCCTACTACGTAAGTTCCTACGATGCGGTGGTCTACTGCAACCTAAGGAGCATTGCGGAAGGTCTTGAGCCAGCATTTTCCATGGACGGAGTAACGGATCCCCGCGAATGGAAGGGCATAGTTGAAGGTGCCGACGCAAACGCAGGACGTTTCTGCGGTCCAAAGAACGGAAGCAAGGAATGGGACGCTATCATAATGAACACTTCGGTAAACGGCTACAGGCTTCCAACCGAGGCTGAATGGGAATACGCGGCATGTGCAGGCGCAGACGGTTCAGAAAAGAGCCTCTGGGCAGGTACTGACGACAGTTCAATTCTTGGCCAATACGCTTGGTACAGGGAAAACAGCGGCAAAAAGATTCATGAGGTAAAGGGCAAGCAGCCAAACGCATGGGGACTCTACGACATGGCGGGCAACGTCTGGGAATGGTGCTGGGACTGGAGCAACACAAACGAGCCCTACACGGAAGAAGAGCAGACTGACCCTACAGGAGCTACAGAGCCGGACAAGAAGAACGGGCGCATAGAAAAAAGCGGTTCCTACCTTTCCGCAGACATCTACTGCCGCACATTCAACCGCTACAGCAACTACCGCAATTACCGCAACAGTGACGACGGAATACGCGTCTGCAGAACTGCAACCAACGCAAGGTAAGAGCCGCCATGAAAAAATGGTATGACGAAGAATACGAGTTTACCGTTGAAGTAACAGGATTCCTGCACGGAAAGCGCACCGAGCGCTACTGCCGCAACGGGGAGGAAGTTGGGGACAAATACACATGCACTTACGGCTGCCCTGTTAACAAAGACGGATTTGGCATCTGCTCAAAAACCATGATGATGCTTTACCCGCTTATGGAAGCCGTAAGAAGCGGCGGAGACCTGGAAAATCTTGGCGGAGACGGAAAGTATTCAAAGACAATAGTCTGCCCGGACGGTTGCGTAATGTTCAAACTTACCGCAAAGCCTTTGGGGAATGAAAATTTCCACAAGGGCAAATTCTGGGACTATCCGGACCAAACGTCTGCAGAAAGCTGAACAAAATGAATTATTCCGCAAAAAAATACCACTGCCACCTTTTAGGGAAACGCTGACTTATGGCATCGTGCCAAGTCCAGTAATGACATCACTCTGGCTTAATGAGTGATTCCTTAGATTCAGATTTTGCAATAAGTAGAATCATCGCTATCAAGACAAGGGGAAAGATGCTTCCCACCAAAAGGCCTTTCTTAAGGTTGTTGCCAAAAATCTGAGAAATGTTCCCCACAAGAACAGGGCCTGCCGCGCCACCCAAGTCGCCAGACATTGCAAGCATTGCAAAAAGCGCAGTTCCGCCTTTGGGAATTCTTGGAGAACAAATGCTTATTGTTCCAGGCCACATTATTGCTACCGAAAAACCGCAGAGGACGCAGCCCAAAAGACCAAGCACCGGAAGCTTAGAAAGGGAAGCCAGCAAATAACTTACAACGCTCAAAATTCCAGAAAAAATCATAAAGCGCATAAGGTTTATTCTGTGGCCAAACTTTCCAAAGATTGCACGGATTGTTCCCATAGAAACGGCAAAGAGGCAAGGGCCTGCAAGATCGCCTATGTTTTTGGAAAGACCAAGAGCCGACTCCGCAAACGCAGAAGCCCATTGTGCCATAGAAAGCTCCGAAGCCCCCGCGCAAACCATAAGGATTATTGCCACCCAAAAAAGCGGCAGCTTGAACAGAGCCACAAGCCCCATCCCCTTTTCGCCGTTGTTGGGCCGTTCAATTGGACAGACTAAAAAATTGTAGATGTTAAAAAACGGTATTAAAGCCCAAATGCAGGAAAGGATTTTCCACTTGCCCATGCCAAAGAACCTAAAGAAAATCGTAGAAACAATAATTACCCCAACGGAGCCCCAGCAGTAAAACGAATGCAAAAGGCTCATAACCGCTTCCTTGTGTTCAAAGGGGCATGCCTCCACAATGGGGCTGCCAAGCACTTCAACAAGACCGCTTCCAATGGCATACACAACAACGCTCACGATTATTCCAACAAAGGGTTCAGCAAAAAATTCCGGCAGGAAAGCAAGCAGAATAAGACCAATGGCAGAACACAGGCATGATGTTACAATGCATTTTCTGTAGCCAATTTTATCCACCACTTTAGCGCAGATTATGTCTACAACAAGCTGGGTTATAAAAAACACCGCCGGAATAAGGGCTATTTTTCCAAGCGTTACATCATAAGTTTTGTTGAACATCAAAAACAAAAGCGGCGTAAAGTTGGCTGTAACAGCCTGTGTTATAAATCCAAGATAGCAGGCAAGCAGCGTTCTATTATATTTATTCTGGCTTTGGCTCATGGCAATCTCCTTGATGAATCTAAAATATCACAATTCAATCATCAAAAAATACAAAAAATCACTTTTTTTATTGTAAAAAAACACAAAATTTACAAAAAAACATCGCCATTATTTTATTTGCCAAATTCTACATATATAATGTATAATTAAGAAAAGGCATGTAGGCCAAATATGCAAACTGGAAGCGGATTGCCCAAGACCTGGAGGACTTTGACAGCAAAATGTCTTACTCAATCATAAGTGTGCTTGCATTTATACTCAATATCATAATAAACCATGAACCTCTCAGGCATTTCAAAATCTATTCAAAAGAGAAGAAGTCCGAACATCTTACAGCCATACGCTACAGCCATTTTCTTACGGCGGCAAACTGCTACTTTATTACGGATATAATATGGGGAATTTTGTTCGACTACCGCAGCAACGACACTGTATTAGCTTTCTTGTATTGGGACTGCACCCTCTACTTTGCATTTTTGTTCCTGACCATAGTTACGTGGATACGATATATTGTTGCCTACCTGAACAAAAAGGGGCGGCTAAGCAAAATCTTTATCAAATTGCAATGGATTCTATTCGCGATTGGACTTATACACCTTATACTCAACCCCTTTCACCCCTTGGTTTTTTCTTTTAATGCAGAACATGAATACGTAACTGGGCCGGGAAGACATACGTCTTTTATCCTTCAGCTGACCCTGTATACGCTGACTACAATATATATGTTCTATATAGCATGCAAATCAAGCGGCGGAAACAAAGTGCGGCACATAGCGGTCGGCACAACCTGCCTTGTAATGAACATATTCCTTGTGCTGCAGATACTCAACTCAAACTATCCTTTCTATGCCATGGGGCTTTTAATAGGAATCTGTGTAATTCATTCCTTTGTTGAAGCCAGCGAGATGAAGGAAAAAGAAATCTATGACCACATTGCAACAAGTCTTGCGGAAGATTACGAGGCCTTGTACTACATCAATATAGAGACAGGTGAATATCTGGAATTTTCTACAAACCAGGAATATGACTCCATGAATGTTCCTGTAAAAAGCCGGGATTTTTATGCCGAAGTCCAGGCAAACATTGACAAATATGTGCATCCCGATGACAGGGAATTTGCAAAGAGCATACACAGCAAAGAGGCCGTGCTAAATAACCTTGTGAACAAAAAGTCATATTCATACAAATACAGGATAATGGTTGGCGGGCAGCCAAAGTACTTCCAGTTCACGGTGATGAAGACCAATAACGGCATGGACTTTATTCTGTATGGAAAGAATATAGATGATGAAATTATCGCTAATAATATGCTACTAGAAAAACAGAAGAAACACATTACCTTTAGCCAGATAGCGGAACTTCTTGCCGTCAACTACGACGTAATCTATTATGTCAATGCAGAAAATTCCAGTTACATCAGCTACGAATGCAGGAATATTTACGGTCATCTGGACATGCAGAAATCCGGTGATGATTTTTTTGCAGACTCCAAGAATGACATTTCAAAGATTGTTCATAAAAGCGACCAAGACATTGTGCTTGCATTTATTGACAGGGACCATATAATCTCTACCCTTAAGGATAAGAAAAGCTGCAGCACCGAATACCGCATTATGGCATTCAAAAAAACGCATTATGTAAGGATGACAGTGCGAAAGGCAGCCGATGGAAAACACTACATCTTTGGCATTGAAAACATAGATAATGAAGTAAAAAAAGAAAAGCAGCACCTTAAGGAACTGAATACGGAAAAGGAACTTGCAAGGCGCGATGAACTTACGGGTGTAAAAAACAAGACCGCATATAATGAACTTGAAAAATCAGTCCAGGCAAACATAGACAACGGAATGGATTACCTGCCATTTGGACTTGTTGTGTGTGATGCCAACAATTTAAAGAAGATAAACGATACTGAAGGCCATGTTGCTGGTGATGAATACATCAAAAAATCAGCGATGCTTTTGTGCGACACATTTGTCCACAGCCCGGTGTTCAGGTTTGGTGGTGATGAATTTGTTGTATTCCTAAGGGGCAACGACTATATAAACAGAAAGATGCTAATGGAAGCTTTGCATTCCCAAATTAAGAGCAACCTAAAATCGGGGGCAGGTCCAATATTGGCATCCGGCATGGCAGAATACACCCCGGAAACTGACAACCTCTTTTCGGAAATCTTTGACCGTGCGGACAAGGAAATGTACAAAAACAAGAGGAAGCTCAAGAAGGAAGAAAGCAGCCTTAGATAAAAAACAGCAATCGTTTTAATTACCAATGTCATTAACATAAAAAGCTGTCATGCCGAACTAGATTCGGCATCTCTCTTCAATATCGTAATTTGAGATTCTGAGTCAAGCTCAGAATGACACAAAGTTAATGGCAAACGTTTTAATTAAAATTCTTTATAAGATGAAATTTTTTATTTCCCAATGGAATATCATTTAGTTGGCCAATGACTTTGTAGCCATGCTTTTTGTAGAAGTCTGGAGCCTGCCACGACATTGTGTCTACGTGTACGGAATGGCAGCCCCGCTTTTTTGCTTCTGATTCTGCCGCCTGCAACAGTTTTGACCCCAGCCCCTGCTTGCGGTATTTTGAATCAACCCAAAGAATGTCTATGTGCATCCAGCCCCAATAGGTTCCGCCTAAAATTCCTGCAATTACATTTTTGTCTTTATCGTATTCCACAATATTCAAAAGAAGGTGATTGTCCGGGCCAACCTTTTCGTCGTTGAACTTTCGCAGTGCATCATTTACAAAATTGATTTCTTCTTCGCTTGGACTAAAATTCATTCCGCAACTCCTGCTTAGAAATTATTCAATTACTGTGTAAAAGGCAAGTGCAGAAGTTAATAAAAGTTAGTAAATTCAAATGTAAACAAGAAAGCACTTCCATTCCCGGCAGAAAACGCGTCAAAAAAGCAAGGGTTGTTTGCAACCCCTAGCGCAGATACAAAGTATCTGACTCCCTTCGGGGCTTGA
>DFJV01000140.1 GCA_002373205.1 Treponema sp. UBA3662
CTCTGAGCGGTTTTTCCCCCTCCAAATTCGGGGTCCAAGGGCCCTCCCTTGAAAATCAATTTATTTCCTATATTATCCCCTAAAATTTAAAACCCAAATTCCGAAAATCAAAGTATGCCGGCAAACAATAGTTACAGCAAGCCAGATTTTTGGTCACAGAAAGCCTTTAAAGAAGGCTATCCTGCAAGAAGTGTCTACAAACTTGAGGAAATTGACAAAAAATTCGGCATGGTAACTAAAAACTGCACGGTACTGGATTTGGGATCAGCGCCGGGAAGCTGGACAACATGGCTTTTAAGGCGGCTGGAAGGAAACGGAAAGGTTGTTTCGGTAGACCTTAACCCGCTTGCAAAAAGCGTAAAGGGCGAAAACCTGGTCTTCTTCCAGGGAGACCTTCTTAGCGAAGAAATCCGCACCAAAATTCAGGAAAACGGCCCCTACAGCCTGGTTGTCTGCGATGCCGCCCCTCTTACGACAGGAAACCGCACCATAGACACTGCAAGAAGCAAGGCTCTGGTGGACATGGCAATCTGGTACGCCCAGACAATGCTAAAAAAAGGCGGAAATTTCTGCGTAAAAATCTTCCAGAACGGGGACCAGCAGAAAGAACTGCAAAAAATGCGGGAAATTTTTACGACTGCCAAGGGCTTTAAGCCGGAAGCATGCCGTTCAACCTCGTTTGAAACATATTTGATAGGAATAAATAAAAAAATTTAGAAAAATTCATGCAAAATACAAGACTTTTACATGACTTTTCTGTATAATAAAGGAGCAATAGGAAGTTTTATGAAAAAAATGGTCTTCTCAAAGAAACGTTTCTCGTCCAAGCCCTCCAATTTGGGCTATTATTCAAAAGTTTTTGTTACTTGCTCCGCAAGCATAGTCTGTGCAGCAGGCATTGTAATTGGTGCTACGCTCGCAGTACTTCATGTTAACAATACAAACGGTCAGGGCGGTGGCTCAGACCCCAAACTTTCAATGATAATGTCAGAGGCTGATTCTTCCGTTAAGGCTTCCAACATAAGCGACATGGAAGCAGACTCCGAAGCATTAGGACTTGCAGCCCTCATGGGAGAAGACCAAACAACCGAGGCTCCTGCAGTAAGCGACAACACTTCCACAACGCTTACATATACTTCCTACAGAGTTAAGAAAGGCGACATGATAAGCCTTATTGCCGACGCTTACAATATTACTACAGATACAATCTACAGCGCAAACAATACAATCACAAACTCCCGCCTTATCCAGCCGGGCCAGTACATAAAGATTCCGTCAATGTCTGGAATCCTCTACACCACAAAAAAAGAAAACGAAACACCAGCAACAATCGCAGAAAAATATTCAGTAGACGCAGAACGATGCGCCCTCGTAAACAACACAGACCTTAATACACCGCTCAAGATGGGAACAACGGTATTCGTTCCTGGCGCAGAAATGGACTGGGAAACAAAGCTTGAAATCAACGGAGACCTCTTCAAGCTGCCTCTCCACAGCTACTTCTACATTTCTTCTCGCTGGGGTTGGAGACCAGACCCATTCGGAAGCGGAAGAAGATCCTACCACGGCGGTATAGACATGGCTTGTCCAAAGGGAACACCAATCTATTCTGCAAAGGCAGGACGCGTTGTAAGCACAGGCTACAGCAACGTCTACGGTAACTACGTAATCGTAAGCCACGGCCAGGGCTACAAGACGCTTTACGGCCACATGACCCGCATCCTTACTTCAAACGGTGCATTTGTTGACACATCTACAAAGATTGGTCTTGTAGGTAGCACAGGTGCAAGTACAGGTCCTCACCTGCACTTTACGGTTTACAAGAACGGCAAGTCAATCAACCCGACAAACGTTGTAAACTTTGCAAAGCGCTAAGCCTTAAACAAACTTAATTAAGCAAACAGGCCTCTAAAGCTTCGGTTTTAGGGGCTTTTTACATTTAGGAACAATAACAAAATGCTAAAAATCATAAAATACAGCGAACAGTATGCAAACCCTTCAATTGCAATTTGGAACGACATTGTCCAAGACGGCATTGCCTTTCCGCAGACAGAATTGCTTACCGAAAAAACCGCAAGCGATTTCTTTAATTCACAATCATTTACGGGACTTGCACTTGATTCTGATTCAGGCGAAGTTGTGGGACTGTACATTCTTCATCCCAACAACGTAGGCCGCTGCGGACATATTTCCAATGCAAGCTATGCCGTAAAAAAAGACAGGCGGGGCCAGCACATCGGGGAATTCTTGGTAAAAGACTGCCTTAAAAAAGCAAAGGAACTGGGCTTTAGGATTCTGCAATTCAATGCTGTTGTTGCTACTAATACATCCGCACTAAAGCTATACAAAAAGCTTGGTTTTGTTCAGCTTGGAAGAATACCCAATGGATTTTTGCTTAAAAACGGCGAATACGAGGATATAATCCCACATTATATAGAAGTAATTTGAACCCGCAGAGGGGGTAGCAAAAAAGGCAACAAAGCGGAACAAAAGACGGAAGAGGCTTGTTTTGAAAACAGGTATTTTGTTGCGGTACAGACCCTGAGTCAAGCTCAGGGTGACGACCGCTCCCTGAGCGTAGTCGAAGGTGTTCCCTGAGCCTGTCGAAGGGGCGGTGTGTACAACAGGGTATAGGCGCTTCGACAGGCCGCTGGAAGCTTCGCTGAGGAGCAGCGTCCGTGGATACTGTCGTTTTTTTTACTAACTTGAAATAATTTTTGGGGCGTTGTCCGCTTACGCTACCGAGTTTCCTCGAAACTCGCGGGATTTTTATGTTAACACCACCCAATCAGAGCAGGCGTTGCGGGCGGCGTTTGAGCCCGCAGAGGGGGTAGCGGAAGACACGACAAAGTGGAGCAAATGCTGGAAGTGGCTTGTTTTTAAAACTGGTATTTTGTTGCGGTCGTCTCTTGAGCCTGTCGAAGGTGTTCCCTGAGCCTGTCGAAGGGGCGGTGTTTGCAATGAGGGTGTAGGCGCTTCGACAGGCGCAGCGTCCGTGGATACTGTCGTTTTTTTTGCTTTGTCTGCTTGCCACTTACAGCATTTGCGGAGCGACTCGTGGCTGTAGCGAGGGGGAGACCTCTCCCTCCTTAGGCAAAAGACGCAGGGGGTATTCGCAGCGAAGCTTCAAGCGGACTTCCCCCTCCTTGGGTAAAAAGCACAGGGGTATTCGCAGTATAACTTTGAACTGCACACAAAACTGATTTCCGTGCTATACACATGAATTCGGTTTACAAATATTTGATGGCGGTATATAATAGTAATATGTCAGATTTGCTTACAGATTTACAATTTGATGAATTCCGCAAACTCATTTACGATACAAGCGGCATAACGTTTTCCGAGACAAACCGCTCCATTTTGGACAGCAGGCTAAAGGAGCGCCTTAGAGAAAAAAAGATAGATGACGTTCAGCAGTACTATAAGATAATCACCACAGATTTGGAAGAATTCAAGAAATTCTTGGACAGCATAACTACAAATTTGACACGCTTCTTCCGCAACCAGCCGCATTTTGACGCGCTAATAAATTACGTAATTCCCCATGTAATACAGGAAAAAAAGAAGGTCGGCGAGACAAAAATCCGCATCTGGAGCGCAGGCTGCTCAACAGGCGAAGAGCCCTATACAATTGCCATGCTCCTGCAGGACAAGCTTCCAGCCCCCTACACCTACGAGATAAAGGCTTCGGACATTTCGCTAAAGTCCATTCTTGTTGGCCAGCAGGGCTTTTATCCCCTTCCCCGCATAACAGGCATTCCCAAGGAATATCTGGACAAATACTTTACCCAGACGGAAGAGGGCTACCAAGTAAAGCCAGAGCTTATGAACAACGTGCACTTTGACTACCACAACCTTAGAAACGAAAGCGGCGTAAAGAACTACGACATTGTTTTTTGCCGCAACGTTCTTATTTACTTTGACGAGGCAGCGCAAAAGGCTACCATAGACCGCTTCTACCGCTCAATGTCCGACCATTCGTACCTCTTCATAGGACACTCGGAAAGTTTGTTCGGAATGGATACCAAATTCAAATTCCTAAAAACCGACTGGGCCTGCCTTTACGAAAAGAACGAGCTCTAGAAGCTTTCTAATTTAGCAAACTCATGGGCATTACAATTGAGGTGCCCATAACACAAGCCTGCTTTTTGACGGGAGGGATAACATAAATATGGATGACATACAAGTTTTAGTTTGCGATGACTCAGCATTGATGCGCAATCTTATCTCAAGAGTTGTAGACAGCACACAGGGCATGAAAGTCTGCGCCACGGCAATGAACGGACGCTTCTGCCTGCAAAAAATTCCCACGACCAAACCGGACATCATCATTCTGGACATAGAAATGCCGGAAATGAACGGTGTGGAATTCCTAAGGGAAAGAAAAATGCAGGGAATAGACATTCCAGTTCTTATCCTTTCCTCCGTAGCAACAAAAGGTGCCGCCGTTACCATGCAGTGCCTTGAACTTGGCGCAATAGACTTTATTACAAAACCATCCGGCTCGGTTTCCAACAACATAATGTCGGTTTCCGCAGCACTTATAGAACGCATAGCATCCTACGGCTCACGCTATGCACGCCGCAAGGGCAAAAACGTATACCCCACAGACTTCTTTATACAGCAGACCAAGTACAAAGAAGCGGAACTAAGCGCAAAAAAGGCGGGTCTTGCAAAACCACAGCCAAACATAGAAACAAAGCCTGCAAGCACGGCAAAGCCTTCCGCAGCTGCAAAGGCACCGCTTGAACAAAAGACAGAACTGCCTATTTTCTCCGCATCAATATGGAAGCCTGCAAAGCCAAAGGAACCTGCGGTAATAAAGCCAGAACGCAACCCCGGCCCAATAGAAATCGTAGCAATCGGTATTTCAACAGGAGGACCAAACGCCCTCCGCGAAATGCTCGCAAAGATAGACCCCAAATTCCCAAGGCCAATCCTTATCGTACAGCACATGCCTGCCGGTTTTACAAAGGAATTTGCCAATTCTCTTAACAGGATATGCCCTCTGGAAGTAAAAGAAGCAGAAGACGGCGACTTAATCCACCCGGGAATGGTTTACGTAGCCCCCGGAGACTTCCACATCGTCGTGGAAAAGTCAACCCTCTGCAACGTAATCAGACTTAGTAAGGCAGACTGCCGCAACGGACACAGGCCATCTGCAGACGTTATGTTTGAATCCGTGGCAAAAATCTACCAAAACCGCGCACTTGGCGTAATCATGACCGGCATGGGGCGCGACGGTGCCGAACAGCTTGCAGAAATGAGGCGGCAGGGAGCTTGGACACTTGGCCAGGACGAGGCTTCCTCCGTCGTATACGGAATGCCAAAGGCTGGCTGGGAAAACGGCGCTGTGCAAAAGCAGGTTTCGCTTGACAACATGGCGGACGAAATAAACCGTCTGGTTCGCGAGCACGCAAACGGCTAAGTTCTGAATTTTTTGCATAATCCTCTTTTTGCGGTGCTTTTTCCTGCAAAACTTTTGCGTCCCAAAAGAAGATTTCACCATTTTTTTAGGGGCTTTCCGCACTTCCGCTATCGCTCCATTCTCGCTCTGCGAGAACGCCTGCGGCGGTGCTCCAATCCCTGCCGCACTTGCAATTGCCACCCTTCGTCATGCGACACCCAGAACTGGTTGGTGAGCTTGTCGAACCACAGTGTCTGTATAAGCTAAACTGCCATCTTCCACACACCCAAACAAGCCCCGCAAGAATTGCAAAAAAAGTAAATATTTTTCTTGATAAACTGTAAATCTAAGTTATAATAAAATTAAAGTGTTAATTCATTAAGTTTTAATACTTTACAAATTCATTAAGTTGAACGTTTTCGTTCAGAGAGGAGATTTATTATGGATGAGTCAAAATCTTATTTTGACGGTGGCTTGCTTCAGTATATCGGTTGGTCGATATTAGGAGCATTGATAACGACTTTTACCCTTGGAATTTGTTTTCCTTGGGCTTGTACAATGATTTACGACTGGGAAACAAAGCACACCGTAATCAATGGCAAAAGACTTAAGTTTGACGGAACTGCACTTCAACTGTTTGGCAACTGGATTAAATGGCTTTTGCTCACAATTGTAACACTTGGAATTTACAGTTTCTGGCTTGGTATAAAACTGAAACAATGGAAAACTAAACATATAAGTTTCATTGAAGAACAGTAAATTCTACAAGGCAATCACAAAGTAAAAAATGCCCAAAAATAAGTTTTTCAGGTACTGCTACCTGAATACTTACGCATTTTTGCTGCTCTTTTTGAGCATACTCGCAATGGCCATACCGCTATACAAAATATCGGCATGGCTTTTGCTGCCGCAGGGGATTGTAGCTTTATACATACTTTCCCGTGCGGCAAAACTTTTTTCCACCTGGCCGGACAAACAGCGTAAGTATGAAGTTCTATTCGGAAAAAACAAGACTCAGTTCACCCCCGAATCATTCAAGCTCTTTATGCAAATGCCCTGCGGAAGACTTTTAACAAAAGTAGTCCTTAGCGACCTTGGCAAAAAAGACGAATACCGCACCCTAAAAAAACTCTACAAGCCCTCCTTCATCCAGGCAATCAAAAACGCCTTTGCCCCGCCCGTAAAAACCTCCGTCTACATAAACAAAGACTTCGTAAAATACCAGACCCCCACCAACACAGAGTCTTAATATATCACCCGTAATAGCTAAAGACTGTAAGTGCATATTTTCAACAAATGTAATGCAAAAAAATATGTAAAGAAAGCACTGGAATTGAGGCAGTAAACGCGACAAAAAAGCATTTGCGCGGTGCGCCCCCCATAAGCGTATCTTTAGCCCCCCGTAGCTATACTCAATGCAATACAGGAAATCAGTTTGGTGTGCAGCGGAAGTCACACAACGGTAGCAAGTGCGTAGTGTTGTGGGCTGAAAACCCGCATGGCTTGAAACTTCGTTGCGGGTACGGAGCGGAACGAGCAAAGCGAGTACGTAGCGTTATGCGGGAAAAAAGTATCAAAATGAGCTAGTGGGACGTAGGAAAAAAGCAAGGAGGGACCCTTTAGGGAGGATTCCTTGATTTTTTCCGTTACTGGGACCCGCTAGCTCATTTTGATTTCTTTTGTTAAAACCCCAACGCTTGCCCATAGCCCAAATTTAGATTATACTATAATAGATGAACAAAGATTTTGCGCCTTACTTGGCACGCATAGAAGAAGAAATTCACAAGGCCCTTCCAAAAGTCTCCGGGAAGGAATGGCAAGATACCGTTTTTGGACAACTCTATCCCGCCGTTACAGCCAACCACATAAGCCCACTTATTACCCCCACCCGCTCCCTGGTTGACCTTGGGGGAAAGCGATGGAGGCCCCTGCTCCTCGTGTTAACAGCCCAGGCTCTTGCAGAAAAAGACGGCGGCACAAAGGACCCGTCTTCCAGCAATAAATTCGAGACAGCCTGCCACTTAACCCCCCTTGTGGAGTTCACCCACACGGCAAGCCTTATCCACGACGACATAGAAGACTCTTCAGACACCCGCCGTGGGCAGCCCGCCGCATACATAACATACGGTTTGGACACGGCCCTAAACGCAGGCTCCTGGCTTTATTTTGCTGCCACAAGCTGCATAGACACGCTTTCATCCACAGACGAAGCCCTAAAGGCAAGGGTTTACGCCCTCTACAACATGGAACTAAGAAGGCTCCACTTGGGACAGGCAATGGACATAGCTTGGCACCGCAACAAAGGCTTTATTCCCAGCCCCGACGAATACCTTGCCATGGTTCAGTGCAAGACAGGAACGCTGGCATCCCTTGCGGTAAAACTTGGCTGCATGGCATGCAAGGCAGACGACTCCACTGCAAAAAAGGCCGGTGCTACAGCCGCAAAGATTGGCGCTGGCTTTCAGATTATAGACGACGTAATAAACCTTAGCACTGGAAACCCGGGCAAAAAACGCGGAGACGACATTGTAGAAGGAAAAAAATCACTTCCAGTCCTGCTCTTTGCCCAAAACAAGGGAAACTCTTCCAAAGAATTCAAGGAACTTGAAAGCTGCTTTGAACAGGCCGCAAAAGAAGGCATAAACAGCCCAGCCGTAGAAAAAGCCATAGGAATTCTTGAAAGCGCAAATTCAATCGCGCAGGCAAAGCAAAAAGGCGTTTCGCTAATAGAAGAAGGTTGTGCAGAGTTTGCAGACATTTTTGGCAGCGCAAACAAATACGCACTTTTGATTCAAGATTTGTTCCGGTCAATGGTACCGGCAAACATCTAAAAGGAGGCCCTGCATGAGAGAAACTTCAGAAACCTTGAACAACCAGGCCATAGAACTTGCCTCCAAGGGAGAATACAAGGAAGCAATAGCCTGCTTTATCCGCGCAATCTCAATGGAACGCCAGAACTACCTCTTATGGTTCAACCTTGGCATCACATACCGCGACGCAGGCAACCTGGAAGACGCAAAAAACGCCATCCACAAGGCCCACCTAATGAACCCCTACGACGAAGAGGTAATAGAGTCACTTGCAATAATCTGCTTCAACATGGGAAGGTTTGAAGAGGCATTCCGCTACTGCACGGCAGGACTTGGCTTAAACGATGCAAACTACCACCTGTGGAACACGCTTGGAGTCCTCTACTTTAACCAGTCAGACTACGGAAGCGCAAGCGAAGCATTTGAACAGGCCCTCTCCATAAACCCCTATTACTACGATGCGCTCTACAACCTGCGGGACACATATTCCGAGCTGGGCAACGAATCAGGAGCAAAAGCCTGTGCCCTGCGCATGAAGGAGCTTAAAAGATAATGTACAAAAAAGGAATCGTCGTAAAAATAGAAAACGAAGAAGTCACAATCCTGCCCTTCGTAAAAGACGCATGTGCATCCTGCAGCCACAATTGCAGCGAACACGCAAGCTGTGAACCCTACACGGCCACAAACCCGCATTCCCTCCCCATAAAAGAAGGAACCGTTGTTGGCATAAGCGCAGAAAAAAAAGCAGAAGCAACCCAAGGAATCATATCCCTTTTGTTCCCATTCCTATTCGCCGTAGCAGGATTTGCCCTTTCCGCAAAAATAGCAGGCTTTCTTGGAATGATTGCAACAGAAGGATTCAAGGCCCTGTGCACGCTAATATTCCTTTGCGCATCCGCACTAATAGTCCTTGCAGTAACAAGGATTTTTCCGCTTTCGGGACAAAACCAAATTGTAGAAGTGTATTAAAATTTGAAGACCACAAGCCCACTTTTTTTTGCAGCAGAATTTTTCCTCCTAAGTGCATTTTGCTCATGCTCGCTAAAGTATGACCAAACCACGGACACAAAAGGAAGCGTTCCAGAAATAATTTTTACAAACGTCAAATTCAGCCGCTACGAAAGGAATTCCCAAAAGCTAAGCCTTGCTTCTTCAAAGCTGGAAGAATACAAAAGCGACGGTGCCTACTTTGCAGTAGATGCCCAGTTCCAAACATGGGACTCAAACGGCAACGTAGACACAAAGGGCAGCTGCGGCCTTATTGGCATTCTTCCCCAAAAGAACACCTACTCACTGCTCAATGGCGTAGAAATAGAAAACAATTCTCAGGGCATAAAAATCTCCGCACAGACCATGCAGTGGAACAGCCAGACTGAGCAGCTAATTTTTGCAAAAGAGGATGAAGTTCATTTTACCCACGGAGACCTGGAACTTTCCGGAAAAGGATTTTCGGCAAGCGGAGTTTCCGGACGCTTTGAATTTGACGGCCCGGTGGAAGGCTCAATCACCACAGGCGGTCAAGAGGAGGCAGAATGAAGGCAAGGGCAACTCTTACAATTTTTCTGCTTGCAATAAGCATCTTTACCGCCAGAGCAGAAAAAATAACCTTCAGTGCAGATTCAATGAGTGGTGTCTCCGGCAAAAACTCAGACAGGACAACCCTTTCCGGACACGCAAGCATAAAAGCAGACTCAATGGAAATTTCCGCAGACAGCATAGAGCTCTACGGAGCAGACTTCCGTTTCCTAAAAGCATCCGGCAGCATCAAGGGAATCAATTCGCAAAGCAAGCTTGAATTCACCTGCGATTCCATGACCTACGACCGCATATCAAAAATCGCAGTCCTCCGCAACAACGTTCACCTCATAGACAAAGAAAACAAAGTCACTGCGGATGCAGAACTAATTGAATACAACCAAAAGACAGAAGTCGCAGTCATGCAGATTAACGTCTATCTTGTGCAGGAAGAAAACACATGTACAGCGGCACATGCAGTCTACAACAAAAAACAGCAGCTCTTAGACATGAGCGGAAACCCACAAGTCGTCCAAAATCAGGATGCATTCAGGGCACAGGAAATATCGCTTAACCTAAAGACAAACGAAATCACCCTGGACGGACACGTGCGCGGTTCTGTAACAACAAAGAATTCTTCAAGCAGCGAAGGCTCGTCCAGCGGAACAAAGGCAAAGCCTGCCAGCGAGAAAAAAGAAGACTCCAGTTCAAACGCAAAAGACGGCAAAGAAAAAGAAAGCTCTGCAAAAGAAAGCGGCAAGTCAGAAAAAGACGGCAAGGCAAACGAAAAAGATTCAAAGGATTCAAAAGACAAAGATTCAGTTTCCAAAGAAGACCTATCCGTAAAAGATTCAAAAGAAGAAAAGGCAGACAAGGAAAAGGAAGAGGTAAAAGATGCAAAACGATGACACTGGAGACTTATTTTCCGACTCACGCACCCCCGGCATTCACTCGCTAAAAGTTTCTTCCCTGCACAAATCATTCGGAAAGAAAAACGTCGTAAAGGGAGTTGAATTTTCCATGCAGACAGGAGAAGTCGTTGGTCTCCTTGGGCCAAACGGAGCGGGAAAGACAACAACCTTCTACATGATTGTAGGATTTTACAAGCCCACCAGCGGAGAAATATTTTTGGACGACAAAAGAATCACAATCCTTCCCATGTACAAACGCGCTCAGCTAGGCATATCCTATCTTCCCCAGGAACCGTCCGTATTCAGAAAGCTAACGGTAGAAGAAAACATCTGGGCAATCCTCGAAACACGCAAAGACCTTAGCAAAAACCAAAAAAAGCAAAAGCTAGAAGAATTAATAGAAGAGTTTGCAATACAAAGAATCCGAAAGCAGCAGGCATACACCCTGTCAGGAGGAGAACGCCGCCGTACAGAAATTGCGCGCTCACTTGCAATAGAACCAAAATTCCTTTTGCTGGATGAACCCTTCGCCGGAATAGACCCCATTGCAGTTGCAGACATAAAAAAAATGATCAAGCAGCTTTCGCAAAGGGGCATCGGCATACTAATCACAGACCACAACGTCCGCGACACTTTGGAAATCACAAGCCGGGCCATCATCATTTCAACAGGAGAGCTCATCGTTCAGGGCAACAAGGCAGACATACTCGCCTCCCCGGAAGCAAGGGAAATCTACCTTGGCAAAGACTTCTCCATGTAATTTTGCACTCACCCCGTCACCGCAACCTCACCCCGTCACCCGAACCCCACGCCGTCACCCTGAACGCAGTCTGTCACCCTGAACTTGTTTCAGGGTCTGTATCCAGTTCTCATCATAAACTTAATCCATCACCCCGAACACACCCCGCCACCGCAACCCCATTCCGTCACCCAGAACCCACTCCGTCACCCCGAACGCAGTCTGTCACCCTGAACTTGTTTCAGGGTCTGTATAATCTTTCCCCCTTTATCTCTGCATTTTTTGGACGGTACTTTTATGGACGTAGTCCTAATTGCTCTACCATTCATTCCTTGACTAACTCGACCGTCAGTGCCAACTCGTCACCGCCCTTCCACCCTTCCCTAACGGTCATCCCGCCCTACGGCCGGGACTTGCGGGGTTCCACGGCGGCGTAGGACTTACCGTCCCCAACCACCTCTCCGCTACCCTGCATCCACTCCGCATTATGAACTCACTCCGTCACACAACCCCCACTCCGTCATCCTGCCCCCCCCTGTCACCCTGAACTTGTTTCAGGGTCTGTATCCAGTTCTCATCATAAACTCACCCCGTCACCCAAACTCACTCCGTCACCCCGAACTTGTTTCAGGGTCTGTATCCAGTTCTCATCATAAACTCACCCTGTCATCCTGAACTCGTTCCGTCACACCTAACCCATTCCGTCACACCGAACTCACTCCGTTACCCCGAACCCATTCCGTCACCCTGAACTCACGCGTCACCCTGGCCCACCCTGTCACCCTGAACGCAGTCCGTCACCCTGAACTTGTTTCAGGGTCTGTATCCAGTTCTCATCATAAACTTAATCCATCACCCCGAACACACCCCGTCACCCAAACTCACTCCGCCACCCAGAACGCAGTCTGTCACCCTGAACTTGTTTCAGGGTCTGTATAAGTTTTACACCTCATGTTTCACATATTCAAACAATGCAAAACTTTAGTTTCCCCTAGCCTTCCAAGCAGGATACCAGCTTACAAACTTTTTTGTAAAAATTCCCATCGCAAGAGGAACAAGATTATTTATTATTGCAATCAAAATTCCAAAGCCCGCCATTCTTAAGAAAAATGTCCACGTTGCAGTCATAAGGTAAAGGATGCCCCAGCAAACAGAAAGAATATAATTTGCCCTCATAAAAATAGGGTTACGTCTTGCCTTCTCACCGCCATAGCTGTATTTTACATAGCTTGCAGAAAGCGCTTCTTTTGTAAGGCAGGAACAAAGCCAAAAAGCACCAAAGATAAAATACCCCAGGCTCGTAACAAGTTCTTTCCTTCCAAAAAGAATCACAAAGGCAGACAATATTGCCACAAGCGCAATCGAAAGCTGGTCCCAAATTACAAACCTGCGCTTCCTCATGACAAGCGGCAAAAGCGCACAAACCACCATAGAAATTACGGCACCAGACTTTGCATTTATTCCTATGGAAACCCAAAAAGAAATCCACGGAATAAGCATAGTCACCATCGACGGATCTTTTTTATTCTCAAAGGAATCCGAACTTCCACCGTTTCCTTCATCCCACTGCGAAAGGCCCGTCCTTCCAAAAAATTTATTCCAGTCTATCATCAAAGAAAAATCACCGGAAACAGTATAAAGCTTCTTGCCCAAAGCTTCAGCACCGTCCATCTCCCCGCGGGAAATTGCAGTCCAAACTTCATAAGGAGTGTCTATGCGGGTTGTAGCCGTCAAGTGTCCGTCCGTAAAAACTTCACTGCCGTCTTTTCCCAAAAGAATCTGATAGCAGCTTCCAACGTCAGTGTAATTCATTTCAAGAACGCGGTCTTTTCCGTCATAAGAACCCTTGTTGTAAAGAGCCGCCATCTGTTTTGTAAAAGTCAAATCATCAGGAAGCTTTTCTCCAGAATGACTTATGCCCCAGCTTGCATCCGCCATCTTTTCAAAAACATCTTTAGGATAAATAAGCCCTTCAAGCTTTTTGTGGGTAGATTCAGAAATAGAGCCCAATGCAAATTCCGCTCCTGCCTTTTCCACAAGCGCAAGATATTCATGTGCAACAGAAGCAACTTCTTTCTTGCCAAAAAGCTCGCCCTGTCCACACATGATTTTTTCATATTTTCCGCTTCCAAAAAAATGATCAAACATAGCAATCACGCTGTCATAATTATCCTTTGCCGAATAAAATCCGCATGTAGAAATAATCACATTGCGCCGGTCTTTTTTTTCGTACCGCGCCTCATGACTTCCGCTGCCATGCCCACTGGTGTTTTCTTTCATAAAAGGAAGAATCAAAGGAAGCTGGCGGTCAATCATATTCTTTAGCATACCGGGAACATTAAAATAGTAAAGAGGAAAGCTCCATACAATCATGTCCGCATTAAGAATCTTTGGAAGAAGAAATTGCATGTCGTCTTTTATGCAGCAAACTCCGGGTGTATTTTTCCAACAGCCAAAGCAGCCCTTGCATGCTCCTATATTCATGGAAGCAAGCTCTATCTCTTCAACAGAAAACTCTCCTTCACTAGCCTTCATTCCCGCCTTAAAACCCTGCAAAAACTTTTCAGCAAGCCTAAGCGAATTGCTTCTTTTTCCCTTAGGACTTCCATTAATCAGCAGTATTTCCATGTTTCAATTCCTCCAGTTCCCCAATACAATTCTTGCACCATTTCCGAAGCATCTTTTCATACATAAGGCCAAAATCCATTGTAAACTTCCAGTACAATGTCTTCATCCTGTCCGGAACATTTTTTTGATATTCATTTATCACAAAAGCAGCTTTTTTGTCCCCTTCAGGAAAGACAGAATTCTGCTCAGGAAGATTTCTAAAAAATTCTATATTCTCATCTATGCTGCATTCTCCACGGAAAAAAGTTTTCATCATCATAGGGCTACGAATAACAGACTTTACACTGTCATCTCTTAGCCAGCAGGCAAGTTCCTTTTTACCCTCGCGCGTTATGGAAAGCAAATTCTTGTCGGGTCTGCTCTCCTGTTCAATGCGGGCAGACTGAATCCAGCCGCTTTTTTCCAGAGTCTGAAGTTCCCTGTAAATCTGACTTGTCTGAGCATGCCAGAAAAAACTCAGCGAATCGCGAAAAACCGTCATAATCTCATAACCGGTCATTTTACCGTAATTCAAAAGTCCAAGAATACCGTGTTTCAGCATAAACTTTCCTTATATTCCACTTGTATAATATTAACACTTTTACTATACTTCCACTTGTGGAATATGTCAAGAGAAAAAAAAGAACACTTGCAGTAAAAATACATTTCTTGTAGTATTAAAGTATAAACCTAAAAACAAAGCGCAATAAAAAAATTAGGTGGAAAAAAATGAAAGATGTTTACGAAGCTGTCCCGGAATTTGAAAACGAGCACTATCTTTTCCGCTTTGTAAAAGAAAGCGATGCAAGTGATTTGCTTGAAGTTTACAGCGACAAAAACGCCCTTCCTTTCTTTAATAGCGACAACTGCCACGGAGACAATTTCTATTACCCTACAACAGAGCGCATGAAGGAAGCCATAAACTTTTGGATTAAGTCTTACGAGACTAAATGGTTTGTCCGCTGGGCAATAGTAGAAAAACAAAAGGAAAAGGCTATTGGCACGGTAGAACTTTTTCACCGCGACGCAAACGACTACTTTAACAACACTGCACTCCTTCGGCTGGACTTAAAAAGCTCACACGAAAAGGCAGAAGTTATAGAAGAAGTTTCCGGCATAATTTTACCGTCAGTCTGCAAACTGTTCAATGCAAAAAAAATCGCAACAAAGGTTCCGCTTTATGCCATTGAACGGATGGCAGCATTCAAAAAACTTGGCTTTACAAAATCAGAAGAATTTTTGGTCGGAGGGTCAGACGGATATTCCTACAAGGATTACTGGGAAAAGCAAGGCTAAAGGAGAAGGAAATGCCAATCGTAAAAATCAATATGCTAAAAGGAAAGAGCCCCCAATACAAAAAGACCGTATTAGACTGCGTTCATCAAGGGCTTGTAGAATCCTTGCACATAGAAGACTGGGACAGGTTCCAGAGGATAATAGAATTTAACCGTGAAGATTTTGAAATGCCAGATTTTAAAAGCGACAGCTTTATGATTATAGAGTTTTCACTTTTTCCCGGAAGAACAAAAGAAGAAAAGAAAAATGCCATAGAAACAATAACAGAAAAATTGACTTCATCACTAGGTGTCAACGAATCTGATATATTCATCATAATGAATGAACCGCCATTGGAAAACTGGGGAATGGCAGGAAAGCAAAAAGGATAGCTGCATAGCAATGTCCTATTAAATGAATTCAAGACAAGTGCCAAGCACTTTGGGAATTAAAGAAAGAATAAAAATATTTTTATCAAGGGGAAAAAATGATTACGGTAAAAAGAATAAAAGGTGGAACAGACAACTGCTACATAGTTGCTGAAGGAAAAACCGCAATACTTGTAGACACCAGCAGTAAAGCCGCCCGCGACATGGTAATTGAAGAGTGTGACAAATATCAAATAAAGCTGATCGTCCTTACCCACCCCCACTTTGACCATGCAGAAAATGCAGCCGAACTTTCAAGAAGATATTCCTGCCCCGTTGCATTCAGCAAAGTGGACGAAGAACTTTTTGACGACTATACAAAGCAGCCACTAAAATCATACGGTCTTGTAGGAAAAGTTGTACTGGGACTTTCTCTTTCTGCTTTAAAAAACACAAAAGTAGAACGGCCTCAAAATATTGTTTACGTAAAGGAAGGAGACAGTCTTGCTGAATACGGAATAAATGCAAAAATCATAGAACTTCCTGGGCACACAAAAGGCTCAATAGGAGTTGATGTAGAAGAAAGCCACCTCTTAGTCGGAGACGCTTTGGACAACTGGATTAAGCCAGCCATAGGACACTTGTATTGCGACATTGACGCAATCAAAAAAACTCAGAAAAAAATAAAGGCGCTTGGCAAGCGTACAATTTATTTTGGCCACGGAAATCCTGTTACCCGTTAACAGGAACTAAGCCGGTGAACAAAGGAAGCACAAATATGGAAGATTTATCTGACTACTTAAAAGAAAGTGACTGCATTGATTATACAAATCCTCTCGTTGCAGAAAAAGCAAACCAACTAAAGGCTATCTCTTCCAACAAGCTTGACTACATAGAAAAAGCATACAAGTTTGTGCGCGACGAAATTCCGCACACCTGGGATGCAAAACTCACCGTAGTTTCAAAAAATGCCAGCGACGTACTCAAAAACAAAACTGGCATCTGCTGGACAAAATCATGCCTGCTTGCGGCCTTACTCCGTGCAAACAAAATACCGGCAGGAATCAGCTACCAGTATTTAACACGCGCCAATGATGCAAGCGACGGTTACATCATTCATGCATTGAATACTGTTTACATCGACTCTCTGCAAAAATGGATTCGCCTTGACGCACGCGGAAACAAAGCAGGAGTAAACGCACAGTTCAGCCTCGAAAAAGAAATCCTTGCCTTTCCAGCCCGCCCTGAATTTGGCGAAAAAGATTACCGCGACAACCACTGTGACCTGGACCTTCGCCTCAAAGAAATTCTAAAGACGAGCAGCAACATCCTCGAAGTCCGCACGGATTTTTAAAAGGAGAACCAAGCAAATGCTAATAAAAAAATGCTCTCTTTTGGACATTGAAGAATTGGCTCAGTTAAACAAGCAGCTCATCGAAGACGAAAAAAGCGACAACGCCATGAATTTTGAGCAATTGCAAAAGCGAATGCAAGACTTTCTTAAAAGCGAATACGATGCATATTTCTTTATGGAAGAAGATTGCGCCATAGGTTATGCCCTTGTCCGCCACACCGCAAAGCCTCTGTATCTTAGGCAGTTTTTTATCGCTAGAAATTTCAGGCGGCAGGGCAAAGGAAGAGTTGCACTCAAACTTTTATTGGATGAGCTAAAAACAGACAAGATTGACATAGAAGTTCTGTCTTGGAACAAGGCTGCAATTAAATTTTGGGAAAGCTGTGGTTTTACAGAACGCAGCCGCTATATGAGGCTGGAAAATTCAGAATCATCATTCTGCATACGAAAACTTTCAGAAGCGGATATTCCCGAAGCACTTGCTCTTGCATGGAAAATTTTTACCGAATACGAGTCGCCGGATTATTCTGACGAGGGTACAGAGTCCTTCCGAAAGAGCATTAACGATCCTGTATATTTAACTGGCTTGGACTATTACGGAACTTTTGAAGGAAGCAAACTTATTGCAATCTGCGCCATAAGAATAGAAAAACACCACATTTGCTTTATGTTTGTAGATGGAAGCTATCACAGGCGCGGCATTGGAAGCCGTTTGATCCGCCATGTCCTGAATGAATACAAGGGAGAGACTGTCACGCTCAATTCTTCACCCTACGGCTTGCCCTTTTACAAAGCACTTGGTTTCGTTCCAACGGATGAAGAAAAAACAGTCAACGGAATCCGCTTTACGCCCATGAAATACACAGTGGAATGACAAGGAAGCAAAGAGAATGAATGAAAAATTAATCGAAGAAGCAAAACTGTACATACAAGAAATATTCAAGAATAATTCTGA